>NZ_CP139707.1:1826666-2157083 GCF_034377145.1 Sulfitobacter sp. OXR-159
CCCGTGCCATTACAGAACTCTCGCCCAGTGTGGACCCGGCAGAGGCCGCCCGTGCAGCGCGGATCGCCTACCGTCATACCCATGAGCTGGCGATTGCCTATCAAATCACCGACCCGCCGCTGATTCATAACGTGAAGGTCAACAACGGCAGCAAACCACGGGGCCTGTGTTGGCATTGGGCAGAGGATCTGGAGAAACGGCTGCTGGCCGAAGGTTTCGCCACGCTCGACATGCACCGCGCCATCGCCAATGGCGACTCGCGGATACTGCTGGATCATTCGACGGCCATCATCTCGGCGGCGGGTGCCCAGATGGAGGCAGGGCTTGTACTTGATCCATGGCGGCAGGGCGGCGAGTTGTTCTGGTCGCCGGTCATGAGCGACCCGCGCTACGACTGGGAGCCGCGTGAAGAAGTGCTGCGGCGTAACGGGCGTGTCAGATATGTGCAGGCGGGGATGGAAGGGTAAGCCCACTCCGCGCGCCCTACCAATGGCCCACACGAAAAAGCCCCGCAATTTGCGGGGCTTTTGTTATTCTGCGGCTTTGGCGGTGTCGTTACCGTCGCCATCGCTGCCATTGTCCTGCGGCTGTGCCTCTGCCGCTTTCGGCTTGGGCTTGCGACGCGGAGCGCGTTTCGGCTTGGGCTTGCTCTCGGGCGTGTCGACCAGCGTGCTCTCTTCGCTGTTCGCCTCGGCCTCGGCTTGCTGCTGAGCGGGCTCTTGCTCGGGCTGTTTCTCCGCTTTTGGCTGATCGCCTTGCGGTTGGTTTCCCTGAGACTGATTGCCCTGAGGTTGATTTCCGCCCTGCTGCGCCTCGCGCTCCTGACGCTCTGCGCGCTCGCGATCCCGCTCAGCTTGGCGCTCACGGTTCTGGCGCTCTTGCTCTTCGCGGCGCTGATCCACCTCGCGCTGCGCTTCGCTCAGCAGACGCAGATAATGCTCGGCGTGCTGTTGAAAGTTCTCGGCCGCAACACGGTCATTGCTCAACTGTGCATCGCGGGCCAGCTGGTTGTATTTCTCGATAACCTGCTGCGGCGTGCCGCGCACCTTACCCTCGGGGCCGGAGCTGTCAAAAACACGGTTGACGACATTGCCGCCGCCACCTTGCGACGAGCGTTTGCGGTTATTCTTCGACCGGGAGCGTGATCTGGGAGAATTCATGGAATGATGTCAGCCTTGTGTGCTGTGTGTCGTTCACCGGGGGGTGCAAAGCACGTCTTGAACCCGGCCTAAGCGATATGTTGGGCATAGTGCCGCGCGGGACCGCCTATGGCATCCACCGCTGCAACACCCCTGACTAACCATGCCAGACAGGCTTGGGCAAGAAGAAACTGCCGTTTGGCCTGCCAAATGGCGGATTTTTCGCGATTTCACGCCGGTTTATCGGCTGAAACGACCCTTGGCCGCCCATCCAGATCATGTGCCAGCGTCACCCGTCCCCAGCCGGCGGCGGCAAAAATTTCCTGCACCGCTTCGCCTTGTTGCCAGCCGATTTCGACCATGACCCGGCCTTGGGGCGTGAGATAGCCCTGCGCCTCGGCAGCGATAATGCGATAGATGCTCAGCCCGTCCTGCCCATCGGTCAGCGCCATCTCAGGCTCGTGCTGACGCAATTCTGGAGAGACCGCCGCCATTTCATCGGCAGCCAGATAGGGTGGGTTCGACAAGATCAGATCAAAGCGCCCATCAACGGCGCTGAACCAATCGGATTGACGGATGTCGGCCCGTTCGGCCACCCCATGCTGCACCGCATTGGCGCTGGCCTGAAGGCAAGCGGCTTCGGAAAGGTCAACGCCCAGCCCCGTCGCGCGCGCCCTCTCGGCCAGCAGGGTGACGAGGATACAACCCGACCCGGTGCCAAGGTCCAGAATGCGGGTAAAATCATTGCCGAGGGCCAGATCAATCAGGGTTTCCGTCTCAGGTCGCGGGTCAAGCACATCGCGGCTGATCGCAAAGTCGCGGCCATAGAATGCCCGCCGTCCAATGAGTTGTGAGACCGGCACCCTCACGGCCCGCAGAGCGATGAGTTGCTCAAAGCGTTCGGCCACTTCGGGGGCGATTTCCTCGGGCGCGATCAGGGTCACGCGGGCGGCATCCACGGCGGCGGCATGGGCCAACAAAAGCCGCGCATCCCGCGCCGGATCGGGCACGCCCGCCGCCCGGAGCCGCCCGGCCGCGGCGGCCATGGCTTGGGCCGCGGTCTGGGGGCTCACCCCTCCATCTCCGACAGTTGCCGCGCTTGGGCGTCGGCGGTCAGCGCATCGACGATCTCATCCAGATCGCCCTGCATCACGGCCTCAAGCCGGTACAGAGTGAGGTTGATCCGGTGATCGGTCATCCGCCCTTGGGGGAAGTTGTAGGTCCGGATGCGCTCGGACCGGTCGCCCGTGCCCACCTGCGCCGCGCGGTCGGCGGACCGTGCGCTGTCGATCCGGCTGCGCTCCATGTCATAGAGCCGCGCTTTGAGCACCTGCATTGCCTTGTCGCGGTTGCGGTGCTGGGATTTCTCGGATGAGGTCACCACGATCCCAGTTGGGATATGGGTGATGCGCACGGCGGAATCGGTGGTATTAACGTGCTGGCCGCCCGCACCCGAGGAGCGCATTGTATCGATCCGCAGGTCATTGGCGTTGATCTCGATATCCACGTCCTCGGCTTCGGGCAGCACCGCCACGGTGGCTGCCGAGGTATGAATGCGCCCGCCGCTTTCGGTCGAGGGCACGCGCTGCACGCGGTGCACGCCGCTTTCGAACTTCAGCCGGGCAAAAACGTTCTGGCCGGTGATATGGGCCACGACTTCTTTGACGCCGCCCAACTCGGTCATCTGGCTTTCGATAAGGTCAAATCCCCAGCCGCGCGCTTCGGCATAGCGCTGGTACATGCGCAGCAGATCGCCTGCGAACAAAGCGGCCTCATCGCCGCCAGTGCCGGGGCGGATCTCCAACATCGCGGGCTTCGCATCGGCGGAATCGCGCGGCAGAAGCGCCAGTTGCAACCCCTGCTCCACCTCCGGCAGACGTGCCCGCAGACGCGGCAGTTCTTCGCGGGCAAGCTCGGCCATCTCGGGGTCTTTCAGCATCAACTCGGCTTCTTCAAGGTCGCGCTGAAGCTGCTGGTAAAGATCAATTTGATCCACCACCGGCTTGAGATCGCTGTATTCCTTGGCGAGGGCTGCAAAATCGGCCCCATCGGAGCCCGCAGACATGCTGGCCTCCAGAAACTGGAAGCGTTGCGAGATTTGCGCGAGGCGGTGCATCGGGATCATGAGGTTCCTGTCGCTTATGCAAATGCTTTGGTCAAGAGGCGGCTTATGCTATCATGGGCTATGAAACGCATCATGCCGCTCACTTGCCTTGTGGCCCTGACGGCTCTGCACCCTGCCCTTGCGGATGTCAAAGCGCCGGGCGGGAAGACGATTGATTGCTATTGCACCAACAGCACCGGCGCCCGTGTGGAACTGGGTGAAACCATCTGCCTGCAGGTCGGTGGCCGCATGTTCATGGCCCAGTGCCAGATGTCGCTCAACGTGCCGATGTGGCGCGAGGTGCAGCAAGGCTGCCTGTCATCGCGCCTCAACCTGAGCGAGCCAAGCATTGACCCGCTTGGCGTTGACACCCAGATCTGACCGGCCAAAGCGAGAGCGGCCATAGACCTCAACGTAGCGCGGATTAGCGCCATAGACGCCGATGGTGGTGAAATCTGGATAGCCCATCAATTTGGTGCGGGTGACATAGGTGACCTGCCCCTCGGCCAGTGATCCGGCGACGACCTCTGTACGCGGGGTCTGCATGATGGCACGGTCAAGCTGCGCCAAGGTCTCTTGCCCGTCGCCGTCAACGGGTGCGCGCCAGATATAGCTGTTGGTGCCTTGGGTCTTACCCATCTTTTGCCCTTCGGCCTGCGCATGCCAACGCCCGGTGTCGATGGGCGCAAGGCGGACATAGGCCACCAAGGCGACGAGGGCGATCACGATGATCCAGAACAGCATTTTAAGCACCTTTCGAAGGTCGGCGATTTGAGGCGACGCAGGTGGTCGCGGTGAGGTGGGCGGCCCCCCAGCCTGAGGGCCGCCCGATGATGTTGTGGCCTTCGCTCACGCGGTTCTCATGCGGTGGCCCAGCAACGACAGAATCTCGGTTGCGACATGCGCGCCCGCGATCGCTGTGGCCCCAGTGGTGTCGAAGGGCGGAGAGACCTCAACCACGTCGCCGCCCATGATGTTGATCCCGGCCAGATCGCGCAGCATGATCGAGGTCTGCGCCGAGGTCAGCCCGCCCCAGACCGGTGTGCCGGTGCCGGGGGCAAAGGCCGGATCAAGCGCGTCAATGTCGAAGGTCAGATAACAAGGCCGATCGCCGAGGATTTCCTTGATCTTGGCCACGGTCGCCTGCGGCCCTTTCTCATGCACCTCACGTGCGTCAATGATGTTGACGCCCATTGTGTCCTCATTGGTGGTGCGGATGCCGACCTGCACGCTGGTCGACGGGTCGACGATGCCGGACTTCACAGCCTTGTAGAACATTGTCCCGTGATCGATCCGGTCCATGTCGTCATCAGCCCATGTATCCGTGTGAGCGTCGAACTGTAACAGGCTGATTGGCCCGTATTTTTCGGCATAGGCCTTGAGGATCGGGAAGGAGATATAGTGATCCCCGCCCAGCACGACCGAGGCCGCACCGGCATCCAGAATGGTCTTGATATGCGCGGTGAGTGCCGCCGGAAACTGGCTGACATGGCCATAGTCGAAAGCCAGATCGCCATAGTCCGCGATGACGAATTCGCTCAGCACGTCAAAGTCCCAGCCATAGGGCGCGTCGGGCGCTTGCAGCGCGCTTGCCTCGCGGATGGCGCGGGGGCCAAGGCGGGTGCCGGGGCGGTTGGTGACGGCCTGATCAAAAGGCACGCCGGTTACCGCGATGTCCACACCGGTCAGATCCTTGGTGTATTTACGTCGCAGGAAAGAGGTCGCCCCGCCAAAGGTCAACTCATAGCTCGGCCCTTTGAGGTCCTCGCGGGTAAAGGCCATATCCATCTGTTTGGCCGCGTCTTCCAGTGCCATTACTTGCCTCCTGCTGGCTGTGCCCGCTCAACGATACGGGCGAAAAAGGATGCGCCGAGCGGCGCGATCTCGTCGTTGAAGTCGTATTCCGGATGGTGCAGCCCCGCGCCCTTACCGGTCCCGAGAAACAGATAGGCACCGGGGCGTTTTTCAAGCATAAAGCTGAAATCTTCCGCGCCCATTTCGCGGCCATAGTCGCCATGCACGCGGTCCGCGCCCACCACTTCGCTTGCCGCCGCGATGGCGGTTTCGGTCTTGGCGGGATCGTTGACCGTGGCGGGATAGCCGACCTCATAGACAAGCTCGGCTGAAACGTCATAGCTTGCCGCCTGCCCGTCCACGATTTGCTGCATGCGGCGCATCACCATCTCCTGCACCTCGCGGTCAAAGGTGCGCACGGTTCCGTTGATATAGGCGGTCTCTGGAATGATGTTATCGGCGCTGCCGGTGTGGATTTGCGTGACCGAGACCACCAAATCCTGCGAGGCGAGATGATTGCGGCTGACGATGGTCTGGATCGCCGTGGCGATGCCGCAGGCCGCCACCACAGGATCGCGGGTGTCATGGGGCATCGCGCCATGGCCGCCTTTGCCCTTTATGTGAATGTGAAACTCGTCCACCGCTGCCATGAACGGCCCCGGGGTGGTGAAAAACGCACCTTCGTCCAACCCGGGCATGTTGTGGATGCCGTAGACCTGCGCGATGTCGAACCGCTCCATGATGCCTTCGTCGACCATAATACCAGCGCCGCCGCTGGCCTCCTCAGCAGGTTGAAAGATCAGCGCCACTCGGCCCAAGAAATTGCGTGTTTCGGCCAAATAACGCGCGGCCCCCAGCAACATCGTGGTATGCCCGTCATGTCCGCAGGCGTGCATTTTGCCCATGCGGGTGCTAGCGTAGTCCTTGCCCGTCGCTTCATGTATGGGCAGGGCATCCATATCGGCGCGCAGGCCGATCGTCGGCCCTGCGCCCTGCCCGTTGACGATGGCAACCAGACCGGTTGTCGCGATGCCTTCGTGCAGTTCATCGACGCCAAATTCCCGCAGCCGTTCGGCGACAAAGGCCGCCGTCTCATGACATTCCAGATCCAACTCAGGGATGCTATGCAAATGGCGCCGCCACGCTGTCATATCCTCCGCAAAGGCATTGATGCGGTTTACCACGGGCATGGGCTGGACTCCTTGGGGTTGGTTTGGTCAGGGTGCATCTGACACCAGACATACGGGGCCTGCAATGCCGGACAACACAAAAGCCGATCTCATTCACGATTCCGATGCTGGCATTGAACGGCTGCTTGAAATCATGCGCCGCCTGCGTGATCCCGACACCGGCTGCCCCTGGGATATCGAACAGGATTTCGACAGCATCGCCCCCTACACCATTGAAGAGGCTTATGAAGTTGCCGATGCCATTGCCCGTCGCGATTGGGCGGAACTTGAGGGCGAACTGGGCGATCTGCTGCTGCAATCGGTCTATCACACGGCCATGGGCGAAGAAGCGGGGCATTTCTCCTTTCAATCTGTGGTGCGCAACATCAGCGATAAGATGGTGGCGCGCCACCCGCATGTCTTTGGCGACGAATCTCGCGACAAAAGTGCCGAACAGCAGACCGCCGACTGGGAAAAGATCAAAGCCGCAGAGCGCGCTGGCAAAGCACAGGGTGGCACGCTGGACGGGGTGGCGATTGGCTTGCCTGCTCTGTTGCGCGCAATGAAGCTGCAAAAACGTGCAGCGCGGGTCGGCTTTGATTGGCCCGAGACGACACAGGTGCTGGACAAAATCACCGAAGAGGCCGCCGAATTGGTCGAGGCGAAGGACCAGCTCAGCCAAGCCGAGGTTGAGGAGGAATACGGCGATCTTCTCTTTGTCATGGCCAATCTGGGCCGCCACCTTGGGCTCGACCCCGAAGCCGCTCTGCGCGCCGCCAATGCCAAATTCACCCGGCGTTTCGAGGGCATTGAGGCCCGGCTCGCGGCCATGGGCAAAACCCCGCAAGACAGTGATCTAGCCGAGATGGATGCGCTTTGGGATGCGGTGAAACTGGCGGAACGCGGCTAATCGCCGGGCCTGCGGCTGGACAAAGACATGAGCCTCCGGCAAGGCTCTGCCCCAAGCAATTTGACGAAAGTAAGCCCATGACCCCGCGCAAAATCATTATCGATACCGACCCCGGACAGGACGACGCCGTCGCGATCCTCCTTGCGCTGGCCAGCCCCGAAGAGATCGACGTTCTGGGCATCACCTGTGTTGCGGGCAACGTGCCGCTGGAACTGACCTCGAAAAACGCGCGCATCGTCTGCGAATTGGCGGGGCACCGGGATGTAAAGGTCCTTGCCGGTTGCGACCGCCCGCTGGGCCGTGACTTGGTGACGGCAGAACATGTGCACGGCAAGACCGGCCTTGATGGCCCCGACCTGCCCGACCCCACCATGCCGCTGGCCGAGGGGCATGGCGTCGATTTCATCATCGAACAGCTCCGCGCCCATCCCGCAGGCAGCGTGACCCTCTGCCCCTTGGGCCCGCTCACCAATATCGCAACCGCCCTGCAAAAGGCGCCCGATATCGCCGAAAAGGTGCAAGAGATCGTGCTGATGGGCGGCGGCTATTTCGAAGGGGGTAACATCACCCCCACGGCAGAGTTCAACATTTACGTTGACCCGCATGCTGCTGATATCGTGTTTAAATCTGGAATTCCCATCGTCGTGATGCCGCTTGACGTGACTCACAAGGCACTGGTCACCAAACCACGCAACGATGCCTTCCGCGCGATTGGCACGCCGGTGGGCGTCGCCGTGGCCGAAATGACCGATTTCTTCGAGCGGTTCGACAAGGAAAAATACGGCTCCGAAGGCGCGCCGCTGCACGACCCCTGTGTGACCGCCTATTTGATCAACCCCGACCTTTTCAAAGGCCGCCATATCAACGTCGAGATCGAGACCCAGTCAGAGCTGACCATGGGCATGACCGTGGCCGACTGGTGGGGCGTGACCGACCGTGCGCCCAACGCACTTTTCGTAGGCGACCTTGACGCCGACGGGTTCTTTGCCCTGCTTACCGAAAGGCTGGCCCGTCTATGAGCGCACATCTCACCCTCGGCGCGCCTGAGCATCTTGATAAATTAGTCGGGCTGGTCACGGCCTTTCACGCCGAAGCGGGCATTGAGATGACCGATGAGCAGCGCCGCAACGGATTGGCGCCGCTGCTGGAGGGGATCCCCCATGGGGCCGCCTATCTGATCGGCCCGCCCCGCGCGCCGATTGGCTATGTGGTGATCTGTTTCGGCTGGTCGGTTGAATTCGGCGGGCTGGACGCCATCATTGATGAAATCTACGTCCGTCCCGGCGTGCGGGGGCGCGGTATCGCCTCGGAAGCGCTGATCGCTTTGCCACGGGCGCTTGCCGCGGGCGGGTTGCGCGCCATTCATCTTGAGGTGGACCGCACCAATAAAGCGGCGCTCAAAGTCTATACCCGTGCGGGCTTCCGCCCCCGCGAGGATTACATGCTTATGTCTCGGAAACTGTGATGCGTATTCCCTTTGATAACAGCTATGCCACCCTGCCCGACGGGTTCTTTACCCGGCTCGACCCGACGCCGGTAAAAGAGCCCAAGCTCTTGGCATGGAACGACGATCTGGCGGCGTCGCTCGGAATCGAAGGCGGCGATGCAAAGACCCGCGCCCAGGTTTTCGGCGGCAATGCGGTGCCCGCAGGGGCGGCCCCCTTGGCGCAGCTTTACGCCGGGCATCAGTTCGGCAACTTCAACCCGCAGCTTGGCGATGGCCGTGCAATCCTGCTGGGTGAGGTCATCGACAGCGAGGGCAAGCGCCGTGACATTCAGCTCAAAGGTTCCGGGCCGACTCCCTATTCCCGTATGGGCGATGGCCGCGCTTGGGTTGGGCCGGTGCTGCGCGAATACCTGATCAGCGAGGCGATGCATGCGCTCGGCGTGCCGACCACCCGTGCCCTCGCCGCCGTTGCCACCGGGGAGCCGATCCTGCGCGAAAGCGGGCCCCTGCCCGGCGCCATTGTCACCCGCGTCGCCGCAAGCCATCTGCGCGTCGGCACCTTTCAAGTCTTCGCCCATCGCGGAGAGACGGAGGCGCTCAAAACCCTCACCGACTATGCCATTGCGCGGCATTATCCCGATGCCGAGGGTCCGCTTGACCTTCTGCGCACGGTCTGTGCCGCGCAGGCGGAACTGGTGGCGCAATGGATGTCCTTCGGCTTTATCCACGGTGTTATGAACACCGACAATTGCAGCATCTCGGGCGAGACGATCGACTATGGCCCCTGCGCCTTTATGGATGCGTTTCATCAGGGCCGTGTGTTCAGTTCCATCGACCGGCAGGGCCGATATGCCTACGGCAATCAACCGCAGATCGTTGTGTGGAACATGGCGCAACTGGCGACCTCGCTTTTACAGCAGATGGACGACAAAGAGACTGCCGTCGAAGACGCGACTGAAATCGTGCATGACATGCCCGAGTTGGTCGAAGCCGCATGGCTGCGGCGTTTTGCGGCCAAACTCGGAATTTCCAATCCTCGACCCGAGGATGTGGATCTGATCAACGAACTGCTGAGCCTGATGCAAACGGACGGCTCGGATTTCACCAACACGTTCCGCGCCCTTGGGACCGATCAAGCGCGTGATCACTTCACCGACCGCGATGCCTTTGACACATGGGCCGAAAACTGGCGCAGCCGGATCAAGGATGAGCCGGACCCGCAGGCGGTCATGCAGGCGGCGAACCCCGCCGTGATCCCGCGCAACCACCGGATTGAGCAGATGATCGAAGCCGCCGTTGCGGGCGACATGGCCCCGTTCGAGCGGTTGATGACAGCGCTGGCGACGCCCTTTGAAGAGACCGATCCCGAGCTTCAGCGCCCGCCGACCGAAGATGAGATCGTCCCGGCGACCTTCTGCGGCACCTGAAGCCTAGCGCACTCGGGGTTTGCGGTTGATCAGGTGGATCCCTGTCGCCACCAGCAGCAGGGCGAACCAAACGGTGAGCCCGATGTCTTGCGACAGGATCAGCCAGCCTAAAAGCACCGCTAAGACCGCAGCCACGCGGGTCGGATAAGTCAATGGGGCGCTGTGGTTGTCACAGCACGCCATTGGGTCGTTCAACTTCTAAGTGTCGGCTTAGGCTGCCTGCTGGCCGCCCGGCTTCCCGCCGCCGCCACCGCCACCGCGCCGACGGCGACGACCACCGCTTGGCTTGCCAGCGCCTTCGCCGCCACCACCACCGGGACGCCCACCGCCGCCACCGGGACGGCCACCGCGCCCACGGCCACGGCCTTTGGGTTTGGACGGCTCATCAATCACTTCCCAAGGACGGCCCGAAGCCACCGGGATCGAAATCCCCATAGTCTTCTGGATTGCCTTCAACTCGCCCATCTCATCCGGTGCGCAGAAGGCCACGGCAGCGCCGTCTTTGCCCGCCCGCGCGGTCCGGCCAATGCGGTGCACATAGTTGTCGGGCACGTTCGGCAGGTCGAAGTTATAGACGTGTTTCACATCCGGAATGTCCAAACCCCGCGCCGCCACATCAGTGGCCACCAGCACAGTGATGTCGCCATTTTTAAAACCCGCAATTGCGCGGTCACGCTGGCCTTGGCTTTTGTTGCCGTGGATCGAGGCGGCGTCGAAACCGGCTTTGACCAACGTCTTCATCAGCTTTTCCGAACCGTGCTTGGTGCGGCCAAAGACCAACGCGCGCTCGCCTTTGTGCTTGGCCAAAAGCTCTTTCAGCAGTTCGGTCTTTTCAGCCTTGGCGATGAAGTGAACCTCTTGCGTCACCTTGTCCGCCGCCTTGCCCGGAGGTGAGACTTCGATGCGGATCGGGCTGCTGAGATAGCTGTTGGCGATCTCATTCATCAGCTTGGGCATGGTCGCCGAGAACAGCATCGTCTGACGCTCTTTTGGGATCAGGTTCGAGATCTTGCGCAGGTCATGGATGAACCCCATGTCGAGCATCTGGTCGGCCTCATCCAGCACGAGGAAGGTCGTCGTGTCGAGCTTCACCGCGCGGCGGTCCAGCAGGTCCAGCAGACGGCCCGGCGTGGCGATCAAGAGATCGACACCGCGCTCCAGACGCTTGATCTGGGTGTTTATCGACTGACCGCCGACAACCATCGCCACTTTGATCGGCGTGCCTTCGGCATAGCCGCGCAGGTTCACGGCGATCTGTTGGGCCAGCTCGCGTGTCGGGGCCAAGACAAGCCCGCGCACGGAGCGTGGCGCGGGACGGCCTTCAAGCTCCATCATCTGTGCGATAAGCGGCACACCAAAGGCCGCCGTCTTGCCGGTGCCGGTTTGGGCAAGGCCCATCACGTCGCGGCCATTCATGGCTTGGGGGATTGCTTGGCGTTGGATCGGGGTTGGATCTTTCAGGCCCATTTCATTCAACCGGGCCACCAAGTTCTTTGGCAGGCCCATCATGTCAAAATCGCTCATTCGTTCACTTTCCGGCACGCAGAGCGCGCGCCATCCTTAGTCGCCGCGCCCAGTTCAGGCGCCACGGGGTCGCGCAAGCCAGATCGCGGGCGCAGGCCACATGCCTCACACCCGTCTGTCGCGCTTGGCCCCACGCGTGATTTTGGGAACATCGGCGGGCCTTGTAGTCAGCGTCCCAGAGGCCCCTTATGGGACTTGGCGCTGATACTGCTCACGCGGCAGAAGGCTTCGCTTGACCCCCACATGGGCGGTGCGCGGGCAAAAGTCAACCGGCAGGGTTCAATTGCGGTGGCGTCTGGCCGCGCTAGAATGTTAGGAACGTGGTCCGACGGACGAAGGGCGAAACGATGCGCAACCCGATCATCAAACGGTGCGAGGCCATGGGCCTGCGCATGACAGGTCAACGCCGGGTCATCGCGCAGGTGATTCACGACAGCGACGACCACCCCGATGCCGAGGAATTGCTGGCCCGCGCCACTGAGATCGACAGCGGCATCTCTATCGCCACGGTTTACCGCACGGTGAAACTGTTCGAAGAGGCAGGCATCCTCGAAAAGTTAGAATTCGGCGATGGCCGGGCGCGCTATGAAGATGCGCAGCGCGAACATCACGACCACCTGATCGACGTGAATTCCGGCGAGGTGATTGAGTTCGTCGACGCAGAAATCGAAGAGCTTCAGGAACGTATCGCGCGTAAATTGGGTTACAAACTGCAGGGGCACCGGATGGAACTTTACGGTGTGCCAATCAAGAAGGATGACCCATGACCGACCGTGACCGCCCGCTTCTGGCCGTGTTGATCGACGCCGACAATGTCCCGGCCAAACATGCCGCGGCCATCATGCGGGAGGTCACAACCATCGGAGAGCCCGCCCTGCGCCGCGTCTATGGCGATTGGTCGAATGACCACCTCAAAGGATGGAAGGCGCCGATCCGCGAGTTGGGCTTGGTGGCCCATCAGGAAACCGCCAACACCAAGGGCAAGAACGCCAGCGACATAGGACTGGTCATTCAGGCGATGGACATCCTGCACAGCCGCCGGTTCGATATCATCGTGATCGTCTCATCCGACAGTGACTTCACCGCGCTGGTGAACCGCCTGCGCGAGGATGGGGTGACGGTGATCGGCATCGGTGAAAAGAAGACCCACGATTCGCTGCGCAACGTCTACAACCGCTTCATCTTGATCGAAAACCTCGACGGAGCAGAGCCGGACACAACGTCCCGCGCCAGCGCCAAAGTGGCCGACGCCCTGCCCCTGTTCAAAGCCGCGATGGATAAGATCGACACTGAGGACGATTGGTACAATCTCGGCCAGATCGGCCAGACGATACAGGCTGCGCATCCGGATTTTGACAGCCGGACATACGGCCATGGCAAACTGAGCGCCTTGGCCGCCGACCTCAAAGCCTTGGAAACGCGCAAAGATGGCAACCGGCTCATGGTTCGCTTAGAAAGCTAGGGCGGGGTCATTCGGCGGCGCGCTGTTCTTGCTTCGCCACGCGCGACAGCATGGCGGGCAACAGCACGCTCAGCACCACCAGCCGCATGATGTGGCAGGCGGCGACAAACCCCGGCACCACGGCCAGCACCGCGCCAAGCGCGATCATCGTCTCAAGCCCACCGGGCGCGAATGCCACCAACACATGGCCCAGCGGCATGCCAAGCGCCCAAGCCACAGGCACAGCACCCAGCCCCGCCAGCCCGACGGCCACGCCGGTAATCGCCAGCCCCGCGCCAAGGCCGCTGGCAAACCGTGCGGGCGTGATGCCAGAAAACCGCGTGCCGATCAGGCAGCCCAGCACCAGATAGGCCATAAGGGTCAGCCAACCCGGCAGCACCCCGGTCTCCAACTTGGTCAGATGCGCGATGGCAGAGACCACCATCGCCCCCATCAAAAGTGGTGCGGGCACCGAAAGCCGGGCAAAGATCAGCCCTACAACCACGGCCGCAAAGATCATCACGAAGATTGAGAGCACCTCCATCCCCGCGCCCACCGGAGCGATATTGCCGGTCATATCGACGCCCATCAGCAAAGCGGCAAAAGGCACGGCGATGGTTAGTGCCAAAAGGCGAACCGACTGGGTGATCGAAATGCGCGGCACGTCAGAGCCTCCGTCGCTGGCAATCGCCATGACGAAACTCAGATGCCCCGGAGCCGAGGCCAGAAGCGCGGAACGCGCATCGAAACCGAAATACCGCGCCAGCATCCAGCGGCAGACAGCCATAATTCCCCAGATCACCCCCGTCATAAACACAAAGGCCAGCGGCCAGCGCACCATGGCATTGACCGCATCTTGGTTAAATCCCGCGCCGACTGCGATGCCCAAAACCACGAAACAAGCATCCCGCAGCCGCGGATCGACTGCCGTGCGCAGACCGGCCAGCCCCAGACCACTCACCGCGATCACCGGCCCCAGCAGCATATAGACAGGCGCGTTGAGCCACCAAAACAGCAGCGCGCCAAGACCCCCTGTGGCAAGGGTCAGCAGGGTGTCACGCGGGGCAAGGGAAAGGCTGGGCCATCTCATGCATGATGGCTAGCACCCTGCCGCAGCGGGCGCCAGAGCCACACGCATGACGCGCATTTTGGGCTCTTGCCCTTTCATCGCAAAAGGTTCATGGGCGATTGGCAATATCCGGTGTGAAAGGGCGATAACATGGACAATCTGCGCGGCGCGATGCTGATGGTGCTGGCCATGGCCGGTTTCGCCATTGAGGATATGTTCGTCAAACTGACGAGCGATGCCCTCCCCGTGGGGCAGATCATCGCGCTGTTGGGCGCGGGCGGCGGGGCGATCTTTGCCGTGATCCTGCGCATTCAGGGGCGGCGGTTGTTCTCTGCGGATATGCTCACCGGGCCGATCCTGCTGCGCGCTGTGGGTGAGGTGCTGGGCACCCTGTGTTTCGTGACCGCCATCGTGCTGACGCCGCTTTCCTCGGCCTCTGCTATTTTGCAGGCGACCCCGCTGGCCGTGACCCTTGGTGCGGCGCTGTTTCTGGGAGAACCCGTCGGCTGGCGCCGTTGGAGCGCGATTGTCGTGGGTTTCCTCGGCGTG
Organism: Sulfitobacter sp. OXR-159; assembly: GCF_034377145.1. Classification (NCBI taxonomy): domain Bacteria; kingdom Pseudomonadati; phylum Pseudomonadota; class Alphaproteobacteria; order Rhodobacterales; family Roseobacteraceae; genus Sulfitobacter; species Sulfitobacter sp. OXR-159. Next base: position 1,841,240 of record NZ_CP139707.1, read on the forward strand.
CTGCTGATCGTCCGCCCGGGGTTAGAGGGGTTCAACGCGCTGTCGCTCTTTGCCGTGGCAGGTGTCATCGGCCTTGCGCTGCGCGATCTGGCGACCCGTAAAGTCCCCAAAAGCATCAGTTCCATGCAGCTTAGCTTTCTTGCCTTTATCGTGCTGGTTCCGGCAGGGCTGATCCTGATGCTGGCTGCTGGCACCCCCGCCGCCATGCCCGGCGGGGCCGAGGTGGTCTATCTTGCCGCCGCGATGGTGATCGGTGTGATGGCCTATTACGCCATCGTGGCCGCCATGCGCGTGGGCGAAGTCAGCTTCGTCACGCCCTTTCGTTACATGCGGATGCTATTCGCGTTGGTCGCGGGGATCGTGGTCTTTGACGAATCCCCCGACACGCTGACGCTGGTGGGGGCCGCGATCATCATCGCCTCGGGGGTCTATACCCTGCTGCGCGAACGCAAAATCACCCCCCGGCCCCGCCGCGGTCTTTCCAAGCCGGGCCTGCCGGGGTAAACCGCTGCAAACCCGAACATGAGGACAAAGCCCATGAGCACGATCATCGACATCCACGCCCGCGAAATCCTCGACAGCCGGGGCAACCCGACGGTCGAAGTCGACGTTATCCTCGAAGACGGCACAATGGGCCGCGCCGCGGTTCCTTCCGGTGCATCTACTGGCGCCTATGAAGCGAATGAGCGCCGCGATGGCGACAAGTCTCGCTACATGGGAAAAGGTGTGTTGGAAGCCTGTGCCGCCGTGAATGGCGAGATCGCGGAAGCGCTGGTGGGCATTGATGCGACCGAGCAGGTCGAGATCGACGAGATGATGATCGAACTCGACGGGACCGAGAACAAATCCCGCTTGGGCGCGAATGCGATTCTGGGCGTGTCGATGGCCGCCGCCAAGGCCGCCGCAGACTACTGCGCGCAGCCGCTTTACCGCTACATCGGCGGCACCACCGCCCGCGTTCTCCCCGTGCCGATGATGAACATCATCAACGGTGGCGAACATGCCGACAACCCGATCGACATTCAGGAATTCATGATCATGCCGGTCGCCGCGGAGAACATCCGCGAAGCCGTGCGCATGGGCGCCGAAGTCTTTCACACGCTGAAAAAAGAACTCTCCGCCGCGGGTCTGTCGACCGGGATTGGCGACGAAGGTGGCTTTGCCCCCAACATCAGCTCGTCGCGCGACGCGCTTGATTTCATCCTGAAGTCGATCGAAAAAGCGGGCTACAAGCCCGGCGAAGACATGTACCTTGCCCTCGATTGCGCGGCGACGGAATATTACAAAGACGGCAAATATGTCCTCTCCGGTGAGGGCAAGACCCTGTCGAGCGAAGAGAACGCCGACTATCTGGCGGCCCTTGTGAACGACTATCCGATCATCTCCATCGAAGACGGCATGGCCGAAGACGATTGGGACGGCTGGAAGGCACTGACAGATGTCTTGGGCGGCAAGGTGCAATTGGTGGGCGATGATCTCTTCGTCACCAATCCCGCGCGTCTGTCCGACGGCATCAAACGCGGCTGCGCCAACTCCATGCTGGTGAAGGTCAACCAGATCGGCACGCTGACCGAGACGCTCAAGGCTGTCGATATCGCGCATCGCGCGGGGTACACCAACGTCATGTCCCACCGCTCGGGCGAGACCGAGGATGCCACGATTGCCGACCTCGCCGTGGCGACAAACTGCGGTCAGATCAAAACCGGCTCGCTGGCGCGTTCCGACAGACTGGCCAAGTACAATCAGTTGATCCGTATCGAGGAAATGCTGGGCGAGACCGCGCAATACGCGGGCCGCTCGATCCTGCGCGGCTGATGTCTGAGATCGCCATTCGTCCTGTCACCACCGCTGCGGATCTCGCGGCGGTGGTTGAACTTTGCTGGGCCTACCGTGACTTTCTGTACAACTTCGCCCCGACCGAGCGGCGGATTGTCGAGACCTTCTATCCCCACGACAAATACAGCGCTCTGATGGCCCGTCTGGCCGATGAACACGCCCGCCCGCGCGGCATCATTCTGTTGGCCGAGCGGGACGGCATCCCTCTGGGCTGCGGCATGTCCCATGCGCTGAGCGATACCGAGAGCGAGATCAAGCGCGTCTTCGTGACGGATGCCGCCCGTGGCACCGGCGCGGGCCGCGCGATCTGTCAAAGGCTGATCGATCAGGCGCGGGAGGATGGGTTTGAGAAGGTCTATCTCGACACCTCTATCGCCTTTGCCCCTGCCCGCGCGCTTTATAGTTCATTGGGATTCATTGAGCGCGGTGCCTACCAACCGATGCCCGAGTTCACGCGCGACGCGATCTGCTTTTTTGAGCTGCCGCTGACCGACATCCCGTCAAGCGCCGGGTCTGCATGAACGCGGCTATACCCGGCTGACAGTACCGCCACCCACAGCGGCCCGCACACCAGTTGTGCCGGGGCATGAGGTCGGCAGGCCACGCGCCACGCGCACGGCCAAATAGGCAAAGGCCTGTGCCTCCAGCATATCGCCATCCAGCCCGATGTCCTCCACCGGAGCGACAGGGCAATCAAGGCTCACGTCCAACATGCGCATCAGAACCGGGTTATGCCGCCCGCCGCCGGTCACATAGACCCGCTCGGGCGGGGCTGGGCAGTGCTGCATCGCCTCGGCCACGCCAGCGGCGCACATGGCGGTCAGGGTGGCACAGGCATCGGCGTCTGACAGTTCACCGACCAAGGCGACCATTTCCGCGAAATCATTCCGGTCGAGCGATTTGGGCGGCATGCGTGCAAAGTATGGCTCGGCGAGGAAGAGCTCCAACGCGCCATGTTCCACCCTGCCCCGCGCGGCCAGTTTGCCGCCTTCGTCGAAGTCTTGGCCAAGGCGGGCCTGCATCAAATCGTTGATCGGCGCATTTGCCGGGCCGGTATCGAAAGCCAGCAGCGCGCCTTCTTCCTCTGGGCGTGCGATGCGCGGATCGACCCAAGTGAGGTTGCCCACGCCGCCAAGGTTCAAGAAAGCCACCGGGCCCTCCCGCCCCGCAAAACGGGCGCAGGCATGGTGAAAGAACGGGGCCAAAGGCGCGCCCTCTCCGCCCAGTTCCACATCGGCGCTGCGGAAATCCCAGACGACGGGCAAGTTGATGGTGCGCGCCAATAGCGCCCCGTCGCCCACTTGCAGCGTGCCCTGCATCCGTGGCGCATGGGCAAGGGTCTGGCCGTGGAAACCGACAAGCTCAACGCCGGGCTCATCTTTCAACAGATCATCCAACAGCGCCAGATGCGCGGCCTCAACCGCTTGGGCTGCCGCCTCAACCTCGGCCCCGTGCCATTTGCCGAATCCGGCGGCAATCAACCGACGCTCCTCAGCCGCATAGCTGCGATAGGCGCTGTGGCCAAAGCTGGTGATGTCCTGCCCATCGGTGCGCAAAATAGCCGCGTCCACCCCATCCAAAGAGGTGCCCGACATCATTCCCAATGCCGTTACCACACCGGTTCCGACATGTTGCCTGTGCATGGCCCTATTCATGGCCTTTTCCTTTGCCGCTCGTGCGCATATAGATTGCCCCGCAATACAGTTTTGAGGCAAGTCACCATGACATACCATCCCAAATCGGAGTTCATCCACACGATGATGCAGCGCGGCTTTCTGGCCGATTGCACCGATTATCAGGGGTTGGATGAAGCCCTGCTGAAAGGCGCCGCCCCTGCCTATGTGGGCTATGACGCCACGGCCAAATCGCTGCACGTGGGGCATCTGGTCAATATCATGATGCTGCGGTGGTTGCAGAAATGCGGCGGCAAGCCGATCACCCTGATGGGCGGCGGCACGACAAAGGTGGGCGATCCGTCCTTCCGGTCGGATGAACGCCCCCTGCTCACGCCAGAGGCGATTGACGACAATATCGAAGGCATCCGTCAGGTCTTTGCCCAATACCTCGATTACGGCGAGGGCGAGACAGGTGCCCTGATGCTGAACAACGCCGAGTGGCTGGATGAGTTGAACTACCTCGATTTCCTGCGCGACATCGGGCGGCACTTCTCAATCAACCGGATGCTCAGCTTTGAAAGCGTAAAATCGCGTCTGGACCGCGAGCAATCGCTGTCGTTCCTTGAGTTCAACTACATGATTCTCCAAGCCTATGACTTTATGGAGCTTCACCGTCGCTACGGTTGTATCCTGCAGATGGGCGGCAGCGACCAATGGGGCAACATCGTCAACGGCATCGACCTCACCCGACGCGTGATCGACGGCGAAGTTTACGGCCTGACCTCGCCCCTCTTGACCACCAGCGACGGCAAGAAGATGGGCAAATCTGCGGGCGGCGCGGTCTGGCTGAACGGCGATATGCTTTCGCCTTATGAGTTCTGGCAGTTCTGGCGCAATTGCACCGACGCCGATGTGGGCCGTTTCCTCAAACTCTACACCGAGCTGCCGGTCGATGAATGCGACCGTCTGGGGGCGCTCGCCGGGTCCGAGATCAACGAGGCGAAGGTGCGTTTGGCCAATGAGGTCACTGGCCTGCTGCACGGCGAAGAAGCGGCGCGGAACGCCGAAGCCACTGCGCGTGAAGTCTTTGAAAAAGGCGGCGTGGGCGGCGATCTGCCCACCCTGACCCTCTCGGCGGCGGATGTGGGCGATGGCGTCTCTATCGTGCAACTGCTGGTGAAATCGGGCCTTGCTGGGTCCGGCAAAGAGGCCAAGCGCCTGATTGCCGAGAACGGCGCGCGGATCGATGACCAGCCGCTGACCGATGCGGGCATGATGCTGGATGCGAGCGCGCTGTCCTCTCCAATCAAGCTGAGCGCGGGCAAGAAACGCCACGCGCTGGTGCAGGTCGGCTGATTGCCAAAGGGGGGAAGGCAACGGCCTTCCCCGCCCCCCGCCGCAACGGCATCGCTTGCATGGGGCGAGACTTCGTGTTGAACTGAACAAGCGTTCATATCGGGGGGAGCCATCATGAAACTAGACAGCACAGCCGCCATCATCACCGGGGGTGCCTCGGGGCTTGGCGAAGCCACGGCGCGCTATTTCGCTTCGCAAGGTGCGCAGGTCACCCTGCTGGATCGTGACGCCGACCGGGGCGAAACTGTGGCCAAGGAAATCGGCGGGCATTTCGTCATGACCGATGTGACGGATGAGACTTCGGTCCAAAAGGCGGTGGACCATGCTCAGGAAAAGATGGGCTGGATCACGGCGGCGGTGAACTGCGCAGGTATTGCCCTTGGCATCAAGACCACAGGCCGCGACGGGCCGCACCCCTTGGACGCCTTTCAACGCACGGTCGACATCAACCTTGTCGGCAGTTTCAACGTGGCGCGGCTTGCAGCGGTGGCCATGGCCAAGAACACTCCCGAAGACGATGGGGCGCGGGGGGTGATCATCAACACCGCCTCAATCGCCGCTTTCGACGGTCAAAAGGGCCAAGCCGCCTATGCCGCGTCCAAGGGCGGGATCGTAGGCATGACCCTGCCGATGGCGCGGGATCTGGCCAAAGACGGCATCCGCGTGATGACCATCGCGCCCGGCATCTTCAAGACGCCGATGCTGGCGGGCCTGCCGGAAGAAGTGCAAGCGGATCTGGCCAAGGATGTTCCCAACCCGCCGCGCCTTGGCGATCCTTCGGAATACGGGCGGTTGGCCGGGTTCATCGTTGAAATGGGCTATCTCAACGGCGAGGTTATCCGCCTTGATGGGGCGCTGCGGATGCGCTGATGCCGCTGCAGAACCGCGTCCAGCCCGATGGAGAGATCATCGCCCACCCCGCGCGGGGTGGGTTCATGGGCAATCGCGGTATCCTGCACGATGAAAACGGTGTGCACCACAAACGCCGTTGGGCGCATAAGAATTGGGTGTGCTGTGTGCTCAGCTTTATGGGCCGTCGGCGGCAGTTGATGGCCCCGCGGCACTATACCGAGCTTTTCTTTCTGGACGAGGCCGTGGCCTTTGCCGCAGGTCACCGGCCCTGCGCTGAATGCCGCGCCGCGGATTACCGGCGGTTTCGGGCGTGCTGCGATGTGTCGGGGCCTGCTGCGGCCCTTGACCGTCAGTTGCACAGCGAACGCGCCGTGCCGCGCGTCTTTCAACAGCGCCGTCAAACGGGCGTGGAGGTGCACGATCTACCGGACGGGGCCTTCATCTTGGATCACGCAGGCCAAAGTGGGGTGCTGTTCGGCGATGCCTTCCACCCCTATCGGCCCTCAGGCTACGGCCCGGCGCAACCACGCCCTCGGGGCCGTGTCACCCTGCTCACTCCGCCCAGCAGCGTCGCCGCCTTCCGCAATGGATACCGGCCGCAGATCGCCCTGAAAGACGCGGGGGGTTAACCCTGCGCCTTTTCCTCCAGCGCCATCCACTCTTCCTCGGCGTCGGACAGCTTTTCGTGCCGCTGCACCAGCGCATCGGTGGCCTTTTGGAACTTCACCGGCTCACGAGTGAACAACTCCGCGTCGCTGAGCAGTTCTTCGAGTTTGCCGATCTCCGCCTCAAGGCGCTCAATCTCACCCGGCAGCGCTTCGAGCCGGTGCTTTTCGGTAAAGCTGAGACCTGAAGCGGCTTGTTTCTTCTCGGCTTTCGGCTCGACCTTGCCGGGCTTGGACTTTACCACGCTGTCGGAGAAATCATCCTGCCCGCGCTGCGCCAGATAATCGCTCCAGCCGCCGGCATAGACCGTGGCACGCCCGTCGCCTTCCATGGCGATCGTGGTGGCGGCCACACGGTCAAGGAAGTCACGGTCGTGGCTGACCAGCAGCACAGTGCCGTCGTAGTTGCCCAAGAGTTCTTGCATCAGGTCAAGCGTTTCGACATCCAGATCGTTTGTCGGCTCGTCGAGCACCAAAAGGTTCGAGGACCGTGCCATGATCTTGGCCAGCAGCAGCCGCGCCTTTTCCCCGCCTGAGAGCGAGCGTACAGGCGCGCGGGCCTGCCCCTCGTCAAAGAGGAATTCTTTTAGGTAGCCGACCACATGTTTGGGCTGTCCGCGCACCAGCACCTGATCAGCTTTGCCCGAAACGCGCATGTCAGGATCGCCGGTCAGACTGTCCCAAAGGGTCATGTCCCCGTCAAGCTGCGCACGGGCCTGATCGAAAAGTGCCAGCTCCAGATTAGTGCCGAGCTTGATCTCGCCTGAGTCGGGCTGTTCTTTCCCGATCAGCATGTTCAGCAGCGTGGTCTTGCCCACGCCGTTCGGCCCCACCAGCGCGATCCGGTCGCCGCGTTGCACAGTGATCGAGAAATCGCGCAGGATCTGTTTGTCACCGAATTTCTTGGCGATCCCCGCAGCTTCGATCACCTTGCGGCCAGACTTCGGCCCGGCCTCCAAGGCCATGGCCGCCGTGCCTTGCCGTTTGATCTGGGCCGACCGTTCGGCGCGCAGGTCCTGAAGCGCCCGCACCCGGCCCTGATTGCGTTTGCGCCGCGCAGAGATACCTTCGACCGCCCAACGGGCCTCGGCTTTGATCTTGCGGTTCAGCTTGTGACGCTGCATGTCCTCTTCTTCCCAGACCTGATCGCGCCAAGCCTCAAAGCCTTCAAAACCGATGTCCTGTCGGCGCACGGCCCCGCGGTCCACCCAAAGGGTCGCGCGGGTCAATTCGCGCAGAAAAGCGCGGTCGTGGCTGATGATGACAAAGGCCGTGCGGGTGCCCTTTAGCTCGGATTCGAGCCAAGCGATGGCTTCGATGTCGAGGTGGTTGGTCGGTTCGTCCAGCAGCATCAGCTCAGGCTCTTCGGCCATCAGCCGCGCCAGTGCCGCACGGCGGCGTTCGCCGCCCGAAGCGGTGGCGACGGGGCGTGCGGGGTCGAACTTCAGCCCCTCGCCCGCGCGTTCGACCTTGTACATCTCGCCCGGATCAAGACCGTGTGCGGCGAAATCGCCAAGCGTCTCGAACCCCGTAAGATCGGGTTCCTGCTCCATATAGCCGACCGACACGCCGGGCCCGGCAATGACCGCCCCGCTGTCAGGCTCGACCAGCCCGGCCATGACCTTCATCAGGGTCGATTTGCCCGAGCCGTTGCGGCCGACCAAAGCCAGCCTGTCGCCGGTCTGAACCACCAGTGAAAGGTCTTCGAAAACAGGATCGCCGCCAAAGGTCAGCGAAATGTCGGTGAGTTGTAAAAGGGGTGCGCGTGCCATGCCCGCCAGCTATCTCTCGGCGCGGGCAAGGTCAATGTCCAAAGGCGCGCCCGCGTCAGGCCAATGCGCGCAAAAGCCGCGCGCGGTTGGGTGGGATCGCGGCGATCTCAAGCCCGGTAAAGACGTGCAGCGTGTTCATCTGTCGGTCGATCACGGCGTGATCGCTGACCCATCCCCCCATCGCCAGATAGCTGCGCAGCAGCGGCGGGATCTGCTGGCGCGCGCGCCGGGGATCTGCGGTATGGCTGTCGCGGGCGTAAGCGTGGATATCCGCGGCTTTGGCGGCAGGCCGCCAGTGTGCCGGGGCAAGGTGCTGCTGTTTCAACAGGGCAAAGGCATCGCGGTAGGCGGCAGGATCGGTGCCCGCAAAGGAGGAACAGCCGAACAGAAGCGCCGCACCGCTGCGGTCGACCTCTCGCGCCAACTGCCCCCAAGCGAGGCGCTGAATATCGGGGTCGTGCCAATCTGGATGGATGCAAAAGCGCCCAAGTTCCAGCATGGCGCCCTCCATCCGGTATAAGCGGCTCAGGTCATAGAATTGCGCGGCATAGCTTTGGCCAAGGCTCGTGCCCTGAAACCGCGTCAGGCGAAAGCAGCAGATCAGCGTACCGCTGGCGCGGTCCTCGACCAGAAAATGCCGTGCAGCCGCGTCGAAGGGGTCTATGTCTGGGGTGGTTCCGGTCTGAAAACACTGCGCCCGAAGCGTCTGCGCACGGGTGATGTCAGCAGGCGTGATGGCTTCGCGCGTCAGATATCGGCCCGGGGGCGCATGGGTCATCTGCGAGGTCGCCTTCGCTTGTCCGCTGTCCCGCCGACCGTCCGGCGGGACATGCCGGGGGAAACTTAGCTGCCGAATGCCGAGGGGCTAAAGCGGCCGATGTTGCCCAGAAGCTGACGCAGGAAGGTGTTATCGGCTACGGAAGATGTCGTCACGCGGCGCGATAGCGGCACAACTTGCCCGCGTTCCAGCCCAAAGCGTTCGACATTCGACACCAAACCGGCCTCATTGAAGCTGACGGTGACCACTTCACGCTCGATCTCTTTGGCGGCCAGAAAGCCCAGAGCCCGTTTGCGCATTTTAACGTAATAGTAACTATCATCGCTCAAAACACCTGAAACGGTGGGCACACCGATCTTCTGGGCGACGCTTTCTTTGGTATCGCTGCCAACGACGACCTGCTCAAGCTGGTCTTGCGGCGGCACATAACCGTGGTTTTCATACTGCGGGCTGCAGGCTGTGAGAAGCAGTGCAAGGCCCATACCTGCGAGCCGGAGACTCGTCTTGCCGGTCTGTTTCGTTTTGCGCATTTGCTCTGCCCTCTTGCCCTGACGGATTATGGCTTTTATTTCGCATACACCAAGGCACCCCAAGTGTACAAGAAACGAAAGTCGGATCTCATGTCGCGCAAATCACCTACGCCCACCGCTCTACGGGTTGCTGACCTGTCCCAGACGGAGCCAGACGGCTTTGCGCTGCGCCCTGAGGCAGAGGCGCTGGCGCAGATCGCCGAGGAGCTGAACCTCTCCGCGCTGCGCAAACTCAGCTTTTCAGGGAGCATCAAACCCCTCGGCAAGCAGGACTGGCAGCTTGACGGGAAATTGGGCGCGACCGTGGTGCAGCCCTGCGTGGTCACGCTGGAACCCGTTACCACGCGCATCGACGCGCATATCACCCGCCGCTTCGTCCATGATTTCGAACTCCCCGATGAGGAGGAGGTCGAAATGCCCGAGGACGACACCACCGAACCGCTGGGTCAATGGATCGACCCTGCGCAGGTGATGATTGAGGCGCTGGCGCTGGAAGTGCCGGAATACCCCCGCAAGGGCGATGTCGAACTGGGCCAGATGGTCCATGCCGAACCCGGGCAAAAGCCGATGACCGACGAAGACGCGCGGCCCTTCGCGGGCTTGGGCGCTCTGCGCGATGCGCTAAAGAAAGACGAAACCTAAAGAAACAGGCGGAAAATCGCGGGTATTCGCGCTTGCATCGCGGCGAATTCGCGTTATTTTGCCGCCCTCACCCGAATTAAGGTTGGACATTGCGCGGCTGCGGCCCTAAAGCGTCGTCACGCCCGAAACGGGGTCCGAATTGAAACACGGTTGCGGCCTGCAACATGCAGGTCAGCAACCCCGAAGGCAAAGGCACCAGACATGGCTGTCCAACAGAATAAAGTATCCAAATCCCGCCGCAACAACCGCCGCGCCCACGATTCGCTGTCCGCAGCGAACCCGAACGAATGTTCGAACTGCGGTGAGCTGAAGCGCCCCCACCACATCTGCGCTGCTTGCGGTCACTATGACGACACCGAAGTTGTCGCCCTGACCGAAGAAGTAGACCTGGAAGACGACGCAGCATAAGCTACGGTTGTTTCCAAGGTTTTCTCTAAGGCAGTGAGGCATTCGCACTGATGACGGCCCAGCCCGATCACCCCAACGCGAAAGCCGGACACACCCTGATCTCGGTCGACGCGATGGGGGGTGACGAAGGCCCGGCAGCAGTTGTTGCCGGGTGTGCGCTTTCTGCGACAGCAAATCCCGACATCGGTTTTATCCTGCATGGTCCCCGCGATCAGTTGGAGCCTTTGATCGCCAAACGTGGCGAGTTGTCGGGCCGTTGCGAGATACGTCACGCCACGGATGTCGTCACGATGGACGACAAGCCGAGCCAAGTTGTGCGTACCGGCAAAGACAGCTCCATGTGGTCTGCCATCGAATCCGTGCGCAGCGGCGAGGCGGCCGTGGCTGTCTCATGCGGCAATACCGGCGCGCTGATGGCGATGTCGATGATACGGCTGCGTAAATTGCCGGGCGTGAACCGCCCTGCGATTGCCGTGCTCTACCCGTCTTCCAACCCCCAGGGGTTCAACGTGATGCTCGACGTGGGCGCCGATGTGCGCGCCGACGCCGATGATCTGTTGCGTTTTGCGCTGATGGGCACATCCTATGCCCGCAACGGCATGGAACTGGAACGCCCCCGGGTCGGCCTGCTGAACGTCGGCACCGAAGAGCATAAGGGCCGTACTGAACTCAAAGAAGCCTACGATCTGATTCGGGCCCAAGGCGATGCCACCGGGTTTGAATTCGTCGGTTTCGTTGAGGGCGGCGATATCTCGGGCAACCGCGCCGATGTCATCGTGACCGACGGCTTCACCGGGAATGTCGCGATCAAGACCGGTGAAGGCACCGCCAGCATGATCGGCAACCGCCTGCGCGAAGCGTTCAAATATTCGCCTCTGTCGCGGCTGGCCTCTCTGCTGGCCTATACATCCCTGCGCCGACTCAGCAAAAAGATCGACCCGCGCCGTGTGAACGGTGGCGTCTTTCTGGGTCTGAACGGCACGGTGGTGAAATCGCACGGCTCTGCCGATGCGACCGGCATCTCTGCTGCGATCAAACTCGCCGCGCAGTTGTCGCAGAATAAATTCAATGACAAGCTGGCCGCTCGCGTTGCCGCGACGCTGCCAGCCGAGGAGTCCGTCAAATGAGCCTGCGCGCCGTTGTCACTGGTTGTGGCCACTACCTGCCCGCCCGTGTCGTGGAAAATGCTGAATTTGAAGCGACTCTCGACACAAATGACGAATGGATCCGCTCGCGCTCGGGCATCGAACGCCGCCACTTTGCCGCCGAAGGAGAAACCACCTCCACCATGGCCAGCGCCGCGGCGCGCAAGGCGCTTGAAGATGCGGGGCGCGATGTCTCTGACGTTGATGCGATCGTCGTGGCCACCTCTACACCTGATCTTACCTTCCCCTCCGCCGCGACCATGGTGCAGGCCGAATTGGGCATGACCAGCGGTTTTGCCTTCGACGTGCAGGCGGTCTGCGCGGGCTTTGTCTATGCGCTGGCGAACGCCAATGCGTTGATCGTATCCGGTCAGGCGCGCAATGTTCTGGTGATCGGAGCCGAGACATTCAGCCGGATCATGGATTGGACCGACCGGTCGACCTGTGTGCTGTTTGGCGATGGCGCAGGCGCGTTGCTGCTTGAGGCGCAAGACGGCAGCGACAGTCCGTCCGACCGGGGCATTCTCGCGACGGATCTGAATTCTGACGGGCGCTACCGCGATCTGCTCTACGTCGATGGCGGCGTGTCGACCGGCACCACCGGCTACCTGCGGATGCAGGGCAATCAGGTGTTTCGCCACGCGGTCGAGAAACTTGCCGCCACCGCCAATACCGCAATGGACCGCGCCGGCGTCAGCGCCGAAGATGTCGATTGGATCGTGCCGCATCAGGCCAACATCCGCATCATCCAAGGCACTGCAAAGAAATTGAACCTGCCGATGGAGCGCGTGGTCGTCACCGTACAGGACCATGGCAACACCTCGGCGGCTTCCATCCCGCTGGCGCTGTCTGTGGGCCGTGAGCGCGGCCAGATCAAACAGGGCGATCTGATCGTCACCGAAGCCATTGGCGGCGGTCTGGCGTGGGGCTCTGTTGTGCTGCGCTGGTAAGTCCCTGAGCTAACGCGGAAAATCTCTGCCGAATCGTGCTTGATCCGGGCATTGATGTTGACTCTAAATTTCTGAGCAGCATATGCTATTGGAAAGCATGGGGGATATAATGCCGAACAAGACATTGACGCGCATGGATTTAAGCGAAGCTGTATTTCGTGAAGTCGGTCTTTCTCGTAATGAGAGTGCTCAGCTGGTCGAAGCAGTGCTTGAGCATATGTCCGACGCTCTGGTCGACGGGGAACAGGTCAAGATTTCCTCTTTCGGCACCTTCTCGGTACGCGACAAGACCGCGCGTGTGGGCCGTAATCCGAAAACCGGCGAAGAGGTTCCGATCAACCCGCGCCGCGTGCTGACCTTCCGCCCCTCGCATTTGATGAAAGACCGCGTTGCTGAAGGCAACAAGTCCTGACCCATGGTCAAATCGCCGGACGCTTTTCGCACCATCTCCGAAGTCGCTGACTGGCTCGGTATTCAGGCCCATGTTCTGCGGTTCTGGGAGAGTAAGTTCACCCAAGTGAAACCCATCAAACGGGCTGGCGGGCGGCGCTATTACCGCCCGGCCGATATGCTGTTGTTGGGTGGGATCAAGAAACTGCTGCACGATGACGGGCTGACCATCAAAGGCGTCCAAAAGATCCTCCGCGAGGAAGGGATGACCCATGTGTCCTCCCTCTCCGCCCCGCTTGATGAACTGGATTTTGCGGAGCCGCGGCCCGCCCCCAAACCTGACATCATCCGCCCGGAAACCGGGGTGGTTCTGAACTTTGGCGGCGCAAAGTCTGACGCCGTGCCCGAGGCCAATGTCTCGGACGAAGACGCCGAAGAGGCAGAGCCTGCCGCCGATCTGGATGAGAACGCCGCGCCCGTCGAAGAGCCCGCAAGCGCAGCGGAGGCGGCGCCTGTCGAAAAGGCACTGGAGGCCGCACCTGTGGCGATGCCGCGCCGCTCGCCCGTGCCGCCCGCCGATGACCACCCACGGGCCACGCCTGATCCGCTGGCCCCGTCTGACAGCGCGACGCCGGATGCGCCGCAATTGGATGAACCTGCCGTTGATACAGCGGATGAGCCCGCCCCGGCGGTGTCCATCCCGCTCAAGCCAGAACAGTCCGAGCCAGAACCATCCAAGCCGGGACCGGCATCAAACGCCAGCCTCCCCGATTTTCTCAAACGCCCACTGGCTCCCGAACCTGAACAGGCAATCGAAGCGGCGCCCGACCCCGCGCCTGAGCCCGCAGAAGCCGCACCCCAAGAAGACGAGGACGACGACACGCCCAAACCCGCGATCATCGATCTGCCTGATTTCACTCCTGAAGCCGATTTTCCCGCCAGCCCGGGGCTGCTGAGCGTTGGCGCCCGTGTCCACCGTCTTCCGCGTGATGTGCAACCTCAGGTCGCCGGTTTGCTGCTGGATCTGGCCGAATTGCGCGCGCGTATGGCCGCGGAACCCGGCACCGAAACAAATTACTAATCGCGATGAAAAGTTTGGCAATTCCCTCTTGCGCCCCCTGCGAGATCGGGTATGAAGCCCACGTAGTCGGGCTATGGCGCAGCCTGGTAGCGCGTCCGTCTGGGGGACGGAAGGTCGCAGGTTCGAGTCCTGCTAGCCCGACCAACCGACTACAACAAAACGCCCGCGCCGGTAACGCGCGGGCGTTTGTCATTTGAAAGGCCCGTTTGATGCCCAATGCGATGAACGGGGTGCTCCCCAACCAGCAGATTGCAGCGATGATCGACAGCGGTGCCATTGCCGCCGATCCGGCGGTGACCTCGGCGCAAATCCAGCCCGCCAGCCTTGACCTGCGGCTCGGCAATGTCGCCTACCGCGTGCGCGCGTCTTTCCTTGCGGGGCACGGGGCCAAGGTCGCGGATCGTTTGGAAGAATTCGAGATGCACCGCGTCGACCTCAGCGATGGGGCCGTGCTTGAAAAAGGCTGCGTCTATGTGGTCCCCCTGATGGAGCGGCTGGCCCTGCCCGAAGGCGTCTCTGCCGTGGCGAATGCCAAAAGCTCCACCGGGCGGCTTGATCTTCTGACCCGCACCATCACCGACGGCGGCACCGAATTTGACCGGATCGCGCCGGGCTATACCGGCCCGCTTTATGCCGAGATCTGCCCCCGCTCCTTCTCGGTGCTCGTGCGCCCCGGTATGCGGTTAAATCAAATCCGCTTTGGCAGCGGGGATGCGACGCTCGATGATGACGCCCTGCGCGCGCTGCATGACACCACGCCACTGGTGGACGGCACTGCCGTGATCGACGAAGGGTTGGGCTTTTCCGTCGATCTGTGCCTGCCCGGCACCAGCCTTGTCGGCTACCGCGCGAAGCCGCATACCGGGGTGATCGACCTCGACAAGATTGGCCATTACGACCCCGCCGCCTATTGGGAAGAGGTGCACAGCACCAATGGCCAGATCATCCTTGATCCGGGCGCGTTTTATATCCTTGTCAGCCGCGAAGCGGTGACGATCCCGCCCGCCTATGCCGCTGAAATGGCACCTTATTTGGCAATGGTCGGAGAGTTCCGCGTGCACTACGCGGGTTTCTTCGATCCGGGCTTTGGCCATGCCGAAGCAGGTGGTGCAGGCTCACGCGGGGTGCTTGAGGTGCGCTGTCACGAGGCGCCCTTTGTGCTGGAGCATGGGCAGGTCGTGGGGCGCTTGGTCTATGAGCATATGGCGCAGATCCCCAGCCAGCTTTACGGCGCTGACATCGCGTCGAACTACCAAGGTCAGGGTCTGAAACTGTCGAAGCATTTCCGCTCCGTCTGACCGCCTACCGCGAACCAAGAAACCGGCGCAGCAAGCGGACCCCCCGCTGCGCATTGCGCGCATTGAAAGCGGTGCCCCCGCGCGAGCGGCCCTTTTTTCCCACGCCAGCGCCTCGTGACATTAAGCGGCGCATGACATGGCGCAGAACCATATTGACGATCGGTTTCATCAGCCCTCTCCCTTGGATCAGCAAAACTGATGTAGTGGCGGCGGGGCGTAAGTCAGCCCCGACCCCGATTAATCTTCGAACAGCTCGCTCTGGCCTTCGGTGGTCTCCGGCTCGTCCTCGCCATCGCCCACGGTGGGCAGCAGACCGGCGGGCGGGCGGTTTTCCAACAACCCGGCAGAGCGCAGTTCTTTGAGCCCCGGCAGGTCCCGCGCACTTTCCAGACCGAAGTGATCCAGAAACTCCTGCGTGACCACAAAGGTCACCGGACGGCCCGGCGTCATCTTACGGCGGCCAAAGCGGATCCACTCCATTTCGAGCAGTTGATCCACCGTGCCGCGCGACACGGCCACGCCGCGTATCTCTTCAATCTCGGCCCGGGTGACGGGCTGGTGATAGGCGATGATCGCAAGCGTTTCGATCGCGGCGCGGCTGAGTTTGCGGGTCTCGACCGTTTCCCGATGCATCAAAAAGCCAAGGTCAGGCGCGGTGCGAAAAGCATAGGCGTCGCCGACTTTCATCACCTGCACGCCGCGCCCCTGATAGCGGTGGCGCAGAAAGGCCATCGCCTCGCCCACGTCAGAGCCGCGCGGCAGCCGCTGTTCCAATTCTCGCAGCGTGATTGGTTCGGAACTGGCGAAAAGCACGGCTTCGATCATACGCTCCTGCTCGGCCAGCGAGGGCGCGTCGAACAGTTTCTTTTCTTTCGTTTCAATCTCTTCCGACACGCATCAATCCTTCTTGCGCAGTTGGATGGGGGCGAAGATCTCTTTCTGACGGATCTCCATATGCCCCTCTTTGACCAATTGCAGGGAGGCCGCAAAGGTCGCAGCGGTTGCTGAGCGGCGGCGCTCAGGGTCGCTTTCCCAGCCCTCGGGCAGGTAGCTGTTCAGATCACCCCAATCGCCCGCATAGCCGATCAGCCCGCGCATCCGTTCCAGCGCCTCTTCCATGGTAAAGACCTTGTCGCGGTCCATCACGAAGGGGCGGAAATCCTCCCGCGTGCGGGTGCGCGCATAGCCCTGCATCAGGTCCAGCAGCGTCGCGGTATAGGTGACCTTTTTGACAGTGGTGATCTCTTGGGTCTGGCCGCGGGCAAAGAAATCCCGGCCCAGTTGATCCCGCGCCATCAGGCGTGCGGCAGCGTCCCACATCGCCTGCAGGCGTTCCAGTTGGAAAGCCAGATGGGCGGCCATTTCTTCGCCTGAGGGGCCTTCTTCGGTGGGGTCCGGCGGCAGCAAAAGGCGTGATTTCAGGAAAGCCAGCCATGCGGCCATGACGAGGTAATCCGCCGCCAGTTCCAACCGCAGTTCTTTGGCACGCTCGACAAAGGCCAGATACTGCCGCGCCAGTTGCAGAACCGAAACCTTGCGCAGATCGACCTTTTGCGTCCGGCTCAGCGACAGCAGCAGATCAAGCGGCCCTTCATAGCCTTCGACATCAATGATGAACGCCTCGGCGGCCAGCCGGTCGGCCACGGAGCCACCGGCCCCGCCCCTGTCTTCCTCGAATGTCGTGTCAGCCATGCAAAGCCCCGCCCAGAAGCGTCTCAAGCTGGGCGCTGAGGGCGTCGATGTCAACGTCGTCGGGGGGGTGCCGCGCATCCATGGCCCGCAGGGCACGGGTCTGGGCGGCGGTAGTCATCTCGCCTGCGGCTTCGGCCACGGCGCGGCGCTCTTCCAGCGGTCCATTGCAAAAAAGCGCGACATCACAGCCCGCTGCAATGGCCGCACGGGTGCTTTCCGCCGGCGTCATCTGCAGGGCTTTCATCGAAATATCGTCGGTCATCACGAGGTTATCAAAGCCGATATCATCGCGGATGATCCGCATCACCTCTGACGACAGGGTCGCGGGGGTGTCGTCCAATGCGTTATAGACCAGATGTGCCGTCATGCCCATCGGCAGGTCCCGCAGGCTGCGGAAGGGCGCAAAATCGACCGCCTCCAGATCAATCCGGCGGGCATCCACGCGGGGTAGATTGTGATGGCTGTCGAGCGTCGCGCGGCCATGGCCGGGCATATGTTTCATCACCGGCAGCACGCCCCCGGCCAGCAGCGCATCGGCAACGGCGCGGCCAATCTCGGCCACCTGCCCCGGCGTTTCGCCGTAGCACCGGTTGCGCAAAAACGGATGGGTCTTGGGCCCCGCCACATCGATCAGTGGCGCACAGTTACTGTCGATGCCGACGCTGTACAGCTCATGGGCGATGATCCGGTACATCAGTGTGAAGGCTTTCGTCGCCTGTTCCCCGGCGCGCGCGGCCAGTTCCATCGGCGGCATCCAATCGCGCCACTGCGGGGCGCGCATCCGCTGCACGCGGCCGCCCTCTTGGTCGATGGTGATCACAGCCTCATGGCCTGCCGCCTTGCGCATCTCATCACATAGCGCGCGGACCTGATCCGGGCTGTCGATGTTGCGGGCGAAAAGGATGAAGCCGAAGGGCCGTACGTCACGAAAGAACGCTTTTTCCTCGACGCTGAGCCGGTGGCCCGTCGCGTCGAGGATCGTGGCCCCGAAGGGGCGCATCAGCGCATCACCACCGGGATGCAATCCGCGTTTTCGGCCACAAGTGCCGAACAGAAACGCCGCGCATCGGCGATGTCGTCAAAGCCCATGGCACGCAGGCGATAGAACACCCGCCCGCCGCTGGTGGCCTTTTGCACAACGCGATTCTTACCTTCGAGATAGGCACCGAAACGGCCCTGCAAACGGTCCCATTGTTCGCGGGCAACCTCGGGGCTGTCAAAGGCACCAAGCTGGGCCATCCGGGTGCCAGCAGGAAGGGCCGCGGGATCAACCTCTTGGGCGACGGTTGCGACCGGATTGCTCTGGACTGCGGCGGGTGTCACCACGGCACCGCCTGCCGGGCGGCGGCGCGGACGCAGGGAGTTGCGCACGCCGGGCGCGTTCAACACGGCCTTGACCACTTTCGGCTGCACGGAGGTATCGGCCAGCGCCATCGCCACGGCGGCATCGACCGGATCACCAGAGGCGCCCGCCCCGGAGAGCGGTGCGACACCATTGGTCAGCTGCGCCACGAGGTCTTGAACATTGCCAGAGCGGATCGCGGCGGAGGCATCGATGAGGTCGCCGTCATTCTCGTGGGCGACGGCGGGGGTCGCATTGCCCTGTGTCTTTGCGGCAACCATCGCCACTTGAACGGGCTGGTCTTCGTCTTGCAATTCCATCTGACGCGGCGCGAGGCGCAGTTGGTCTGCGGGGCGACCGGCGCTGCCTTCGGCGGCAACAACGTTGACGGAAAGACCCTGATGGCGGGCCAATTCGCCGCCCGGCTCATCGGGGCGCACGCGGATTTCGCCTTCGATGGCGCGGACCACCGGGATGCCGGTCACATCACGCACCAGCAGCTTGTAGCCCCAAACACCAATCCCCGCGACAAGCGCCAAGGAAACCACAGCGCCTGCGATATTGGTGAGCGTTGTCAGGGTCTTGGGCCCGCTGCCCACTGCGTAGCCATGCGCGGAATCGGGCGCATAGCCCGCCGTCGTCGGGGAAGACGTAAAATCTGCCATCTCTGCCTCTTTGCCCGGCGTGATACATCGCCACGCGGGTCTGGTCATGGGGTTGCCTGTTTTCGGCGCGCTGGTGCGGTTATCGCATCTCCTGCGCCGGTGTGACCCCAAGAATACCAAGACCCGCCGCAATTACAATCGCAACGGCACGCGACAGGGCGATTTTTGCCTGCGATGTGGCAGCGTCCCCTTCTTGCAACGCACGCAGCCCGTCTTCGGAACGGCCCAAGTGGTAGAGGCTGTGGAAGTCGGACGCGAGTTCATAGAGGTAGAAGGCCACCCGGTGCGGCTCGTTGCTGCGCGCGGCGGTTTCGACCAGACGCGGCCATTCGGCCAGTTTGCGCAGCAGGCCCAGCTCGGCATCATGGTCAAGCTTGGTCAGATCCGCATCCATCAGCGTGGCATCGGCAACCTCGACCCCGGCCTCTTGGGCTTTGCGCAGGATCGAAGCCACCCGCGCATGGGCGTATTGCACATAGAACACCGGGTTTTCGCGGCTTTGTTCCAGCACCTTGTCGAAATCAAAGTCGAGCATCGCGTCGTTCTTGCGCGTCAGCATGACAAAGCGCGTCACATCGGGGCCCACCTGATCGACCACATCGCGCAGGGTCACAAAGGTCCCTGCCCGTTTGGACATCTTGAACGGCTCGCCGTTTTTAAAAAGTTTCACCAGCTGCGTCAGCTTGATGTCGAGCGGCACATGACCATCGCTCAATGCCGACACGGCCGCCTTCATCCGCTTAACGTAGCCGCCATGATCCGCGCCGAAAATGTCGATCAGCATGTCGAAATCGCGGCTGACCTTGTCGTAGTGATAGGCGATGTCGGGGGCGAAATAGGTCCAGGACCCGTCGGATTTCTTGACCGGGCGGTCCACGTCATCGCCGTGTTCGGTGGATTTGAACAGCGTCTGTTCGCGCGGTTCCCAATCTTCGGGCTTCTTGCCTTTTGGCGGCTCCAGCACGCCTTCGTAGATCAGCCCTTTGGCTTCGAGCGAGGCAATCGCCGCTTCGATCTGGCCAGTGCCGTAGAGGGATTTCTCGCTGTAGAAGACATCCATCTCAACGCCGAGGGCTGCCAGATCCTCACGGATCAGGTTCATCATCGCATCGGTCGCAAAGTCGCGGATATGATCGAGCCATTCGCTCTCAGGTTGGTCGACCAGCTTGTCGCCATACATCTTGGCAAGCGCCTCGCCCAGCGGGATCAGGTAGTCGCCGGGATATGTGCCATCGGGGAAGGCCACCTCTTTGCCATTGGCTTCGAGGTAGCGCAGGTAGACCGAGCGTGCCAGCACATCGACCTGCGCGCCGCCGTCGTTGATGTAATATTCGCGCGTCACATCGTAGCCTGCGAAATCCAGCAAGCTGGCCAGCGCATCGCCAAAGACCGCGCCACGGGTGTGGCCCACATGCAGCGGCCCGGTGGGGTTGGCC
Organism: Sulfitobacter sp. OXR-159; assembly: GCF_034377145.1. Taxonomy (NCBI): domain Bacteria; kingdom Pseudomonadati; phylum Pseudomonadota; class Alphaproteobacteria; order Rhodobacterales; family Roseobacteraceae; genus Sulfitobacter; species Sulfitobacter sp. OXR-159. The sequence goes on from NZ_CP139707.1 coordinate 1,861,694, forward strand.
GAGACATATTCGACGTTCACCCGTTGACCGGCGCCAAGGATCGCGCGGCCAAAGTCGGTGCCTTGGCTCAAGACCTGCCGTGCCACGTTTTGCCAGACCGAAGGCGCAAGGCGCAGGTTGATAAAGCCCGGGCCGGCCACTTCGGCAGAGGTGATGCGCGGATCGTTTTGCAATTGGGCGGCCAATGCTTCGGCGATATCGCGTGGCTTCATGCCCGCGGGCTTGGCCAGCACCATCGCGGCGTTGGTCGCCATATCGCCATGCGCGGCGTCGCGTGGCGGCTCGGCGGTGATCGGGTCAAAGTTCAGTGTCGCAGGCAGGGCCTCCTGCGCGACCATCTGTTCCAGCGTCGCAATGATAAGATGGCGAATTTCGGCAAATAGGTTCATGTCGGGTATCCTTGTTCCCCGCCCGTTTATCATGTGCGGGGGTGCAGTCAATGAAGCGGCAGGCCGCGAGGGCCCATGTGAGGGAATGGCGTTTGAAGCGGCGGTATCAGCCGAGGTCCAAACGCCCACTTCGGAGCCGTCGGCCAGCTTCGGACCCCAGGAACAGCGCGCTGTCTGCCGCGAGGTCGGCTTGCCCCTCGGGCACCGTAATCAGGTGAAAATGCAGCCCGCGTGCGCCAAATACCTTATCGAGCGCGGCATTGGCGGCCTCAAATGCGCCGATCATGCCATGTCCGGCGAGCGCCAGTGGCTGGCTGGGGCGCGGCAGGACGGTTACAACGGACCCCTGCCCGGCCACCAAACCCCGGCCCAAAGCCCGCACCATGGCAGACAGCCCTCGGATCTGCGCGTCCATGCCCTTGGCGCAATCGTCGGGGTCCAGCGGCATCAGGTTCAACACCAAATGCAGCGGCGTGCCGCCCCAGTTGCGGTAAAGCGGCTCGAACCGACTGACCAGATCCCCGGCAAGCGCCAGCCCTTCGACCCGTGCGGGCGACTGGCTCATCAGCCGTGCCAGAACGGCGGGGTCGCGGTCCATCGCCACGACTTCGGCCCCCAGACCAGCCGCGCGTTTGGCGACCGTTGGGCCCGGCGCTTGCCCTGCCGAGAGGATCGCGAAGGTCGCGTCACCGGCCAGACTTTCCGGCAGAACGGGGGTTTGTATCATGTCAGGTCACCTATGGATCACAGGGGGCAGGTTACCATGCCGCAAAGATTAGCGGAAGCTGCGCAAATCACTTCCGAAAAGGCGGGCGTGTTCTTGCAGCGCAAAACGGTCCGTCATGCCCGCAATGTAATCCGAGACCATCCGCGCCAGCGTGGTTTCATCCTCTGCCGCCTCGATCGCCGCCGCCCAGTGGCGCGGCAACAGGTTGGGCTGAGACAGAAACAGCGGAAAGAGGTCTTCGACCACCTTAGTGACCTTCTCGCGATTCTCCATCACCGAGGGCGCGCGGTACATGCGGGTGAAAAGGAACTTTCGGATCTCGCGCAGGTCCTGCCAGACAGGATCCGAAAAGCGGATCACCGGGCGGCCCAGATGACGGATGTCATCGGGGGATTGTGCGCCCGTCTCTTTCAGCAGCTTGGACGATGTTTCGATCACATCGCCCACCATCACGCCAAAGACCCGGCGCAGCGCCTCGTGGCGACGGCGATAGCTGTCCGTGTCGGGGTAGAGCCGGTCCACTTCCGCATAGGCCGCGCCGACCATGGGCAGCTCAGCGATCTCTTCTTCGGTAAACAGACCCGCCCGCAGCCCGTCGTGCAGATCGTGGTTGTTATAGGCGATATCATCCGAAAGCGCGGCCACCTGTGCCTCGGCGCTGGCGTGGGTGTGCAGTTCCAAATCATGGCGCGCGTTATAGTCAGCCAGCGCATGGGGCACGTCGCCCGTGACCGGCCCATTGTGCTTAGCAATCCCTTCGAGGGTGTCCCACGTCAGGTTTAGCCCGTCAAATTCGGCATAGTGACGCTCCAGCGTGGTGACGATCTTGATCGCCTGCGCGTTGTGGTCAAACCCACCGTAGGGTGCCATCAGCTTGTGCAGCGCGTCTTCTCCGGTGTGGCCAAAGGGCGTGTGGCCCAGATCATGCGCCAGCGCCACGGCCTCGGTCAGTTCACCATTCAGGCGCAACGCCCCCGCGATGGTGCGCGCAACCTGCGCCACTTCGATGGAATGGGTCAAACGGGTCCGGAAATAGTCGCCCTCATGCTCCACAAAGACCTGCGTCTTATGTTTGAGCCGCCGAAAGGCGGAGGCGTGAATGATCCGGTCCCGGTCCCGCTGATAGCAGGAGCGGAAAGTGCTTTCCTCCTCCGGCACCAACCGTCCCTTGGCGGTGTCCGGATCCGAGGCAAATTCTGCGCGCATTGCGGCTGGTCCTTCTTGCGGTCCTTGTGACCTGTCCTTGTGGTTTCTATATGTTAAGGGAACGCGAAAGAAAACCGATGCATCGGAGCCCGCAGATGAACCTGCCCCCCAAAGTCACCCCCCGCGCCTTTGAACGCCTCGCCGAGATCGGGGCCGCCGACGAAGGCAAAGCCCTGCGCGTCGCTGTCGAAGGCGGCGGCTGTTCAGGGTTTCAATATGACATTGCGCTGGACGAACCTGCCGAGGATGACCTCGTTCTGGAAGGCAGCGGTCAGAAGGTGGTGGTCGATAGCGTGTCCCTGCCGTTTTTGGCCGATGCGGTGATCGACTTCACCGAAGAGCTGATCGGCGAGCGGTTCACGATTGAGAACCCCAATGCCACTGCGGCCTGCGGCTGCGGCACGTCCTTTTCGATGTGAGCACATCCGGGCGCGTTCAGGCGCGCGCCCGTGCGAACCTTTCGAAAAACTGTTCGAAATGCGGGCCAGAGCGTTCGGCTGCGAGCAAGATCGCATGGCTGTCAGGTCCGAGATAAGACAGAACATGGGGGCGCATATACCCCCAATCCGCGCGGCGCCGCGCCCCCATATCATTCAGGCAAGCCGCCAGCGGACGCAGCGCACCCTGCCCGCTGCGGGCCGCGTGAAAGCGCAGCGCGCCTTGTGGCATGGTTTGGGCCTGCGACGGACGGTCTGCGATTTTCATGGCCCAGCCGGTGACAAGAAATTCGTGATAATCGTCCTGCATGGGCGCATCGGGCTCGGCTTGCACCTGCAGGGCGCGGTGGTAGGCCGCGATGGCATCTTCCCACAGTGGGCTTGGGTAATTGCCGCTGAAACGCAGCGCGGCGCAGACCTCGGCCAGCAGATCCATGTCCTGATCCAGAAAGGCCAGCAGCCCGGTGAAATGCAGGCTCTTTAGTGTCCCATCTGGCAGTTCGGGAATCTGGCGGCCATAGTCCGACAGGTAGAAAATGATATGTGTCAGTTCATAAGCCGCCTTTCGATTGGGCATGGCAAAGGTGACACTGCGCGAGACGAAGTCGCGCAGCCGCTGGCCAAGCGCCCCGTCACCGACCTGCGGCCCGACACCCCGACGGCGCAACAGACGGCGGGCCTCGGCGCGTTGCAGGTCTGACAGTTCTGCGCCTTCCAGCTCCGCCCGCGCAACCCTGCTGCAAAGCGCCGCGCCCTGTTGCTTTGGCAGGCCGATGGCTTCGAGGTCGAGGCAGATCGACAGGATAAAACGGTAGTATTGTGGGAAATCGCGCAGCAGATCGCGGCACCCTGCGTGGAAGGCGGCGAGCGGCTCTAGCGCCTCGGCGTCCAGCGCGGCGCCCGTGCTTGCCAGCACCCCCAGCAGTTCGGCGTTTTCCTTGAGCCAGAAAACATCCCCCTGAGCGCGACGCTCCTTCGCAAAGCTGCGGATCAAGCGGGCGGATTGGATTTCCGGGTCGCGGCACTCGGCAGGTCTCAGCAGAACAACATTGGTCATCATAGCATCTCCAGATGGGAAACAGCGGGCGACAGGGCCACCCGCTTGAACCAGTTTCAGGCATCAAAGCGCAGCACCTGCGCCTCGGTCGGCCCGAGGCCGGTTGTGAAAAGACCGACCCCCGCCCCCTGCGCGATGCTGCCGCTGTCGTGGTGCAGACCGGTGGTGAACATCTCGGCCCCCTCGCCTATCAGCATGTCACCGCCTCCGCGGTTGAGACCGGTGGTGAAAAGGCCAACCCCCGCGCCGAGCATCATCGGCTTGTCCTGTGTTTCAGGCGCTGTTACGGGGGCGAAGTTACGTGCGGAAATAGCGGTCATCGTGGTGTCCTTTCAAAGGGCTTTGCAATTTAAAGATGTAGTCCAATTACTGATGCACTTTAAAATTGTTTCGCCAAGGATTTTTCGCCTAAGTTATTGTACTGGTTAAGTTATCCACATTAGCGTCGCGCCACAGTTTCGACCAATTGTTCGACTTTCCGTCCTTCGCATTGTGCCAACTAAAAACCTTCCACAGGGCTGTTGCAGAACAATGCAGCGCGGGAGATTTCCGCGGCTCTAGCTATACTAGAACTTGCCGCCTAAGAATCACCCTAAGCGCGCAGCCCTCCCCCTTGCTCCGCCACCGCATATGCGCGATAGCAGACCCACGTCGAAAGAGGGCCGGATATGAAAATCGCGAGTTTTAACATCAACGGTATCAAAGCCCGCGCCGCGGCCCTGCCCGAGTGGCTCGACGAGGCGCAGCCGGACGTGGTTGTGCTGCAAGAGATCAAGTCGGTCGACGAGGCGTTCCCCCGCGACATGCTCGAAGAGCGCGGTTATAACGTCGAGACCCACGGGCAGAAATCCTTCAACGGTGTGGCGATCCTGTCGAAACTCCCGCTTGAGGATGTGACCCGCGGCCTGCCCGGCGATGACGAAGACGATCAGGCCCGCTGGATCGAGGCCACGGTCGTCGGTGACGATATGGCGCTACGGGTTTGCGGGCTTTACCTGCCCAATGGCAACCCGGTGCCGGGGCCAAAGTATGATTACAAACTCGCGTGGATGTCGCGGCTTCAGGCCCGCGCCGAGGCGCTGCTGGCCGAGGAAACGCCCTTTCTCTTGGCGGGCGATTACAACATCATCCCGCAGGCCGAAGATGCGGCCAAACCCGACAGCTGGCGCGAAGACGCCCTCTTTCGCCCCGAATCCCGCGCGGCGTGGCGGCGGCTGGTGAACCTCGGGCTTACGGATGCTTTTCGGGCGCGCACCCAAGGGCCGGGGCATTATTCGTTCTGGGATTATCAGGCCGGTGCGTGGAACCGCAATAACGGTATCCGCATTGACCACTTCCTATTGTCACCCATTGTGGCCGACCGGCTGCGCGATTGCCAGATTGACCGAGATGTGCGCGGGCGTGACAAACCCTCGGACCATGTGCCGATCTGGGTCGAACTGTAAATACTAAGATAAAAAACACAATTTTTGACGTAAGTGGTTGATTTCATTTAGCGCTGATATTCCGCTTGTGCGAAAGAGAAGCATCGGATTCACAAAATGACATCATCGGATTCACAGAATTCTGCATTTTCTGGGGATTTACTGATATCTGCTTTCGCTGCGGCAATAGGTTCGGCGCTATTACTCTGGTGCGTTTTTGCGGGCCTTAACTGTTGGTGTTTAGAAATTAACTCAGAGACGTCATCACGCCGATAGATACGCGCTCCGAGCCAGGCAGGATCGAACTGGGGCGAAATCCCGTGAGCTGATAGAATACTCCGGATTGCGCTGGCATGACTTCCCAGTTGACGCGCGATCAGCGCAACCGGAAGATACTCCGCCTGAAACTTCACGATCTCTACGGACGATACATATGCGCCGCCCCTAAGCGTCTTGGTAACCTCCGCGGATGCTGGAGACAGCCAGGGGCCGCCATTTTTCTTTGAGATCAGCTTCTTTACAGCGCTGAGGTTGATACCGAGCATCAAAGCAACTTTGGTAAGGCGATGAAGCTCGCTGTGGCCCTTGTATTTCGTAAGCTCCTTGATCTGGTCCAGATCGAACCGCAAGTGATCAAGCCGCTTCACTCCTCCGATGAGCCGAGTTCCCGGCAGTTTGCCGTTGAGAAGCCAATGAAGGATCTCTGCCGTTGAGGAGCGCCCTTTAGCGGCCACTGTCAGGTCGACAAAACCGTCATCTTCCGTTTCGGTGCTGCACGTTGATCCGAAAACCGTTGACGCGAATTCGCCAAGGTCTTCGAGATTGAAATATCCCTGCGTGACTCCGACCTCATCATTCGCAATTGGCACGACCGAGGAGATGAGTCCGTGTTTGGCAAGCTGCTCGGCATGGGTTTTGGTGCAACCGAGAACGTGACGAACCTTATTAAGCGGCACCGAATTTTGGATCCGGGCGATCAGGCGTTCGCCCTCGTCGGCGGGGAAAACCTGCTGATTGAAGGCAGCCTGGTCATCAGTAACGGGAATTGCCCCCATCTTGCGCATGAGCCGGTAGAGACGAAAGCGGCTTACTCCCGCCTTTGCTGCCAGAGAGTTCACGGAATGGACCCGACGGGTCACGATTTCTTGCCCCAAAACCGTTTCACCCGCGCCGATCGCAAAGTTCTGGACGATCGCCTCGCGAACGATATCCCTAAACCGGTTAAAATCATCTCCGCGAGTGGAGTATTTCAGCCAGTTGAAGAGGAAGCCGTATGTGGCTTGAGGGCCGGCCCTACCACTGCTCCGCCCGGCAGAAACCCGCATCTCTGCGAGGCAATCGAAAATCGCTTCCGGCCCCTCGGAGCATACGTCGAAACCGATGTCGCCAGCATTGGCCCAGTCCTCATCGGTGTATCCCCGGATCATCGGCTCGGGCCCCCGATCGACGAGTGCGCCCAACATCTGACATAGCTTCACGCACGGCCAAATTCCCTGCTCATCGAGCCACTTCGGACCTACAGCCTGTTTAGACATCCGATTAACAACGTAATTCTGAAGCGCGCCGGGTTTCGCTTCTGGCGAAATGAGCGCGTCCTCATACCGAATGCCGTTCTGGGCGAACAGCCGCCCCAGATCGAAAGCGTTCACCGGGTCCGAGGCCGGAATCTCTTTCAATAATACCGAGTGAATGGGGCACACGACCACCGGCTGCAACAACCATGTCCATCTCAAACGCAGCGCGCCATCCACCATACCGGAATAGGTTTCAAGATCATCGTGCAGGCATTGAGGGCAGAACTTGACGAAGGTCCGACGGAGCACCTCAACAGCTAAAGACTCGCCCCGCAAGCAGTGCGACCCATCAGCCTCGAGGCGCAAGCTATTCAACTGAAGCTTTTCCTGCGGGACACCTGTAAGCAATGCGGCGGCATCGCAGAAAGCGTCCGACCCGGATCGAAAATCAGCTCGGTTAATGTGAGAATATCTGCAGAATTTCCCGGCGCTGACTCCAGCGTGATAGTATCCGTTGCGAGCAAAATATCCTTGACTCACTTTATCGTCGTGAAATGGCAGATGCGGCGTCAGCACGTTGCGGGTCATGCTGCTGTCCCACTGTTCTTGCGCGGACGACCGCGTTTCCTCTTAGGCTTTGCGGCCTTAACGGATTTCGAAGAGGCAGCGTCATCGATCATCGCCGCACCTGCCCGGGAAGCCCAGTCGCTGATGTTGAATGGGTTGTCAGGATTATAATGGAGATACTTGAGGTCGAAGATCCGCTTGAAATCCTCGATATCTACTGTGTCGCCGCCCTCCTCAAGGGCGCGGACGGTCGCCATGGCAATCAATGGCATCGAGAGCCGGAAAGGCTGTTGGTCATTGCTGCGCCCAGAAGCCAGGCGCGGCGTTTAAAAGTGCATCTCGAAGCGCAAGGAACGTCCGTAAACATCCGAGATATATAGTTTGCTCGTCTTTAGGGAGGCCCGTCCTTTTTGGCTCTGCGTGGGTGGCTTGCTTGAACGGCATCCGCAACAAAGGACCGCTTCCCGCCCCATGCGGTGGAGGCCCACGATAGTCAAGAACATCCCTTATCGGACAATTGCCACACCGTCATCGTTGCCATGCAGTGTTTCCGAGCCAGCCCCTTCGTCGCGCTAATGAAGAGTGCTCTTCGAAGCTGGATCTGGATGACGTCAGTGGTCCGGCGCACGAAGTCCTTGAATATGATCTCTTCGACCGTCCGCTCATAGGTGTTGCGCAGTCTACTATATAGATCCTTCACCCGATACTCATACTCGGCCGGGCTCGTTTTCAACAGTTTGGACAACGGCGCGATCCTGTTCTTGAGTTTTCCGATGCGCCCGGCAACGTTGAGCCCCTTCCAGATTATGCCGGCGGCATCGATCTTACCGACGGCGTCCTTGTCGCCGAACACCAGTATCGTCACCCTTCATTAAAAAAAGCTGCCCGAAAGGTATTTGAACCAGTGTCAAGTTTGCGCTCGAATTCAGTCTCCTAAGACAATGCTTAGTGAATCCGATGCTACCTACTGGCTCGCAAATACGATGCTTTGGAGAGTATTATCGTATCTTTTACACGAACTGGAGATCTAAGCGTCAGGCCTGAAGCTCGGCATCCCAATAGAGAAAATCCATCCAGCTTTCGTGCAGATGGCCGGGCGGGAATTTGCGCCCCATGTTGCGCAGCTCTTCGGCGGCGGGTTGGCGCGGCGGTTTGCGCAAAGCCAGCCCCGTGCGGTGCAAGGGCCGCGAGCCTTTGCGCAGATTGCAGGGGCTACAGGCCGCCACCACGTTTTGCCAGCTTGTCACCCCACCCGCAGCGCGGGGCACCACATGGTCAAAGGTCAGATCCCCCTTCGCGCCGCAGTATTGGCAGCGGAATTCATCCCTCAGAAATAAATTAAAGCGCGTGAAGGCCACGCGCTTTTGAGGTTTAACATAGTCTTTGAGAACGACAACGGAAGGGATCCTGATCACCGTAGAAGGGCTGCGCACCACCTCGTCATATTCGGCGACGATCTCGACCCGGTCGAGCCATTTGGCCTTTACCGCTTCTTGCCACGGCCACAGCGACAGCGGATAGTAAGACAATGGCCGATAATCTGCGTTGAGCACCAGCGCGGGGTGGTGTTTGAGCGCCGCCGGGTGGCGGGTAAATTCGGTCCTGAAATCGCCGTCCATCTGGTCGTGTCCTCTGCCCGTTTTAGTCACTATATCTCGCGGTTTCTCTCTGGCAAGACAAAGGTGAACCACTAGATGTCGCCGGTTTTGCCCAAAGATTACGACAGAGGCGTGACAGATGGGCAGAGTTTGTTAACCTTGTGGCATGATGAAAAGCCCCCTGCCCGATGCGCCCGCCCCGCAGTCCCTGCTCGAAGCCGCCGTTTACGTCGATGATTTGGATCCAGCGCGGGAGTTTTACCGCGACATTCTGGGTCTAAAACTGTTTCAAGAGGTGCCGGGGCGCCATATGTTCTTTGCGCTCGGCCCCTCGGTCTTGCTGGTCTTCAACCCCACCGCCACGGCGCAGCCGCCCGGCAATCCGAAGATGCCGGTGCCACCCCATGGGGCGCGGGGGCCGGGGCATGTCTGCTTTGCGATGAAACGAGATGAGATTGCCGCGATAGAAACCCGGCTGCGGGCCGCCGGGGTCGAGAAAGACACCAGCTTTGACTGGCCCAACGGGGCGCGCTCACTTTATGTGCGCGACCCGGCAGGCAATTCGGTCGAATTCGCAGAGCCGTGGCTCTGGGATGAGATGAAGGGTTAAAGCCCCAGTTTGTCGCGCATAAAGGCCAGCGCCACGCTCAGCCCATCCGGCGCGATGCCATGGCCGGTGCCCTTCATCACATGGGCGTAGACGTCCTGCCATCCGGCCTCTTGCAGGGCTTCGGCGGCCTGCGGCAGGGATTGCGGCGGCACCACGTCATCGGCATCGCCATGGACCAGCAGCACCGGTGGCTTGACGCGCGCCTCTTCGGCCAACGCTTCGGGGTTCAGCAGGCGGCCCGAAAAGGCCACGATGCCCGCCACCGCATCCTCGCGGCGCGGGGCCACATGCAGCGACATCATCGTGCCTTGCGAAAAGCCGAAGAGCACGACCTGCTCAGGCAGCACGTCTTCGTCCACCATCAGCGCATCGAGAAAGGCGTCGAGGTCTTCGACCGCGCTCATCATGCCGCGCATCGATTCCTCTTCGGACGATCCGTCGATCCAAGGGATCGGGAACCACTGGAACCCCATGGGCGCACCGGCGCAGGCTTCGGGCGCATCGGGGGCAACGAAGAGCGTGTCGGGCAGATGCTCGCTCAGCGGATCGGCGAGGCCCAGCAGGTCAGCGCCATTGGCCCCATAGCCATGCAGGAACACCACAACCGACCGTGTGGTGCCAGAGACCGGCTCGCGGCGCTCGGCGTTCAAAACCCGTGTCATGACAATCCTTCCTTTTGTTTCAACACCCGGTAGTAGGCAAAGAGCAAGCGCGCCGCAACCGACCGCCAAGGTGACCAAGCGGCGGCCATGGCGGTAAGGTCTTTCGGCGTCGGGCGCGCGGGCAGATCAAACAGCCCCCGCGCGGCTTCTTGCAACGCAAGATCGCCACTGGGAAAGATGTCGCGACGGCCCATGCAGAACATCACATAGACCTGCGCGGTCCACGGCCCGATACCCGGCATGGCGACCAACGCGGCAATGGCTGCGTCATCGGACAGACAGTGCAGCGCGTCAAAGTCAAACTTCCGCTCTGCCAAGGCCAGCACATAGCGTGCTTTGGGACGGCTCAGACCTGCGGCGCGCAGACCATCGTCGCCCGCGTGCAGGACGTTTTCCGGGCGGTCCAACCCCGCCTCCACCAGCCGCGCATAGATCGCCCGGGCCGAGGCCACGCTCACCTGCTGCCCCACGATGATGTCGAGAAGGCCCGCGAAACCCGGCGGGCGCAGGCGCAGGGGCAGCGGACCGGTGCGTGCAAGCGCCATGGCAAAACGCGGCTCGGCCTCGGCCAGCCAAGCGGCCCCCTCAGCCACATCGGCGTTGCAGGTGATCGGGAGCGCAAGGCTCACAGCTGCGCCACCCAGTCCACCATCGCGTCAAGGTCGTTCAGGCAGCGCACCCCCTTTGGCAGGCGCGGCTTTTCGATGAGGATCACCGGCAAGCCAAGGGCGAGTGCGGCGTCGACCTTGGGGCGGCTGGCCGCGCCGCCAAGGTTGCGGCAGATCAGCAGGTCGACGCCAAACTCGCGAAACAGCGCGGTTTCGGTCGCCACCGTGAAAGGCGGATCGCCAAAGATGAGATCCACAAAGTCATAGGGCGCGGGCCGGTCATGGCGGCTGGTCTGGCGCAGCATGAGGCGCGCACCCTCAAACGGCAGAAACTGTGGCAGGCTGGCCCATCCGGTGGCGGCAAAGACGCGGGCCCCGGGCAGCACCGCACGGGCGGCGGCGGGTACATCAGGGACCGACCGCAGCAGCGGATCATCCAAAGCCCAGCCGGGGCGCGCAAAACTGACAAAGGGCTTATCCAAGGCGGCGGCAGTGGCAAAGCCTGCGTGGCTCAGCCCCGCGTCAAACCCATGGCTGAGGTCCAAAACCGCGTCAAAACCCGCCATGTCGCGCAGCAAGGCGGTGGTATCTTCTGGGTCGCGCATCTCAAACGCCATCGGCATCGGATTGCTGCCGCGCGGCGGTTCCGTCAGCCATGCGGTGACCCTGTGACCGGCCTCAGCCAAAGCGACGCCAAGCTGCCGCGCCTCGGCAGTGCCAGCGAGCAGAAGAAGGTTCAGCGAAGGGTGGTTTGAGGCGGTCATCGGCGCAATCATCGGCGAGCTTGCCGCCGGGCGCAAGCGGGATCGGAGGCGCAAAAACCGGGGCCGGGCTTGCCCTTACGCATCGGCAGGGCTACGCCTTGGCGGGAAGTGAGGAATTCAGACATGATCGACGACAGACGCGCCCGGCGCAACGTAGCGGTGCTGGTGGCAGCGCAGGCCTTTCTTGGTGCGCAGATGCCGATGATTTTCCTCGTGGGTGGCCTTGCCGGTCAGTCGCTGGCGACCAATGTCTGTCTTGCCACGCTGCCGATCTCGATGATCGTGCTGGGCTCCATGCTCTCGGCCACGCCGGTTTCGGCCATCATGCAAAGGTTTGGCCGACGGGCGGGGTTTTTTCTGGGGGCTGCGGGCGGAGCATTGGGCGGCGCGGTCGCGGCCTATGGGCTTTATCTGGCGTCTTTCCCGGTCTTTTTGCTCGGCTCCCTGCTGACGGGCGTCTATATGTCTGCCCAAGGGTTCTACCGTTTCGCCGCCGCCGATACTGCCTCGGATCACTTCCGGCCCAAGGCGATCTCTTATGTGATGGCGGGCGGTCTGGTCTCGGCCATCATCGGGCCGCAGCTTGCCACGGCAACCTCTGGCAGCCTCGTGGTGCCCTTCCTTGGCACCTATTTGGCCGTGGTGGCGGTAAACCTCATCGGCGCGCTGCTGTTTCTTTTCATCGACATTCCAAAACCGCCGATCCCGGCCCATGACGCGCCCAAGGGCCGCAGCCGCTGGGAGCTTCTGACCACGCCGCGCATCGCCGTGGCGGTGATCTGCGCCATGGTGGCCTATGCGCTGATGAACCTCGTGATGACCTCGACCCCGCTGGCCGTCGTCGGCTGCGGTTATAGCCAAGATAACGCGGGCTACGTGGTCACTGGCCACGTGCTGGCGATGTTCGCGCCGTCCTTCTTTACCGGCCACCTGATCAATCGGTTCGGGGTCGAGCGGATCATGGGCCTTGGCATCGCGATCCTTGCCGCCGCAGGTCTGGTGGCGCTGCAAGGGGTGGAACTGGGCAACTTCTTTGTCGCGCTGATCCTTTTGGGGCTGGGCTGGAACTTTGGGTTCATCGGGGCCACCACCATGCTCGCGGGCGCGCATGAGCCGCATGAGCGCGGACGGATGCAGGGCCTGAACGATCTGCTGGTATTCGGCGGCGTGACCGTCGCCTCGCTCGCCTCGGGCGGTTTGATGAACTGCTCAGGCGGCACGGCGCAGGAAGGCTGGGCAGCGGTGAACTTTGCCATGGTGCCATTCTTGGTGCTGGCCGGCGGCTCGCTGATCTGGCTGGTGATGCGCCGCCGCAGAGAGACGCAGCTGAGCTAAGCGCCTACCAGCGCGACACCATGGCCCGCAGCGCGAAATGGCGGCGCGGGTCAGGCAAGCCTGCTTCGGAGACCTTTTGCGGGTCTGCTACAGCCGCGTGCAAAACAGGTCCGGCATGGGCGGCAGGCAGCAGCGCCGCGCGAGCCTCATTTGGAATTTGCCCCCGTTTGGCCCGCGCTGACTTCAGGCGGTCCAGTGCTCCCTTAGCAAGGGCCGAAACCCCTTCCGCCGTGCCATCCAGTAGCGGCACACGGCCCGCCTCCTCCAAATTCGGAATCGCACAGAGCCATGCGGCGATGCCGGTGGCATAGGCCGCATCACGCACGATCGCTTCTTGCGTCGCACCAAGGCGGCGCGCGGCGACCCACATCAAATGGCCTGCGGTCTGGTCGATGTAGCGCGCGAAATGGGCAGCATCCTCAAAGGGGTCTTTGTAGATATCCCACCGCCGCGCAGCGACGAGTTCATCGAGTAATTCCGCATCCTCGGGCGCAATGGCGCGGGCCAACGGCGTGGTGACTTCGTGGCGCCTGACGGGGCCGCCCTCGGCAATCTCCTCCAGCGCGTCGCGCCACCATTGTAGGCGCATCTCGGCGATCATCGCCTCTTGGGTGACCCATGGCGCGCGGGCAACCTCGACGTTGAAGGCATAGAGCGGGAAGAGCAGCTTGCGCGTCTCAAGGGGCGCCGCCATGGCCGCGCGAAAGCGCCATGGGTCAGCGCGCTCCACAATGGCGGCGCAGGCGTTTAGGTAGGCGTCGAAGGTCATGCGGGGCGTGCCACCGTCAACAGATAGCCAAATTCATCCCCGTGCGCGCGCCAACAGGCGATTTCCGCCTCTGTTGCATCAAGCACCTGTGCCAATGCGTCATCCGCACCGGGGCGCAGCTTTTCGATGCGGGCCTCCAGCGGGGTGTAGTAATTCTCCCAAGCTTCCTCCGACAGAACGCGGGTCGCCACGACCTCATATCCCGCCGCGCGCACCCGTTCAGCAATGCCGTCTGGGTCGCTCATCGCGGGATAGTCGGCCCATTGCGCGCGGGCGTCCTCCGAGGGGGTATCGGTCAGCCAGCAAGGCTCGGAGAATGCCACCACGCCACCCACGCGCAGCGATTTGCGCCAGCGGGTCAGCGCCTCGGTCACGCCTAGGAAGTAGACCGCACCGGCGCACCAGATCAGGTCGTATTCATTGGCGATCGCGGCCATATCCGCGCGCAGCAGGGTGACATTGCCATCCGCCACGAAACGACCCCGCGCGGTGTCGACGAAATGCGCGGTCTTATCGAGTGCGGTGACATGCCCCTGCGGGATCGCCGCGCGGAGTGCGCCGATGTCACTGCCGGGGCCACAGGCCACATCGGCAATCTCGGCGCGCGCGGGCAGATCGACCTGTTCCACGGCCCAATTTACGTCCGCAGGCTCCCCCGGCCCCTCGCGCGGCAGGTCACGATGCAGGGTGAAAAAGGCGGTCATATCGTCTGTCATTGGGCGCGGTCCCGGATCAATTTCCAACGTATCGCATCTAGCAATGCCTCGAATGAGGCGTCGAGTATGTTGGCGCTGACGCCCACCGTGGACCAGCGCCGCCCCTGCCCGTCTTCGCTGTCGATGATGACGCGGGTGGTGGCTTCGGTGCCGCCTTGGGTGATCCGCACTTTGAAGTCAACCAGACGCATGTCATCCAAAAGGCTGCTGTATTTCCCTAAGTCTTTGACCAGCGCCATGGACAGCGCGTTGACCGGGCCACGGTCCGCGCCATCCTCGTCCAGCGATTCCGAGACCGAGAGCCGCTTTTCTCCGTCGACATCGACCACCACGACCGCTTCGGAAAGGCTAACCATCCGGCCCTCGGCATTGCGGCGGCGTTCGACCGTAACGCGGTAACGCTCCACTTCGAAAAGATGTGGCAACTGGTCCATCACGTCGCGGGCGAGAAGTTCGAAACTCGCCTGTGCGGTGTCATAGGCATAGCCCTGCGCCTCCCGGTCCTTGACCACTTCCAAGATCCGGCCAAGCGCCGGATCGCCCTTGGCCACGGCCAGACCGGCATCGCTCAGCCGTTTGCGCAGATTGGATTGCCCGGCTTGGTTCGACATCGGAATGACGCGGGTATTACCGACCAGAGCGGGGTCGATGTGTTCATAGGTGCTTGGGTCTTTGGCGATGGCGCTGGCATGCAGCCCCGCCTTATGCGCAAAGGCTGATGACCCGACGAAGCCCGCCTGTTTCATCGGCACGCGATTAAGGATTTCGTCCAGCATCCGACTGGTGCGGGTCAGCCCGCGCAGCGCGTCACGGCTCACACCGATCTCAAAGCGGCTGGCGTATGGTTCTTTCAGCAGAAGGATCGGGATCAGCGTGGTCAGATTGGCGTTGCCGCACCGCTCGCCCAGCCCGTTCAACGTGCCTTGGATCTGCCGCGCGCCCGCGTCGACGGCGGCCAGCGTGCAGGCCACGGCGTTTTCGGTGTCGTCATGGGTGTGAATGCCCAGCCGGTCACCGGGGATGCCTGCGGCGATCACATCGCGGGTGATGCGGCCGATCTCTTCAGGCAGGGTGCCGCCATTGGTGTCGCACAGCACAATCCAGCGCGCACCCACGTCATAGGCCGCGCGGATCGCCTCAAGCGCGTAGTTGGGGTTGGCCTTATAGCCGTCGAAAAAATGTTCGGCATCAAACAGCGCCTCGCGCCCTTGGGCGACCAGATGGGCGATGGATTTGGCGATGTTGTCGGTGTTTTCCGCCAGCGTGATGCCAAGGGCGGTTTTGACGTGGAAGTCATGGGTCTTGCCGACGATGCAGACCGACTGCGTCCCGGCGTTCAACACAGCGGCCAAAACATCGTCATTTTCCGCTGACATGCCCGCGCGTTTGGTCATGCCAAAAGCGGTGAGCCGTGCCGAGGTGGGCGGTGCCGCGTCGAAGAACGCGCTGTCGGTTGGGTTCGCACCGGGCCAGCCGCCTTCGATGTAATCCACGCCAAGCGCATCCAGCGCCTCGGCGATCTGGCGTTTCTCGTCGGTGGAGTATTGAACGCCTTGGGTCTGCTGCCCATCGCGCAGCGTCGTGTCATAAAGCCAGAGACGTTCGCGCGTCACAACAGCCCCTCCAGCTGCGCCCGATCAAAGCCGGGCGGTGGGGTCAGTTTCACGCCGTCCTTGCTCATCTGGACTTCGATCCCGACAGAGGTGAGCGCGGTTTTGATCCGGTCGACCTGCGCGAAATCTTTGGTCTCCATCGCGGTGGCACGGGCATCACTCAGAAAGGCTTCGATATCGCTGAGATCCAGCGCTTGCACCGCTGCCCAATCGGGGATCAACTCATCCATCAGCCCCAAAAGCGAGAGCGCGCCGCGCAGACCCGCCGCATCGCCCGCATTCGACAGACGGTGGCATTCGGTCAACGCACCGTGGGTGTTGAGATCATCCGCCAAGAGTGTGACGAGGTCCGGTGAAGGCGTCGCGGCCTCAGCCTCCGCCGCCTGAAGATACCATTTGCGAAGGGTCTTCTCGGCCTCCTCGCGCTTCTTCTCGGTCCAGTCCATCGGCTTGCGGTAATGGGTTGAGAGCATGACGAAGCGGATCACCTCGCCCTGCACGCCCTGATCCAGCAGATCGCGCACGGTAAAGAAATTGCCCAAGCTCTTGGACATTTTCTTGCCCTCGACTTGCAACATCTCATTGTGCAGCCAGTAGTTGGCAAAGCCGTGGCCCGCGCATTTGGATTGGGCGATTTCGTTCTCATGGTGCGGGAACTGCAGGTCGATGCCGCCGCCGTGGATGTCGAAACGCTCCCCCAGCAGGTCATGCGCCATGGCGGAGCATTCGATATGCCAGCCCGGACGGCCCTGCCCCCAAGGCGACTCCCACCCCGGAGTCCCCTCATCCGAAGGTTTCCAGAGTACGAAATCCATCGGGTCTTCTTTGTAAGGCGCGACTTCAACCCGCGCGCCCGCGATCATATCATCGACCGACCGGCCCGAAAGCGCGCCATATTCGGCATATTTGCGCACCCGGAACAGCACATGGCCTTCGGCCTCATAGGCGTAGCCCTCATCGATCAGCCCGCGGATCATTGCGACCATCTGGGGGATATACTGTGTCGCGCGAGGCATGTGGTCGGGCTCCAAGGCGCCCACGGCGGCCATGTCGTCCAGATACCACTGCGTCGTCTCGGCGGTGATCTCGCCAATGCTGCGCCCGCTTGTCGCGGCGCGGGCGTTGATCTTGTCATCCACATCGGTGAAATTGCGCACGTAAGTAACGTGTTCGGGGCCATAGACATGCCGTAGCAGACGGTAGAGCACATCAAACACAATCACGGGCCGCGCGTTGCCCAGATGCGCGCGGTCATAGACCGTGGGACCGCAGACATACATCCGCACATTCTGCGCATCAATCGGGGTGAAATCCTCTTTCTTGCGAGTGGCGGTGTTGTGCAGCTTGATCGTCAGGTCACGGGTCATGGATAGGCGTCCTTGCGCGGGTGTGGCGCGGGCTTGGCATAGTTTTGTCAAAATGGGAATGACGTGAACAGCGGCCCGCGAGAATGTCTCAGCGGGTAATGCAGCAAATAATGAGCGTTGCGGTGTTCATGACAAGCTTGTAGCAAGCCCGCCGCCCTGCGCCAAGCCCCTTGTCCGGTTAAGTTTTATGCGCGCAGGGCATGGCCATGACGGCCGAAGACCGCCTGCTTGAGGGCAGCATTGCCCATCTTTGCCAGATGACATGCCCGCCACGCGGCCTGTCCGCACAAAAAAGGCCGGCCTCCTTTCGGAAGCCGGCCCCCTATCCAAGCGAGTTACCCCGCCAAGATAGATTAGAAGCGCATGGAACCACGCAGGGAGATGGTTGTCGCGTCCAGATCGTCGCCTGTGCCGCCTACGTCATCGAATTTGTGCTGCAGCACTTCGCCACCGACGGTGTAACGGTCTGTGACTTTATATGTGACGCCCAGACCAGCGAAGGGGCCTGTTTCATCACCAACGTCGGTGTCGGCGCGGGCTGCACCAGCTGTTGCATAGACCAGCGTGTTGCCGAAGTCGTAACCGGCTTTCAGCTTGGCGCGTGCAACGGAATCCGCGGCGACGCCTGTGTTGCCCAGATCGATGTCGGTTTTGTCATAGTCGAGTTCACCACCCAGTACGAACTTGCCGAAGTCATAGTCGTAACCGGCGTGGAAACCGTAGGACGTGTCGTCACCGTCAAGGGTGCCGCTGTCGCTGTCAATGTCGGTTTGACCAACCTGAAGACCGGTGTAGAAGCCTGTCCAGTCGCCATCAACGGCCACGGGTGTCGGCGCAGGTGTGAAAACCGGTGCTTCAACTGTGGTGTCTTCCAGCGATCCGGCTGCTGCTGCACCCGCGAAGGCGCTGGATGCGATCAGGGCGATGCTGGCGATTGTTGTCGTGCGTTTCATGTTCTGCTCCTTAAATACAGGTGACCTGCGATCCTCGCCGCAGGGTCACTTACGCAACGCCTCATCTAGTATTGGGTTTCAGTTTTGTCACTTCACAGATTTGCGATGCGCTGATTGTCGCACATTTGCAACATACCCTCGGCCAACCGCCGCTTAAGTTATGTATCAAGTGTGTTTCCGCCTTGGGGCTTAGCGATAATTATCAAGATGCATCAGATACTTGCCGCCGCAATACGGATAATGCAGCCCCAGTCACTGTCACCCAAGTGCAAAAAAGCCTGCGCGGATCGGCCCTGCACCGACGGTAGGATTGCAATCAGAACCCGTGTTCCAAAGCCACCACCACAAAAACCACACTAAAATCATTCCTCGACGCCTGACACCGACCAAGGCTTGCTGTCAAAGGTGAACGGGTTATTTGCCTCTATTACCAGCAAAAAGGAGCAGACCCCACCCCATGTCTTGGATCACCACCCATCTAGAGATCGTCATCATCGTGATCCTGACGCTGCTGGCGGCGATCGTGATTTTGCAACAGCGCCGCACGCCGCAATCGACGGCGGCTTGGCTGCTGTTCATCATCGCGCTGCCATGGGTGGCGGTGCCGTTGTTTCTCGGGCTGGGCTTTCGCAAACAATCTTCGCGCTACTCCCCGGTGCATTTCCTCAAAGGGGAAACCGGAGGGCCGCCGCCCCGCCCGGTGCATACGCTGGACGCGACGATGCAGTATTTCGGCCTGCCCGCCGCCGCCCATGGGCAAGACCTGCGGCTCTTGGGTGATCCGACAGCGGCGCATGAAGCCGTGATGGCGCTGATCCAAGGGTCCGAGAAACGGATCGACGCGCTTTTCTACATCGTTGCCAATGACGACACCGGCCGTATCTTTGTCGATGCGCTGACCGAACGCGCCAAGGCCGGTGTCAAAGTTCGGCTGCTGATGGACCGTTTGGGCACCCTGCGCGGCCCGGCCGCGGCACTGCGCCGCCTGCGTGCGGCAGGGGGTGACGTGCGCTTTTATTCACCGCTGTTGCAAGTGCCGGGCTCAGGCCACCTGAACCTGCGCAACCACCGCAAAATGATTATCGCGGATGATGCGCGGGTCTTTTCAGGCGGCATGAACATCGGCGCGCACTACCTCGGCCCCACGGCGCTTGAGGACGGCTGGACCGATCTGGCCTTCTTGCTTGAGGGGCGCGCAGTGCAGAGTTTCGGCGATGTTTTCCGCTCGGATTGGGGCGTGGCCAGCGGGGAGGCTTTGGACCCTGCCCCATCGGTCGCGTCGGATACGGGCGGGACCGCCACAGTGCAATTGGTTCCTTCCGGCCCCGATATCACCGAAGACCCGCTGCACGACGGTCTGATCCGCGCGCTGCATTTGGCTGAGGCGCGGATTTGGCTCGTGACCCCCTATTTCGTGCCGACCGAAGCACTTGGTGCGGCTTTGACGACCGCAGCCCGCCGCGGTGTGGATGTGCGAGTGCTGGTGCCCGAACGCTCCAACCAACGGCTGGCGGATTTTGCCCGCGGTGCCTACCTGCGCGACCTGCACGAAGCTGGCGGCCACGTGCTGTATTACCAGCCCGGGATGATCCACGCCAAAGCCGGGATCATCGATGATATGGGGCTTGTGGGCACCGCCAATTTCGACGTGCGCAGCATGTTGCTGAACTTTGAGGTGACACTTTTTGTCTATGATGCGGGGTCGGTCGCAAAGCTGCATGACTGGTTTGAACATCTCTCCGAACACTGCGCCATGGAGAAGCCTCCGACGGGGATGATCCGCAAGGTGGCCGAGGGGCTGTTTCGTTTGGGAGCGCCTGTTCTATGATCCCCGCCGTCGCCCCCCAATCGCTGCGCATCGTCAGCTATAACATCCGCAAGGCCCTGGGCACCGATAGACGCCGCGATCCGGAGCGGATCATGCGGATCATCCGCAGCTTGCATGCAGATGTGGTGGTGCTGCAAGAAGCCGACCGCCGCCGCGCCCCGCGCCCCTCTGCCCTGCCGCTGGATCGGGTCGAAGAGATCACGGGCATGCGCCCTGTGCCGACGCCAAGCGATGTCAGCATAGGCTGGCACGGCAACGCCGTTTTGGTGCGCCCCTCCGCCAAGATCGATCAGGTGGCGCATCTGACCCTGCCGGGGGTCGAGCCGCGCGGTGCCATGGTGGCCGACCTGCACATCGGCGCGCGGCAATTGCGGGTCATCGCCTCGCATCTTGGCCTGCTGCGCCCCTCCCGCAAGGAACAGTTAAGCGCCATGATCGCTCACCTTGATGCCTGCGCCGCCTGCCCCACGCTGATCGCGGGCGATCTGAACGAATGGTCGCAAAAGGTCGGGCTGGGGCGCTTGGCGAAACGTTTTACGATCCATGCACCGGGCAAGAGCTATCACGCCCGGATGCCCGTGGCTTTTCTTGATCGCATGGCGTTGGATCAGCATCTGACAGTGCGCCAAGGCGGCGTGGTCGAGACCTCGCAGACCCGCCGCGCGTCAGACCATCTGCCGATCTGGCTCGACGTGGCGCATCGCTAGAGCGGGTCATCCCGTAGCCCAAGCCAGTTCGCCCACCATCATGTTGCAAGCCTGCTGCGGATTGGAGAAGGCGACCTGCATATCAAAGGCCATGCGCACATCCGTTCGCGCCTTGGCAATCGTCGCATCCGTCGCCCCAAGCCGCCGTGCCGTGGCGATATTCTGGTTCGCGTCGTGCCGCAATTTGCGCACGCTCTCATAGCCGCCCGCAAAGCCTGCACATTGTTTGGCGGTCAATTCCGCCGCCGCCGCCCGCCGCGCCGCGGCTTCCATGGGTGAGGCCGGAGGTTCGACACAGGCCGCCAGCGATCCGGTGAGAAATCCCAATATAACAAGACGTTTCATCAAATTCTCCCTTTCACATCCTTGATAGGGAGGGACTGGTTTAATTTTGGTTAACGACTGTTTTGCCTCACGGCCAAGACCTGACGACGGGGCCCATAGGGCCGCGCTCAACCCCGGATGTCGTCTTGGCGCGCCGACGCTGGCGACAGCGCCAAGCGCGCGCGGCACGCGCCCGGCATCCAGCAGCCGCAATCATCAGACCCTGTCGCCCTTCAATACATAGTTAACCCTGCGCGGTTAAGAAATCTCTCTAAGGCCTAGCAGACCTAACCCAAAGCATATGCCCAAGACCCACCTGCTCAGATTGACGCAAAAGTTACCCGATGAAAGCCTAGTGCAGGACAAATTGAGAGTAAGTCATGATATTCTTTAGATTATTCTGCGCGAGCGCCAAGGCCGTTCTGGGGGCATTCTTTTGGCTCTGTTTTTCAACCATGGTGCTTTCGCACGGCGCGTGGCTGGGCGGCGGCGGCGTTTCGCTGACTGATGCAAGCCGTCAACAGATCGCGGACCGGGTCGCGGCGGGGCTGCCGCCGATTTCAGCTGGTGATAACATTGCCATCATTGCCGACTTTCCCGTCATAGCCGAAGGCACGCTTGATGGTCCGGGCGGCTATGCCACGTTGTATGTGCCCGCCGGGACCGAAGTCGCATCCGCCTATATAACTGATGCTACAGGCGCGGCCCGCGACGCCCGCCCGGCGCGCGCCTCGACGGGGTTTGGCGTGTCTAAGGGTTGGGGTCCGAAGGGCCAGCAAGCGTTTGATATCTCTCCCAACGGCTGGGCTCCCTCTGACACGGCGCAGTGCCAGGCAGCGGGGTTTTCCATCGCCAATTGCAATGCCGGGCTGGCCTATATCTATGGCGATACTGGTATTTTCTACTCAACCCGTCCGGATACTGCATTGTTCGCAAACGGGTCGGATATCGCCACTTTAGAAAACGGGTACCTCGTCAATCCCACGAATGGCAGCCCTTGGAGCAGCGTTGGCGGCACCGGCACCGCCCGCGTTCACAACAAATGGGACGCGGTTCAGATCAACGCCTTCGGTTCTGGGGGGACAATCGACCCAAACGGTTTCTCAACACAAGAAGAGACCACGATTACGGGCGGTCGGGGGGCGACACCCTTTCGCGCGGGCAGCCCCGTGGCAGGCCCGGATTCAGGATCCGATTGGGATCGCTACGGCACCACCGGCCCTTGGAACCGGATCAGCTATCCCGGTTCCTGCGAAGCGGATGATCCGCTGCTCGCGGGGCCAGACGGGCCTGCCACTGGCGCCGGATCCGTCTTTCCCGAAACGCTGGACCCGGGCGTTAACTCTTACGAAGCCTGCACCGAAACGACCGCAGGATTTAACCTGAATAGCAGCGCCGCGTCGGTTTTGCCGAGCGGCACAAACGCAGTGCGCTACGCCTTCGGCGGGATCGCGCAGGGAGAGACTTATTACGCCGTCATGGAAGTGAAAGTCAGCGACCCGGCCAACATTGGATATTTCAATGCCGAAGGTCACGGCGGAGACTCCGCCGAAGGCGCCTCTGCTGGGAACGACAACCCGTGGCGCTACTGGGTCGCCGGAACCTCAGCCGTCTCACCTGCGGGGCCTGAGGACCTTTTCGTATCAATCTCCATTACAGCAGTAAACGGCACCCCCTATTCGGGGGGCGACGTTCCGCAGGGCGCCACGCTGACCTACCGTGTAAGCTATGTGAATACGTCGCTTAGCCCCATGACCAATGTGCAAACCTCGGTAACCCTGCCGCCAGAAATTTCGGGTACGACGAACTTTCAGGTCATCTCGGGCGAAGACATCCGCCCTGCGACCACCCCGACAAACGGCACTTTCCCGCTCCTTCCGATGACCAGCTTGAACGGCCTTGGAAGCGGCGCCATCGAGTTTGATGCCTATGTCTCTACCGCGGCGGGAGGCAGCATCACCGCCGATGCCGCGAATTCCAGCGATGAAGGCGGTGCCGATACCGACAGCGTCAGCGTTAACGTCACCGCCGTGCCAGCCGATACGCTTCCAACCTGTTCTGGAACGCGGTTTTCAATCGTCGATTGGACATCTGACAGCCCTGCAGCCCTCGGCGCGACATCTACTTTCACCCGCTATGGAGTCGGCGGTTCACTCAGTGCAACTGCAAACGCTGATGCCAGAATTGGCCGCGCAGCCGCGATCGGAAACGCAAATGAACTCTACTCCGCCGGGTATGGCGGCAATCCCGTGTTCACACAGCAATATGCCACCTTGAATATTGATTTTGACACCCCCATGGACTCCGTCCTTTTCTACGTCACGAGCTTGGAATTCGACGAATCCGTAGCGATCTATGGCGAACGCAATGGCGTGCGCGTGCAACCTGCCATCGCCGACGGCCCGCTTTCGGCCTCCATGTTTCGCCGGGCCAATGCGGATGGTTCTGTTTTGGCAGAGCGCGACAGCACATTCTCGACAACAGCCTTACCCGAGAATTTTGCCGTAGAAGTCGGATTTGGCGCCCCGGTTGATCGGGTCGTGATCGATCATGGCACCCGCAAAAACAACAGCGCAAACTTCGCCGGATCTCTGCAACTGACCGACATCCAAGCCTGTGCCGACTTTACCGACGCGCCATCGATATATGGGGATGCACTCCATACGATGGGGTCAGAGTCCACGGTCTATCTGGGCGATGCTTTGACAAGCGATGCAGGGCCAGGGAACGCCGATGATGCGGGGTCGGACGATGACGATGGTATAACGATTCCCCCGCTCATCCAAGGTTTTATCGCAACACTAGAAGCACGTGTCCAAGGCGACGGTGGCTTTTTGACCGCTTGGATCGACTACGACGGCAACGACGTCATGGCCCTTGCAACCTCCGAAGAAATCGCGCGCGATTTGCAGGACGATGGCACCGGTGGGGATCAGGTCGCGGGCGATGGCCTGATCCAATTTGACGTGATTGTCCCGGGTGACGCGGTACTAGACCAGACCTTTGCCCGCTTTCGGTGGTCTACAACTCCGATCGTCGGCGTGGCCGATGTCTCCTTGGATGGGGAGGTCGAAGACTACCCGATCAATATCGCTGCGGCCCCTCTGGTCGATCGCGGTGATGCTCCGGCAAGCTATGGCGACCCATTGCACATCATCGCTGAAACCGGCATCGCGGGGACCTACTTAGGGGCCCTCCCTCCTGACCCCGAGGCTGCCTCTCAAGCAAGTGCAGATGCTTTGGGCGACGATCTCGACGGGAATGACGACGAAGACGGGGTCACGCTCCCCCAGCTTTTTGCTGGCGGCACGACTGAAATAACCGTGTTCGTAAACGAGGTGACCGGCGGGGTCGGTAGTTTGACAGGCGGCGTGGCCTATCTTCAGGCGTGGATCGACTTTAACGGCAACGGGCTCTTCGACGCCACAGAGCAGATCGCCTCTGATCTGCAAGACGGTAGCGCTTCGGATAAAGATGGCACGCTGAATGGCGAGATCCGATTTGATGTGAACGTGCCGGGAAGTTCCGTGCTCACGCCGACATTCGCGCGGTTCAGGTGGTCAACCACCGAAGGCGTTGTGCCCGTCGCACTGGACGGAGAGGTTGAGGACTACAGGCTGACAGTTTCCGGCGATGTTCCTCCGGTTTCCTGCGACAGTGGCCTATACCTGCTGTCTGACGATCCAACGCAGTTGCGCAAACTGCGCTTTACCGACACCGGGTCGGGTTATTCTATGTCATCACAAACCCTCGGGACAGCGCCGCGCCGGCTGGCAGCCGGCTGGGGATACAACGAAATCGATGGCTATATCTATGGCGTCCGCCCCGGCAAAGATGAGCTGTGGCGCGTGGACGGCACCGGAAACTTCACCAAAATGCCTTCATTCCCAAACAGCGCCGAAAGGGCCGAAGATACGGGCGATATCTTGCCCAACGGTATAATGGTCTACGAAGCAGACGACGTCACCTGGCAGTTGTTGGATTTGACCGACCCCAACAATCCGATCGATGCCGGGCAATTGACCCTCTCCCAAGCCGTCATGGTGTCCGATTTCGCCGTAAATCCATTGGACGGATTCATTTACGGCATCAACGAAGACACCGGCAGCCTGTTTCGCGTGTTCGCGAACAATGGTCTCGCCGGTTTCTCCACGGTGGTGGAATTTGGGCCCAGTGTTTATACGGGCATCTGGTCTGCGGTTTTCTTTGACGAGAACGGCCAGATGTACGCCTATGAAGAGGTATCGAACTCAATCTACCTAATCGATACGTCGACCGGCAATCGTTTAAGACTGGCAACGGGTACGGATGAGGGCGGTTTCAGCGATGGCACCTCGTGCCGCGGCGGGACACCTTTCGTACTGTCCGGTCTGGGGGGCAATATCTATGTCGATCAAGACGGTTCCGATATCAAAGACGGCGCAGAAGAGAACTTGGCGGGCGGGATCCGGGTGGATTTGTACTCCGATAACGCAACGCCGAATGATCTGGACGATGATAGCTTCATCCGGACCGTCGATACCGAGCCTGACGGAACATACGCCTTTGTCGGCTTGCCTGCGGGCACCACCTACCGGGTAGAGGTCGATGTGAATGACGCAGACCTCCCCCCCGGCGCGCAGATCGGAACTTCAAACCCCCTCGTTGGTGTAAAGGCCGATTCGGGCGCCTTTACAGTGGCCTACGACTTTGGTTTCGATCCGCAGTTTTCTGACCTCTCAATCACCAAAGAGGCCTTTCAAGCGGGCACCACCTCTCCCGTCACAACCGCTGTCGAAGGCGACATCATCGACTGGGTGATCAGCGTGACAAACGACGGCCCCGGCTCGCCTTCGGGGGTAAAGGTGATTGAAAGCATCCCCGCAGGTTTCGCCTATATCAGCGACACGGCTCCTCCGACCGGCGATTATTTCGACCCAAGTACGGGACTTTGGTTCGTCGATGAAATTCTGCCGGGTGCGACCGAAACCCTTACCATACGTGTCCGTGTCACGGCGGGTGGCAACTATACAAACGTCGTTGAGATCGTGAGCAGTTCCCTACCCGACCTCGACAGTGATCCAGCCGTTGGTCTCGCCCAAGATGACTTACAGGACGGGATTGCCGACGACGACGAAGCCAGCGTCACGATCGCTCTCGCAACCTCGGGCGGTGAAATTTCAGGCCAGCTGATCCGGGATGATGGTCGCGGCGGGGTCGCGCACGATGGCTCTGCCACGGGCGACGAGGTAGGCACGAATGCAGGAACCATTTTGCTGCTGGACGATGCCGGTGCGCTATTGGCAAGCCCGCAGGTCGGCGCCGATGGACGATGGTCCTATCGGCTCGCGCCGAACTACACTGGCAGTCTGACCGTCTCCACGGTGCCCGCCGAAGGGTGGAGAGCGATTTCCGAGCGACCGGGCTCACTGCCGGGCTTGGTGAACAGCGATCCACATGATGGCTCGTTCAGCTTCACCCCTTTGCCTGAGACCGATTACAGCGGACTTACCTTAGGCATTATTCCACTTCCCACTTTGAGTGAGGACCGTGACGCGCACATCGGCGCGGGCCAAATCGCCCTTTTGCCGCATCTCTATCGAGCCAGTTCATCTGGCATCACCACCTTTACCGTAGAGAACATTTCCGAGCCTGCGGTCGGTGCATTTTCAGTTGCGCTCTTTATCGACAACGATTGCGATGGCGCGCCCGACACCCCGCTGAACGTGCCAATTTCCGTTCAAGCGGGGGACGAACTCTGCCTGATCTCGAGGGTCTCGGCGGGTGGCGGCCTGCCTCCGGGCAGCGCTTTGACCTACGAGGTGCAAGCCGCCACGGACTTTTCCGGAACCACTGCTTCGCACATTACAACCGATACGGATCGCGTGACGGTCGAAGTCGGTGGCAGTCAGCTCGTTCTGGTGAAAACTGTACAGAACGAAACGCAAGGCACGGGTGAGGGCTATTCAAATCAAGCGTCGCCCGGGGATGTACTGGTCTACCGCATCACAGTGGTGAACCCGAGCCAGCGCATTGCATCCGCCATCGTCATTTACGACCGAACGCCGCCCTATACACGATTGGCAGAGGCCGTCGCCACGCCGCAAACCGTGAGCCCCTCGCTGATCTGCGATCTCGCAACCCCAAGCGACAACCTACCGGGATATGAAGGCCCCCTGCGGTGGGATTGCAGCGGGACGCATGCCGCAGGCGCTGAAGGGAGTGTGTTTTTCAAGGTCCGCGTGACACCTTGATCGGAACCGCTGTTCAGACAGTCGGCGCAGAAAGTGGGATTTTGATCTTTACGATTAACCCCTTGTCTTGCGGCACCAGTTCGGCTTGCCCGCCGTGACGGCGCAGGACATCTTTAACAATCGCAAGACCAAGACCACTGCCTTGCCCTTCGCTTAGTTGGCCAAACCTCTCGAACGCGGCCTCGGCACTGCCTTCGGGAATGCCGGTGCCGTCATCCTCTACAGCCAAAACTGCAAACTGCCCCTCTACCGTGGTGCTGACGCGGATCGCGGTGAGGCTGCCGCCGCCATGGGTCAGCGCGTTTTCAAGCAAATTGGTGATCGCTTCGGCGAGCAGCACAGTGTCGCCCGCAACGTGGAGCGGCGTGGTGCAAGGTTCACAGCCAAAGCCAATGTCCCGCGACAGTACCGTGGGAGCAAAGTCACTGCACACTTCGGCAACGACAGCGTTGAGCTCAAGCCGGTCGAATGCAGGGGCTTCGTCGTAGCGCAACCGTTCAAGAGACAGCAACTGGTTGGCCAGCCGCGCTGATTTGCGGGCCGCAGCAATCAATTCGCGCTCTCTCAATCGACGCTCTTGCGGGTCGCCGACATCTGGCAAAACCTCGGCCAATGACAACAAGGCTGAGGCGGGGTTGCGCAGTTGATGCGCGGCGTTGGAGATGAAGACCTGATGGTCTTCGATGCTCTGGCGCACCTGCCCGAAAAGCCGGTTCAATGTGGCAACGATACCAAAGACCTCAGCCGGGACCGAGCGGCGGATATCGCGCAGGTCATCGGGGGATCGGTGTTGGATCGCGTCTTGCAAATCGTTCAAGGGGCGCAGGCCGATCTTCACCCCGAACCAGACCACCAAAGCAAGGGCCGGCATCAGACTGGCGATCAAGGCCGCCGCGCGCCGCGCCAAGGCAGCGGCGAAGGCATTGCGATCACTGTCCCTCTGCCAGACCGTGACAATCGTGTCGCCCGTCAGGTTGCCGATGGTCGTACTCTCCCGCATCCGCACAACGCGCACAGGCTCGCCCCGATACTCAGCCATCGTGTAGTTCAGCCGATCCTCGCCCGCCCGACCGCCAGAGACGGGGGGATAGGCATAACCGGTGATGTAAATGCCACCGGGGCCCGTGACATGGTAAAAGAGATCACCGCCCCCGGCGTCCGAGACAAAATCCCGCGTGCTGGGCGAAAGCGCATCCCCACCAGAAATCGCCACATCGCGGGAGATCGCCAATGCTGCGGCCAGCAGGCTGCGGTCGAACAGGGTTTCAGAGGTGCGCTGCGCCACTTCAAAGCGCCAAAAACCCAAGAACGATCGAAAGCAACAGCAGCGGCGGCAGGATCAGCATGAACAGCCTAGAGCGCAGCGACATCGAGGTCATGCGCTATCGACCTCCAGCATATAGCCCAGCCCGCGCGCGGCTTTGATGCGGATGCCGAAGGGCTCCAACCGTTTGCGAAGACGGGAGACATGCGGTTCGATTGCGCTGTCTTCCTGCGCGGCACCGGTGCCATAGACATGGGTGATCAGTTGGGATTTCGAGACGATCCGCCCGCGCCGTTCCAGCAGGCATTCCAAGGTCGCCAGTTCTTTACGAGGGAACGCCAGTGGCTGTTCGTCCTTCAACAACTGGCGGTTGGTACGGTCAAAGACCAAGGGGCCAATCGCGTCGCGGGCGGCGAACTCAAGGTTTTTGCGCCGCGCCATGGCCCGCAGCCGGGCCTCCAACTCATCCATCTCGAAGGGCTTGGTCAGGTAATCATCGGCACCGGCATCCAGCCCTGCTACTCGCTCTGAAGTCTCTGCCCGCGCGGTCAGCGGGATCACCGGCGTGCCATCGCCACGGCGGCGCAGCCGGGTCAGAACCTCCAGCCCATCACAGCCGGGCAAGTTGCAATCAAGTACGATCAGGTCGGCCCCTTCGTGCCTCAGAAAGGCATCCGCCTCTTCCCCATCGTGCAGCAGGTCCACCGCATGGCCGCGATCGCGCAGGCGATGGGCAATTCCTTGAGCAAGGGCCTCATTGTCTTCGATGACTGCTATGCGCACGATTAAAACTTAATCCTAATGCGCAAGTTTCGCGCAAGGTTGGAAAGGCAGAGTGCCCGTGTTGGAGGAGGGATTCGTTCCCTAAAACAAATCCGAACGACGGCAGACGTGAAAGTCTGACCGCTATAGAATGTCTACGGGAGGACACCTATGACTATCAAGTATTTCGCCGCAACCGCTGCATCCGCCGCCTGCCTCGCCGCCCCGGCGCTGGCCGAGGTCGACTTTGCAGGCAATACAATCGAGTAGGTCATCCCCTTCTCGGAAACCGGCGGCTCGGCCAAATGGGCCAACTTCTTTGCGCCGCTCTTGTCCGAAGAACTGCCCGGCAACCCCACGGTCGTCGTGAAGTTCATGCCGGGTGCGGGTTCAACCAAAGGCGCCAACTGGTTCCAAGAGCAAGAGCATGACGAGGGCACGGTCCTTTTTGGCACCTCCGGCTCGACCCAGTTCCCCTATCTGCTGGACGATCCGCGCGTCCGGTATGAGTACAGCGACTGGAACCCGGTCATGGCGTCGGGCACCGGCGGGGTCGCTTATCTGAACCCCACAGACGGTGAGAAATTCTACGGCACCGCCAATAACCTCAAAGACGTCAACTTCATCTACGGCTCGCAGGGGGCCACGCGCCTTGAACTCGTGCCGCTGCTGGCATGGGAAATGCTGGGGATGAATGTCGAGCCAGTTTTCGGCATCAAGGGCCGTGGCGATGGCCGTCTGATGTTTGAGCGCGGCGAGGCCACGATCGACTATCAGACCTCGTCAAGCTACCTCGGCGCCTCTGCGGATCTCGTCGAAAAAGGTCAGGCCGTGCCGATGATGACATGGGGCGCACTTGACGACGATGGCAACATCGTTCGCGACCCCACCTTCCCCGACATCGCGACTTTCAAGGAAGTTTGCGAAGCGACCGAAGGCTGCGCCACCGAAGGTGAAGCATGGGACGCATGGAAAGCCTTCTTTATCGCAGGTTTCCCTGTGCAAAAGATCGCCTTCCTGCCCGCAGGCACCCCCGACGATGTGATCGCGACCTACACGGCGGCCTTTGACGCGGTGCGCAACCGCGACGACTTTGCCAAGATCGCTGAAAAGCGTGTCGGTAAGTACCCCGTCTTCGTAGGCGAAGGCGCGGCAAAGGCGACGCAGCGCGGCACGACCGTCTCTGCGGAGGCGAAAGCCTTCGTCACCAACTGGCTGCAAGAAGCCTATGGCGTTTCGCTGAAGTAAGCGGAACCCTCTCGGCCCCGGGTCAATCCCGGGGCCACCCCCCTTTATTCTAACATTTCGAGGTCGGTGCGATGGATCTGTTCGCAACCGCTCTGCCTGCGCTTGGCGAGGCATGGGCTCTCATTCTGCAACCTATGGTTCTGGGATATCTGGTGCTGGGCGTGGTCACGGGCCTCGCTGTCGGGGTCTTTCCCGGCCTCGGCGGGATCGCGGGGCTGTCGCTGCTTTTGCCTTTCATGTTCGGCATGGACCCTGTGCTGGGTCTGGCGCTGATGATCGGCATGGTCGCCATGGTGCCAACCTCTGACACCTTTGCTTCGGTTTTAATGGGCATTCCCGGTTCTTCGGCCAGCCAAGCTACGGTGCACGATGGGTTTCCGATGGCCAAAAAGGGCCAAGCCGCACGGGCGCTTTCGGCGGCTTTCACCTCATCCCTCTTTGGCGGTCTGGTTGGCGCGGCGTTCCTGACGATGTTCATCGTCATCGCGCGGCCCATCGTTTTGTCCTTCGGCCTGCCCGAAATGCTGATGATCTCGATCCTCGGCCTGTCGATGGTCGCGGTTCTGGCCGGGCGCGTAGCGCTTAAAGGTCTGGCGGCGGCGGGCCTCGGCCTGCTAATCGGCACCATCGGTGAGGCCGACGCGGGCGGCTCCCTGCGGATGGCGACCTATGACATCCCCTACCTGACGGACGGCTTGAAACTGGTGATCGTCGGCCTTGGCATCTTTGCCGTGCCCGAGATCGTTTCGCTTCTGCGCCAAGACCGGGCGATTTCCAAAGAAGCCAAACTCGGCGCGGGCTGGGGTGAAGGCGTGCGCGACTGGGTTGCCAACAAATGGCTGTCGGTGCGCTGCTCGTTGATCGGCGTGGTCGTCGGTGTCATCCCCGGCCTTGGTGGATCAGTCGTTGACTGGATCGCCTATGGTCACGCGGTTCAAACGACGAAAGACAAATCGAATTTCGGCAAGGGCGAAGTGCGCGGCGTGATCGGGCCGGAAAGCTCGAACAACGCGAAAGAGGGCGGCGGCTTGGTCCCTACCCTGCTCTTCGGCATTCCGGGTTCTGGCTCGATGGCGATTTTCATCGGTGCCATCGCGCTCTTGGGCTCTGGCGAGATCGAAGTCGGCCCCTCAATGCTGCGCGACAACCTCGACATCACCTATTCCATCGTCTGGTTGCTGGCGCTGGCCAACGTCGTCGGCACGCTCTTGTGCATCGCGGCCTCGGGCGGCATTGCCAAGCTGACCACCATCCGCTTCACCTACCTCGCGCCGTTCCTCTTCATGCTGATCTCTTTCGCGGCGTTCCAGTCGGGGCAGAACTTCGAAGACATCCTCGCACTTTTCCTGATCGGGCTGATCGGCATCTTCCTGCGCCGCTTCGACTGGTCGCGCCCGGCTTTCCTCATCGGTTTCGTGCTGTCCAACCCGGTTGAGAAATTCTCGAACCAAGCGTTTCAGATCGCGTCTTTCCGGTTCCGCAAATCCTTTGAGGAAGGCATGGACTATATCTTCTCTCCAATCGTCATCGTGCTGCTGATCGTCACCGTGATCTCGGTCGTGCTGGGCCTGCGTCAGGCCAAGTCGATCATGGCCGAGGGCGACGTTCAGTCCGGCTCCAAACGCGCGCCCTTGGTCTTTTTGCTGATCATCATGGGCTACGTGGTGGCCGCGCTGATCAATGCCTCGCTGATCCCTGACTACAACATGACCGACAAGATCGTGCCGCTGGTCGTGGGGGGGATCGCCTTGGCCGCGCTGCTGATCTTGCTGGTGCAGATGATCCTGCGTCCCGAAAGCGATGCGATCTTTGCCGACAAGGAAGTCTCGGGCGAGGACGCTGATGCGCCCTATGGCCTGTGGGGCACGCTGGCGTGGTTCGTGGGGCTGATCGTCGCAACCTACTTTGTCGGCTTCATCCTCGCGCTCTTGGGCTTTTTGATCAGCTTCCTGCGGGTTCGTGCACAGGCACATTGGCCGAAAACCCTGATCCTGACCGCCTGCGGCATCGCGCTGATGTGCGTCATGGCCGGGGCACTCAACCGTGATTTCCCGCCGGGTCTGCTGCAAGGCGCAGTCGATCTGCCTTGGCCGCTGAACTGAGGAGTTTAGAGATGACACAGACTGCTATCCCCTAGCTCTTTATGCGCGGCGGCACCTCGCGGGGGCCATACTTCAACCGCGCGGATCTGCCCCAAGACCGCGAAACGCTAGCCGAAGTGCTGCTCGCCGTGGTGGGCTCCGGCCATCCGCTCAACATCGACGGCATCGGCGGCGGCGCGGCGGTCACCACCAAGGTCGCAATGCTATCGCCTTCAGACGACAGTTGGGCCGATGTGGATTATTTCTTCGCCCAAGTCTCGGTCGAGGATCGGCTGGTCGACTTCAAACCGACCTGCGGAAACATCCTGTCGGGTGTTGGCCCTGCGGCGGTGGAATTGGGCCTCGTCCAGCCCACCGGCGATGTGACGGATGTCAAAATCCACGCCGTCAACACCGGGGCCAAGGTGCTCTCCAAAGTGCTGACCCCCGGCGGTGTGCTCACTTATGACGGCGACACCGAGATCGCGGGCGTGCCCGGAGCCGGTGCCGCCGTGGCGCTAAACTTCATGGGTGTCGTCGGCTCTTCGACCGGGGCGTTTTTGCCCACGGGCAACATCCGCGATACCTTCGACGGGATCGAAGTCACCTGCATGGATGTGGCCATGCCGATGGTCATCGCCCGCGCGGCGGACTTTGGCCTGACGGGGTACGAGAGCGTGGCCGAGCTCGACGCGAACAAAGAGTTCTTTGCGCGGATGGAAGCCATTCGCCTTCAGGCCGGGGCCGCTATGGGCATGGGAGACGTGGCAAAATCCGTCACGCCGAAGTTCGGTCTGCTCGCCCCCGCCCGAAACGGTGGCACCATCGCGACACGCTATTTCATGCCGTGGAACACGCACCCCTCCATGGCGGTGACCGGGGCGCAATGTCTTGCCTCTTGCGCGCTCACCCCCGGCAGCGTCGCGGATGGGCTGCTTGACCGGCCCGGCCAAAGCCCCGCCGACGTTGTGCTCGAACATGCCTCTGGCACGATTGACGTGCTGGTAGATTACGACACGTCCGACGGCTTCGCGCTGAACTCCGCCGGGCTGCTGCGAACGGCGCGCAAGCTGGCGGATGGCTGTGTCTTTGTCCCCTCGCGCATTTGGGAGGGCCGCTGACATGCCCGTGATGAACTTGCTTGTTGCCTTCAACGGCTCCGACGCTTCCGTCGCCGCATTGCGCTATGCGGCCTCGCTCGCGAAACAGCGCGGTGCCCATGTCACGGCGATCCTTGCGCATACCGCGCATGAGGTGATCGACCGTCGTTCCCGTTGGATCCCTGAAGAGGCCCGCGCCCTGTTGGAGGCTGCCAATAGCGAAATCTTGGCCGAGGTCATCCGCCGGTTCGAAGAACTCCGCCCCGCCCTCGGTCTGGGCGACGCGCTGGATTTCCGCGAAGAGACCGGCCGCGTAGACACGCTGCTCTCCGAAGGCGCCCGCTATTATGACATGCTGATCGTCGGCGCACGGACCGAGAGTGACGACGCTCATGTGACCCACCACCCGGACCGCATCGCCTTGCAATCTGGGCGTCCTGTGATCGTGGTGCCCGCGGGCTATGACGCGGGCGCGCAGCACAGCCATGCGGCGCTGGCATGGGACGGCGGGCGCGCCGCCGCGCGGGCACTGTCAGACAGCCTGCGCCTGCTTGAGGCCGATGGCCGGGTCAGCGTTCTGACGGTGGGCAAACGCACCGCTTGGCCGATCGCCGATCTGATGACCCATCTGGAGCGCCACGGCGTCGAAGCGGTGCATGAGAACTTTCCCATTACCCATCCGGTGGCACTGTCCTATTGCGAAAGGCACGATCCCTCGCTGCTGGTGCTGGGTGCCTATGGGCACTCCAAATTTCGCGAAGATTTCCTTGGTGGCGTGACCGCCGAGGTGCTGGAAAAGATCAAAATCCCCGTTTTGTTGCCCATTGAGAAGCGAATGATGACCAATTACGAGAAAATCCACGTCGCCCGCCGTGATCTGGAAAAACTGCGCGCCGAGTTGATTGCCGGCATCGGCACGCAGAAGGACCGCGACCCTGATTTGCTGATCCTACATGAACGGGTAAGCAAAGCGATCAATGCTCTTTCAGCATAGGGTGCAGGGATGAAGGTTCACATTCTCGACGACTGGTTCGACACCCTGCGCGGACTGCCCTGCTTTGACCTGTTGGCGGAGCACGATGTCACTGTCTGGACGGACCATCAGCCCGATGAGGCCATCTTGGCCGACCGTTTGCAGGATGCAGACTGCGTGGTGCTCTTTCGCGAGCGGACGACGGTGACGCGGGGGCTGCTGGAGCGCCTGCCGAACCTGCGCCTGATTTCGCAACGCGGCGCTTATCCGCATGTGGATGTCGCGGCTTGCACCGATCAGGGCGTGCTGCTGTGTTCCAACAAAGGCGCGGATGGGGTCAATCACGCAGCAGCTGAACTAACCTTTGCGCTGATCCTTTCAGCCATGCGGCAACTCCCGCAGCAGATGGCGAGCGTGAAGGCGGGCAACTCGCAGATGGGCGTAGGGCGCAGTCTGCGCGGGCGGCGGCTGGGGCTTTATGGCTATGGACGCATCGGACGTGTTGTGGCCGATTACGCCCGCGCCTTTGGCATGGAGGTTGTCTGGTGGGGCTCTGACGCCGGACGCGCGCGGGCGAAAGCGGATGGTGAGACCGTCGCCAAAAGCAGCGCGGCGTTTTTCGGGTCCTGCGACGTGGTCTCCCTGCATCTCCGGCTCACCCCTGAGACCCGCGGCAGTGTCACCGCGGAAGACCTCAGCGCTATGTCGCCCCGCGCGGTTCTGGTGAACACCTCCCGCGCCGGGTTGATCGCCAAAGGCGCGCTGCTGCAAGCGTTCAACGCCGGTCATCTGGGCGCAGCGGCAGTGGATGTCTTTGATTCCGAGCCGCTAACGGATCCCAACGACCCGCTGCTCTCACACCCCAAGCTGATCGCCACCCCGCATATCGGCTTTGTCACCGAGGATGAATTCGACAAGCAATTCGCGGATATCTTCGCGCAGGTGAACGCCTATGCAGCAGGCGCACCGATCCATATGATCAATCCTTCCGTCTACGCGCCATAAGTCCCGCGACCAGCGGCGCGCCGACGATCATCAACACGATGCGGGTCAGGTGGTGGGTGATGACAAAGCCCAAATCCGCCCCGGTGACGATGGCCAGCACCGTCATCTCGGCCTGCCCGCCCGGCGCGAAGGCAAGGAATGCCTCGACCGGATCGCCCAATCCGGCCCAGGTGACGAGGCCGGTGAAACCTGCGGCCAAGACGGCGAGCACCAGCACATAGGCGATGCCCGCCAGCACCACCCGCGTCAGCTCGCCCCATGTCACGCCCAGAAAATGCACGCCGATCCCGCAGCCGATGAAGAACTGCGCGGCAAGGATGGCCTCGGCTGGCGGGCGGCTGTGGATCAGGCCAGCCAGTGACAGGAGGGCGGTCACGATCATCGGGCCAAGGATGGACGCGCCAAACAGGCCGATTCGCTCTCCCCCCTTCCAGCCGATCAGGGCTGCGGCGGCCATCAAGGCCATCTCGCCCACTGGCAGTTCCGTCACCGGCGCGCCGATGGGATTGGTCAGCCCCGCCCCGTAAGCCAGCGTCAAGAAAGCAGGCGCGAGGGTGACGATGATCAACACCCGCGTGGCATGGATTAGCGACAGCGCCCGTGGATCGCCGCCCGCTTCGGTGCCAAAGATCACCATGTCCTGCAGGCCGCCCGGCATCGCGGCGTAATAGGCCGTCGGCGCGTCGAACCCCCAAACATGCCGAAAGAACGGGACGCCGATAATCCCGATCAGCGCGATAAAGACCGGAACCAGCGCAACCGACATCGCCATCTGTGGCAGTTGGTGGAAAAGATCAGGCGTGATCGAGGCGCCGACCGCCACTCCAAGGATTGTGCGCGCCGCGACCGAGACTTGGCCGAAGCCTTTGATCGGCACGTTCGACAATGCCGCGATAAGGCAGGCGGCCATCGGCCCGAAAAGGAATGGCAGCGGCAGATCGAGCCACCAAAAGAACGCGGTACCAGCCGCGGCGAGGATCAAGGTCAGCGCACGACGGCGGGTCGGTTGGGAGAGGCGCATAGGGGTCAACTCACTTTTTCTTACGGGCTTGACCCTTTCTGGATACGAT
Organism: Sulfitobacter sp. OXR-159; assembly: GCF_034377145.1. Taxonomy (NCBI): domain Bacteria; kingdom Pseudomonadati; phylum Pseudomonadota; class Alphaproteobacteria; order Rhodobacterales; family Roseobacteraceae; genus Sulfitobacter; species Sulfitobacter sp. OXR-159. The sequence goes on from NZ_CP139707.1 coordinate 1,898,605, forward strand.
TGTATCCACCTGTATGCAATATCTATCGGAGGGGGTTTTATGAGCGAAGAAGACCGCACACCGCAGGGCAACTCTGCCTACAATCAGTTGATGGATGAACTTCGCGCCGGACGGCTCAACCCCGGCGACCGCCTGCGTGAAACGGAGCTGGCCGAGCGCTTGGGCGTCTCCCGGACCCCTGTGCGCGAAGCGATCCGCCAGTTGGAGGCCGATGGCGTGGTTGCTCATATCCCGCGCCAAGGGGCGAGTATCCGCACACTCGACTATGCCGAGGTGATGGAGCTTTACGAGATGCGCGCCGTGTTGGAGGGCACCGCCGCGCGGCTGGCCGCCCGCGCCGCCTCGGACATCGAGATCGAAGAGTTGCAGGACATGAACCAGCAGCTTGCCACCCTGGGCAATGTACCCGAAGCTTTCACCCTCAACCGCCAGTTCCACGCAGCCCTTCTGGACGCCGCGAAGAACCGTTTTCTCACCCGGTCGATCCATACGCTGCAAAAGACGCTGATGATCCTCGGACCGACGACGCTCACCGATCCTGACCGGGCCGAAAAAGCGGTGGAGGAACACTTCGGCGTCCTCGACGCGATCAAGGCCCGTAATGCCGCCCGCGCCGAAGCCGCGATGCGTGCGCATATCGAAGCGGCCCAACGGGTCCGGGTGCGCGCCCTGCGCGCGCAGCCCTCGCGCGATGAGACCTATGACGGAGACCTGCTGTGACCGAGGCTTACGATATCGTCGTGATCGGCGGCGGCAATTCGGCGCTTTGTGCCGCGATCACCGCCGCCGAGGCCGGTGCCCGCGTCTTGATCCTAGAGACCGCGCCAAAGCCTTACCGGGGCGGCAATTCGCGCCACACCCGTAACTTCCGCTGTATGCACCACGGGCCACTGGGGCCGCTGGTCGAAAGCTACACCGAAGACGAATACCTCGCCGACCTGATGAAGGTGACGGGTGGCAAAACGGATGAGCATCTCGCACGCCTCGCCATCCGTACCTCTGAGGAATGCCTGCCTTGGATGGAAGAACATGGCGTGCGGTTTCAGCCTTCGCTCTCGGGCACCCTATCCCTTGCACGTACCAACGCCTTCTTTCGCGGCGGTGGCAAAAGCCTTGTAAACGCCTATTACCGCACCGCCGAAGGATTGGGCGTGGATGTGCTCTATGAAGCCGCCGTGACCCATCTGGAACTGGAAGGCGACCGGGTGACACGGGTGGATTATACCCATGAGGGGATGGCCAAGAGTCTCTCACCCAAATCCATCGTCGTGGCCTCTGGCGGCTTTCAGGCGGACACCGATTGGCTTGTACGCGCATGGGGGCCAGCGGCGAAGAATTTCCTGATCCGGGGAACGCCCTACAATCGCGGCGTGGTGCTGGCCAATCTGCTGGACCAAGGCATCGCACAGGTGGGCGACCCGACGCAGTGCCACGCGGTCGCCATCGACGGGCGCGCGCCAAAGTTCGACGGCGGGATCGTCACGCGGCTGGATTGCGTGCCCTTCTCCATCGTCGTGAACAAAGACGCACAGCGGTTCTATGACGAAGGCGAGGATGTCTGGCCCAAACGCTACGCCATCTGGGGCCGCTTGGTTGCCGCCCAGCCCAATCAGGTCGGCTATGTCATTATCGACGCGAAATCGCTGAACCTGTTCATGCCTTCGGTTTTTCCACCAATCAAAGCCGATACGCTGGCGGAACTGGCAGGAAAGATGGGCCTGCCCGCTGATGCGCTGGAGCAGACAGTTGCCGCGTTCAACGAAGCCTGTGGCGATCAAAGCGGCTTTCACCCCACCGAGCTTGATGGCGTGGCAACCTCCGGCCTCACCCCACCCAAGACCAACTGGGCGCGACCGATCACCGAGCCGCCGTTCTACGGCTATTCGCTGCGCACTGGCGTCACCTTTACGTACCTTGGCCTGAAGGTAGACGAAAACGCGCAATGCTCCGTTGACGATCGCCTTGTCAGCAATCTCTGGGCGGCGGGCGAAACCATGGCCGGGTCGATCTTGGGCCAAGGCTACCTCGCCGGTTTCGGCATGACCATCGGCACCGTTTTCGGACGTATCGCAGGCAAGGAGGCCGCAGACCATGCAAATTGATCTACTCCAAGAGGCCCGCCGTCAGGCCGAAATCTGCAACGCCTGCCGCTATTGCGAGGGGTACTGTTCGGTCTTTCCCGCGCTGCAGGCCGAACGCGCCTTTTCTGACGGGGATTTAACGCAACTGCCGGGGCTGCTATTACGCCTGCCATTACACCGCTCCGCATGAGTTTGACCTGAACCTGCCCCAAGCCTTGGCCGATGTGCGCCAAGACAGTTGGGAGGAGTTCGCCTTTCCACGTGCCGCCGGGAAAACGTTCCAGAAAAACGGCCTCGCCATCGTGCTCGCCACTGTCGTGGGCTTTGCATTGCTGTTCTGGGCTGCCCGTGCGCTGGCCGCTTTGGGGGGCGAAGGTTTCTATGCGGTGTTGTCCCACAATGCGATGGTGGCGATCTTTTTGCCCGCCTTTCTGTTTCCGCTGTTCAGTATCGCCATCGGGCTGCGCCGTTACTGGCAAACCGTCGGCGGTGCCCCGGTTCGCCTCTCGCATCTGCGCGGGGCCGTTGCCTCAATCGCGTATATGCGCAATCTCAAGGGCGGGCACGGCGACGGTTGCAACTTTGAAGACGAAGACCGTTTCACCCACGCCCGCCGCTATGCGCATCAGGCAATCATGTACGGCTTTCTGTTGTGCTTTGCTTCGACCAGCGTGGCGACGCTTATGCACTACCTGCTTGGTATGCCCGCTCCTTACGGGCTGTTCTCCGCCCCCAAAATCCTTGGTCTGACGGGCGGTATTCTGTTAGTGCTGGGCTGTGGCAAAATGGTCTGGCTCAAACTGCGGTCGGACAAATCGCTCGGTGCGACCAATGCCTTTGGCGGAGAGATCGCCTTTACCGGGTTGCTGGGGTTTGTCGGGCTGAGCGGGCTGTTGCTCTATGCGGCAAGCGGCTCTGGCTGGATGCCGGGCCTGTTGGTTATTCACCTCGGCGCGGTGCTCGCGTTCTTTTTGCTGACACCCTTCACCAAAATGGCCCATGGGTTTTACCGAATGGCGTGTGTGGATGGCTCCTGCATAGCAAGACATTTTTGATCTGATTTGTGCATTTGTCAGAAGCAGTCAGCCCGTATAAGTAATTTGGGAACGTCGAATTCGGCGCGGAAACGCGATTAAGACAAATAGGGATCTTTTTTGAGTGACCTTGCGTCAAGGTTCGCAGGGGCCATGCAAATGAACCTGCATTCCCCAGGTGGCGTGTCGTTTGAGGTGAAGATCGCCTGTATCCGATCGCTAGACAAGGATTTTCTGCCGCAAGCGGCACCTGCGGTCGCGCAGACTGCTGGATCTGGACGGATCAGACCGCGAAGCCGCTGTTTCCTTGCCCAGGGGCGGCGTTTTTCAGCGCAGCGGACAGATCTGTCCAGCCGCTTTCGTTCAGTTTGAGCGTGGATCGCGATCATGCGCATAGCGGTGGCGCTCGCAATCGGCGGATAGCGGCGAGGATGGCGCGTACCATCGTGCCGGTGACAGCGACCTCGGCCAGCTGGAAGGTGATGGTGCGGGCGTGACGGACCACACGTGCCCCGATCTTGATCAGCTTCAGTTGCAGGCTGGTCAACGACCAGTCGGCCATGGCTTCGGGCAGCTCGATGCAGCGCAAGAAGGTGGCCAGGTTGTACGCCAGGGCGTGCAGTTGCAGCCGCACCTCATTGTCGCGGAACTTCCGGCACGACAGCCGCGTCCAGCGAAAGGCGTATTTGCCCTCTTTGATGTGCTGCTCGGCGGTGCCGCGCTGGTTGTAGAACCGCACCACCCAGTCCGGCTCCATCGGCAGGTTGGTGACGATGAAGCCGACACGCGGGAACAGTTCGCCCGGATGCCATTCGATCTTGGCGATCACCCGGCGTTCCTTGTCCCAGGACGCCGCCTGATACTCGAATTCCTCGAAGAACCGCTTGACCTTGGTCAGTGACGGCCGCCCGACAGGGCGCGTTAGCCGATGCGCGATCTTGTCCTTGAGGACCGCGTTTGCGGGCAGCCGGATGGCGTAGAAGAACCGCGCTTCTTCCAATCGCTCATAGATCGCCGGGATCGCGTAGGCAGCATCGGCCCGGAAGAACCTGCCACCAAGGTCGCGCTCCGCGTAGCGCGCAATGACGGGGTCGAGAACATCACGCCAGCCATCGGCGCTGTGGACGTTGCCATGGCGCAGGGCGCAGCGTTCCAGCATCCCGAACTGGTTGAACAGAAAGTTGGGGTGATAGCAGCTACAGTCGAAATGGCCATTCCAGGCGGACCCTTCCTGGTCGCCATGGGTCGGGCTGACCGAGCTGTCCATGTCCAGAACGATGTACTTCAGCCCGTTACGGTCATGGAACCGGTCGATCCATTGCCCGTTCAGGTCGGCCAGCGCGGCACGGTTCCCGGCCAGAGCCAGCGTCTCGGTCTCGAACCGTCCCATCTGCGATGCCGAGGCCGCTTGTGCATCGACCGCTCTGCCGCCGACAACTTGGCGCATGACCGGATCGCAGGCGAGACGGTTGGCGTCGTTGACATCCTCGTATCCGGCCAGCCGCCCAAAGACTGATTGCCGGAACAGGCCGTCGAGCCGATGGACCGTGTTCTTGCCAGAGCGAGTATCGCGCAGCGCCGCTGACGCCAAATCGGACAACCCGAGCGCGTCATCAAGCTCGCGCATCACCAGAAGGCCGCCGTCGGAACTGAGCTGCGTGCCGCGAAATTCCAGCCGCACGCGAGGGTCGAAATCCACCCGATCTGCCCGTTGCAAGCCCGCACCCTCTGGGTGATCCATGAAACGCGCCCCTCGCAGCCTTCAACACCATGTTTTATATAGGAAATATAATGGTCAGGACAGCGAAATCAGCGCCTTACTTGGGAAATGTGGGGTCATGTGTCCGGCCTGTTTGCGCGGTTTTGACCGCTGGCCCTGATGGGTTCCGCAAACCAAGTTCCTATCAGCTTTACGGGCTATTATGCCCGCGCCATTCGGCGGAGTGTCTTGGCTTTGGCGGCAGACTTATGCACCATCATCTCGCGGATCTTGCTAACTCGTTGTTCCTTTCGTCTCAGGCTACAGTGCGTGGGCTGTAGGGTTCGTTGCGGGTAAGCACTGCCCAGACGATCCGGGCGGTCTTGTTGGCCATGGCGACGGTTGCGACACGCGCAGGTTTGCGTTCAAGCAAGGATGTAAGCCATTTGCTGGCTCGCTCGGGATGGGATCGTGTTTGTCGAACGAGTGATGTCATGCCAACGACAAGCAATGATCGCAGATACTGGTCACCCATCTTGGTGATCCGCCCCAGCTTCTCTTTACCGCCGCTGGATTTGTTGGCAGGCGTTAAACCCAGCCATGCTGCGAACTCCCGGCCGTTTTTGAATTGGTGACCATCTCCAATGCTGGCGATGATCGCAGAAGCCGTCACCGCGCCGACGCCGGGTATAGTGCGCAGCAAACGGACACGCGCATCTTCTTTGGCCACTTGTTTGAGGCGCTCTTCATACCATCGGACCTGCTTATGCAGAGCCATGAGCTGTTCTGACAGGTTGCGGATCACCTCGTTGGCGATGTCTGGCAAGTCGAGCACTTCACCAAGAGTGATGTCCTCAGCAAATCCAATCACACGGGCCAGCCCTTTAGGAATGAAGATGCCGAACTCCGCGACCAGACCACGCAGATTGTTGATGAGTTGCGTTCTTTGGCGCACCAAAAGGTCACGCGCCCGATGTAGCGACAACAGGGATTACTGCTCGACTGTTTTGGTCGCAACAAACCGCATGGTGGGTCGGGTCACTGCCTCGCAAATTGCTTCGGCGTCAATGGCATCAGACTTACCGCGTTTGACATATGGCTTCACATACATCGGCGGAATCAGCCGAACCTCGTGACCAAGAGCTGTCAGTTCACGGGCCCAATGATGCGCACTGCTGCACGACTCCATGCCAATCAGGCACGGATCCAGTTTTGCAAAGAACGGCAGAAATTGCGTTCGTCGCAGCGGCTTGTTGAACACGACTTCTTCGCTCGCGGTGATCCCATGGACCTGGAAAACGTTCTTGGCCAGATCAACGCCGATTGTGGTAACTTGCATGGGGTGGCTCCTCTCATAAGCAGATTTTGACAACTGCACTATGGCGCATTGCGACGCCGGTTGAAGCAGGAGCCATCCACCCCATCAGCTTTGGTAAGGGATGCGCAGCGGCGTGAGGCGGTTTGAGCGAAATGGTACAGCGCGGGCGGGGCGCGCGGCGGCGCAGGTTCATGACAAAACCGATGTTGGGAATTTTCATCCTCTGAGCCGATCAGGCCAGCATTGGGTTTTACCCAGCATCCAATTGCGGTAAATAGCGCCTGTCCGCCGAAGCTTAGGCTTTGGCGGCTTACAGGGTCGGGCGTTGCATGGAGCCGGAACATTGAGTTTTACAGCGCCTGATCCAGACCAATTGCCCTGCACATTGAACGATTATTACAGCCGTGCACGCGCAGGGATGAGCCCGCGCAACCGCGCGTATTTCTTGGCCGGTGCCGGGGATGGGCAGACTGCTTCAGCCAATGAAACCGCTTTTCAGCAGGCTGAGGTCACGCCACGGATGTTGCGCGATCTGCGGGGCGGGTCGACAGAGGTGTCGCTGCTGGGACAAAAGCTTGTTGCGCCCTTTCTGATTGCGCCCTTTGCCTATCACCGACTGCTGCATGACGCAGGCGAGAGCGCAACCGCCCGCGCGGCCGAGGCCCAGTCGATCAAGATGGTGCTGAGCGCGCAGAGCAGCGAACCGCTCGACAGGGTGCGCAGAAGCGGCCCCGGCAGTGACTGGTTTCAGCTGCACTGGATGGGGAGCAGAGAGGCCACGCAAGCGCTTGCGCAGATGGCACTGGACGCGGGTTTCACCAGATTGATCCTGACCATTGATGCGCCCGTCCAAGGGGTGCGGGACCGCGAAATCGAGGCGCAGTTTCAGCTGCCGCCCGATGTCAGCGCGGTCAATCTCGCGCGGTTCACGCCGCCTGCCTTCACGCCGCGTGAAGACGCGCAGTCGATCATTTTTGACCACATCGCCGAGACCCTGCCCACATGGGCTGATGTCGCTTGGCTGATCGAGACGGTAGAGGCTCCGCTGCTGCTGAAAGGCATCCTGCATCCAGAGGATGCAGCGCAGGCGCAGAGGATCGGCGCGGCGGGCGTCATCGTGTCAAACCATGGTGGCCGGGTGCTGGACCGCGCGCCCTCAACGCTAAGCGCCCTGCCCGCCATAGTTGCCAAGGTCGGACCGGATTACCCTGTGTTGATGGACGGAGGCATCCGGCGCGGGGTCGATATCCTGATCGCGCTGGCCCTCGGGGCAAAGGCCGTTTTGATCGGGCGGCCCATCGCCTGCGGATTGGCGGTGGCTGGCGATCTGGGGGTCAGCCATGTGTTGCGCTTGCTGCGCGACGAGTTGGAAATCGCTATGTTGCTAAGCGGCTGCGCAACGGTGCAAGACATAGAGCGCGATATGGTTCACCTGAAACTATAACGCAGCGGGATGATCAGCGTGAATTCGTCGCCTTTCAGATAGCTGGGCGGCGTGGGCATCTTTTCCAGCGTCTTGACCGTCTGCACGGCCGCCATGTCGAGGATTTCTGAACCCGAGGATTGCGCCACCTCAGCCGCGATCAGCGCCCCGTAACGGTCCAGCGTGAAGCGCACCTGCACCTCGCCTTCGATCCGGTCGCTGCGCGCCTTGGCCGGATAGGTTTTGGCACCGCTGATCAACAACACGATGCTTTTCTGCCAGTCGCGGATCTCTTCCGTCTGTTCGGCGGTCAGCCCTTCACTTTCGGCCTTGGCGGTTTCCGCTTCCGTGTCTGCCTCAACCCCGGCGACAGACTGCTCAGAGGCCTGCCGCGCTTCGGCGCCGATCTGGCTTTCCGCGTCGATTTGCTCGGGGTCCTGCTCGGCGGCGATCTCTTCGGCCACCTCCTCCGTCTCGGCTTCGGGCTCGGGGGCGGCCACGCCGAATTTCAAGCTCTCGTCCTCAACGTCATAGGGTATCTGACTTAGAATTGGCTGTTCGGCGGCCTTGGCGGCCTCCAAGACTTCAGGACTTTCGGTTACCGTCGGCGCATCCTGGGCCTCGATCTGCGCCACGCTGTCTTCTTGCAAGGCGGAGGGGGCCGCGATGATATCCGACAGATCGAACATCACCGCGCCGGTAATCCCCTCTGTCTTGGGCTCGGCGGGTTCTGCGGCGGGGGGCTGATCCAGCAGCAAGACGGGAAGCCCTGCATGCAGCGCACCGCTTAGGGCGATCGCGACGCCCCAGAAAACGGGCCTGACGCTGCGCGAGGCGTAGGTCAGGCTCACTGCGCCGCCTCCGGCTGTGGTGTGGCTGCCTCTTCTACATTTTCATCCAGTCCGACCAGCCCGACCTTCAGAAACCCGTCTGCGCGCAGGATGTTCATCACCCGCATGAACTCACCATAGGGCACCGATTTATCTGCGCGGATGAAGATCCGCGTGTCGCGTTTTTGCAAGGTAGCGATGCCGACGTCGATATAAAGCCTGTCGTGCGTCGTGGCCGTCTCGCCCACCGAAAGGGCGAGGTCTTCAGTGATGGTGATGAAAACCGGCTCGGCGGGGCGCTCCGGGGCTTCGGCGACCGCTACGGGCAGTTCCACCGGGATGTCGACCGTCGACAGCGGGACCGCGATCATGAAGATGATCAGCAGAACCAACATGACATCGATAAAGGGGGTGACGTTGATCTCGCTGTTTTCGCTGAGATCGCCATCGTCGTCACCGCGCAGCCGCGCACCCACGCCGCCTACTCCGCCGCCGGGGCTGAAACGGACCCCAGATGGTAGGCGGGTCGTGCCCCTGCCATCTCATCATCGGCAAGGTCCAGATCGCGGGACAAGGTCCGCTCGACCAGCGCGCCCGCATCGGCCAGCATCACCTTATAGCCCCCCAAGCCCCGCGCGAGGATGTTGTAGAAAATCACCGCAGGGATCGCCGCGACAAGGCCGATGGCCGTGGCTAACAACGCCTCGGCAATGCCCGGCGCGACGATGGCCAGATTGGTGGTGTTGCTTTCTGAGATCGAGATGAAGCTGTTCATGATCCCCCAAACGGTGCCGAACAGCCCAACAAAGGGTGCAACCGAGCCGACATTGGCCAAGACCCCTGCCCCCAGCCCCATGCGCCGGGCGGCCCCGGCCTCAATCCGCGCGATTTCCGACCCCGCGCGTTCCTTGATCCCAGCTTTGATCCCGGACTTCATCCCGGCACTGGCGCCCGAGGCTGCGCGCTCACGCTCGGCTGCGCGCACCATCTGCCCCATGACGCCTTTGCGTTTGGCGAAACGCGCACGCGCCGCAACCAGCGAGCCTGCCTTGTCCAGATCGCGATACCGGCGGCGCAGCACGCCGCGTTCCCATCGCAGGATCATCACCCGTGCGACAAAGATCACCCAGACCAGAACTGAGGCAAAGAGCAGCGACAGCATGACGCCTTTGACAACCCAATCGGCCGCCATGAACATGCCAAGGGGCGACATCTCGTCATGCTCGGCCTGCTCAAGCAGCGTGGTCACCGTCTCAAGATCGAAAGCGGCGGCGGGGGCTGCGGCGATACAAAGGGCAGCAGCGGGAAAAACCAGAGAAAGCTTCATCGTTTAAGTCTCGGCCCATGTGCGAATAAGGTTGTGATAGATGCCGGTCAGACGCACCGTTTCGGGATCATTTGCCCCGATGCTGTCGCTGAGCGCCTGAATGGATTGATCCAGATCGAACAGGATGCGGCGGTTCGCGTCAGAGCGGATCATGCTTTGCAGCCAGAAAAAGGACGACACACGCGCCCCTCGGGTCACGGGGGTGACCTCATGCAGGCTGGTGGCCGGATAGAGGATCATATCCCCCGCAGGCAGTTTCACGGTCTGGCGGCCATAGTGATCCTCGATCACCAATTCGCCGCCGTCGTAGTCTTCTGGCTCGCTGAGAAATAGCGTCATCGACAGATCGGTGCGCAGCCGTTCCTGGGTCAGCGGGTTCACCCGAATGGCATTGTCGATATGCGCCCCAAAGGTTTCGGCCTGCGCGTATTTGTTGAACATCGGCGGCAGGATTCTTGCGGGCAGCGCGGCAGACAGAAACAGCGGATCACTGGTCAGCTTTTGCAAGATGAACTTGCCCAATGTTTGCGCCGTGTCCGAGGTTGGCGGCAATTGTTGATTGCGTTTGACCTCTCGTGATTGCGCGCCTGCGGTCTTGGCTCCGTCCTCCCAATCTGCTGCATCAAGATGCGCGCGGACCTGTTTGACGTCGTCTTTGCTCAGGATCGAAGGGATCGTGATCAGCATATCATACCTCTTGCTGTCAGCGGGCAACCCCAGAAGGGCTGCCCGCCTTGATGGCTGCGGTTTAGAACTTCATTTCCAGAGAGAAGGAAACTTCACGGCCCGGCGCGACATAGGTGAATGGCGTGCCCGAACGGTAGGCAGCGTCATAGACCGTTTCATCCGCGACATTGGTGACGGCCATCTTCAACATGGTGTTGTCGGCGACTTCGTATTCACCCAGCAAGTCAAAGGTAAAGGCGTCGGGAATGGACCGGCCATTGGCGGCCACGCTGCCCAGATCAATCGCACCTTGATAGTTCACACGCCCGCCCAGCATCAAACGATCCGTCACCTGATAGGTGGCCAACAAGTTCAACTGCTCATGTGCGACATTTGCCACCGACAGACCGATGTTGTCGCTGTCGGCACTGCGCAAGACTTCGCTGTCCATGAAGTTGGCGCCGCCGAAAAGGCTCAGCCGTTCGGTCACCTTGCCCGCAACGCCGAGTTCAAGACCCCGCATGCGGTACTTCAGCGTGTCGGAGGTGACGGTCGCACCGCGTGGCCCAATATCCTCACGCGCTTGGTCCTTAGTGGTTTGATAGAGCGCCGCGGTGAACAGAAGGTTCGGCGTGAAGCTGTATTTCGCACCGATTTCCAGCGAGGTATTCTCTTCGGGTGCAAGCCCTGACCCGTTATCATCCAGCCCGCCGAAAAAACCGCCGCCCGCTTCCAGTTCCTGCCCCGCAGGGTTGGTCGAAGTAGCCGCCGCTGCATAGATGTTCAGACGGTCGGTAAAGGCATAGGTCGCCCCCAAGTTCCAGTTCAGCATGACATCATCGCGCGACAGCTCATAGGCATCTTCGCCGGTGCCGCCACTGCGGGCGATGTCATACATGTCCACCCGCAGCCCGCCGTTGACCTTCAGGCGGTTCGACAGGGTCACGGTATCCAGCGCATAGAGGGAGGTGGTCTTGACAGTCGTTTCCGTAAGGTCCGTTCCCAATACGGGTTCTTCGCCGCTCCAGCAGCCTTCCCCGATGGGATCGGGATTGACGGCGCTGACGGTGCAGCCGCGTTGGCCAGCCGGTGGCTCGTAATCCTCGCTGGAAAGGTTCGAGTAGCTCAACTTCTCAATCTCTTCGCGCGAGGTGGCAAGACCGAGCACATAAGAATGCGACGCGCCGGCGAATTGGGCGGCCCCGCTCAGTTCCAGAACATTGGCAAGCACATCGGTTTGCTGGTTCCAGCTTTTGAAGCTGAGCCCGACTTCCCAATCCTCGGGATTGGTGGAATCATTGTCGATCAGGCTGCTTGGTGCTGTCAAAACATAGTCGTTGGTCGACCGTGCCGCGCGGAATGTGTTGGTCAGCGTCATGCCGTTGTCAAAGGCATAGGTTGCCTTGGCCGTGGCCACCGTCTCTTCGACAGTCTGGAAATCGCGGCCCGGCACCCCGTAAAAAGTATCCCGGTCGATGCCGTATTCTGTGACCGGACCGACCAGGCCCAGGTCTTCGTTGTTGACGTAGGGCACCCCCCAATCGGGCGTCTGCTCGATCTTGGTGTAGCTCAGGTTGCCTTCCAGGGTCAGCGCATCGGTCGCCGCGAATTTCAGCGCCAATGCAGCACCTCGGCGGTCATCGGTGATCTCATCGCGTCCAGCCACTTCGCCATCTTGCAGCATTCCGTTGAAACGCAGTTGTAGGCGGTCGTTGATGACCTTGTTGGTGTCGATGGTCTGACGCAGGGTGGTCGCGTCGGTGACAGTGGTCACCGTTTTGGTGAAATCAACATCCTGCGGGCTTTTGGAGATCACATCGATCGCGCCGCCCGTGGTCCCGCGCCCGCCGACTGTGCCCGCCGGGCCCTTGGTGACTTCGACCTGCTCGGTGCTGAACGTCTCGGCGACACCGGTGCCGGGGCTGCGGATGCCATCGGTATAGGTGTCGTTATTGGCTTTGAACCCGCGGATATAGATGTTGTCCCCAAAGGAGTTCCCGCCCTCGCCGAAGCCAAGCGAAATGCCCGGTGTCGACCGCGCCAACTCACGCACGCTGGTTGTGCCGGTGGTTTCCAAGACCTCTTGGGTGATCGCTGTCACCGTGCGCGGATTGTCTTTCAGCGGGCCGGGCATCCGACTGTTGGCAAGCGTATTGGCTTTGAATGGGGCGTCTTGATCAACGTAAGAACTGCCACCTGCCGCCGCTTTTGCGGCAGCGCGGGCCTGCGCATCGGCCAGTTCCTGCGCTTGGCGTTCCGCGGCTTCCTCGGCGGCGCAGACGGGGGTGCCCGCCAATGCAGCTGTGCAGACCGTGGGTTCCGCGGCACGCGGCTGGGCCGCTCGGCGTGGCGCTGGCTGGGCGGCGCGCGGCGCAGGCTTTACCGCCGGCTGGGGGGTTGGCTCTTCGGTCGTCTCGACTTCGACTGTTGGCAGGATGATCAGATCACTGTCCTGCGCGGCGCCGGGTGTGGCCATGCAAGCCATGGCCAAGGAGGCTCCGAAGCCCCCGAACACCAGCTGAGAATGCCGGTGAATTTTGTCTGTGCAGTTTTGGGTGTCGTTGGTACGGCGCATAAGTCCCTCGCGGAGAAGATTTTTTCTTGCTGACCGCGCTTCCAACGGCTGGCTATTTGAATGGGCCACCGCTTAATCTGAGTATTTTAGTAAGTAAAGATATTAATCCTATTAAAATAGTCAAGTATAGCGCCGTGTTGTGAAGCTACACCACTCTGGTAGCGGCGTTTGCGCCCGGGCGCGGGCAGTGAAAGATTTCATGACTGAGGCTGGATGGGCGGTGAAAGCGGCTGGGCTCTTGCGTGGTGGCAGCCTGCGTCTTCGCGATTCGGGCGGGGGCGCATCGAACCGGTGCCCCCAAGAACAAGCGGAAGTCTGGTTCACAGAGGGTGTTTTCGGCGTCGCGCAGCGCCTCTGCAGACCGCGATCAGTGAGACCGCCACGTGATTTCGTATCTTCGACATCGGAAAGCGCAAAACGTCTGAACCAGTGGGTACAGCACCCCGACATAAATAAAGCTCCAGACCCAAAGGACCTGAAGCTTTGACTTTTTAAATTGCGAGCACTTAGGCACCCTCGGGCTTCAAAACCCTCGCAAATGAGCGCCACAACCCCGTTTAGCTACAGCCGCTCGTGCCGCCGCAGGTGTTGCACTTCATGCAGGTGCCGTTGCGAACCAGCGTGTAGTTGCCGCATTCGCCGCAGGCTTCGCCTTCGTAGCCCTGCATCTTGGCCTTGGCCCGCGCATCAAGGCTGACCCCGCCGGAACTGACAGCAGTGGAGGATTTCACCGCCAAGGCTATGTCACCGCTGCCGCTGATCTGTGGCGTGAGGCCCTGCAGGCCCGCATCTGCGTCCGCGCTCTGCCCGCCTTGCAGCACCACAAGATCTTGCGGCAGGCGGTTGCGCAGATACCCGGACGAGCTGATTTGCTTGAGCACCTCAAGCGATTTATTCGCCGCCTTCTCACTCAACTCGCTCACATTGCCAAGGTTCTCTTCCTCACCTCGACCCAGATCGTCAAAGGTCGCGCCTTCAGGCTTCACATGCGCCAGATCGGTCCGGTCGAGGTAGGACACGGCGAGTTCGCGGAACACATAGTCAAGGATCGAAGTCGCCTGTTTGATGCTGTCGTTGCCCTGCACCATGCCCGCGGGCTCGAATTTGGTGAAGGTGAAGGCGTCGACGAACTCCTCCAGCGGCACGCCGTATTGCAGGCCCACGGAAACCGCGATGGCGAAGTTGTTCATCATCGCCCGGAAACCCGCGCCTTCCTTGTGCATGTCGATGAAGATTTCACCCAGCTTGCCATCTTCGTATTCGCCGGTGCGCAGATAGACCTTATGCCCGCCGACATTCGCCTTCTGGGTATAGCCCTTGCGGCGCTGCGGCATCTTCTCGCGGTGCGATTTGATGATCTCTTTGACGATCACCTTTTCGACGATCTTCTCGGCCAACACGGCGGCTTTCTCATGCGCGTTGCCGCTTTCCAGCGTTTCGGCGGCGTCATCGTCGTCTTCGACCAGCGCGGCCGCCAGCGGCTGGCTCAGCTTTGAACCGTCGCGGTAAAGCGCATTGGCTTTGATCCCCAAGGACCAGCTTAGCTCATAGGCCTTTTGGCAGTCCTCGATGGTGGCGTCATTCGGCATGTTGATCGTCTTGGAGATCGCCCCCGAGATGAAGCTCTGAGCCGCCGCCATCATATGGATGTGGCTGTTGACCGACAGATAGCGTTTGCCTTTCTTGCCGCAGGGGTTGGCACAATCGAAGATGCCGTAATGCTCGGCCTTGAGGTGCGGCGCGCCCTCCAGCGTCATGGTGCCGCAGACGTGGTCATTGGCCGCTTCGATATCCGCCTTGCTGAAACCGAGGGAGCGGAGCAGATCGAAGGTCGGGTCGTTCAGCTTTTCGGTCGGGATGCCCAGCACCTGCGTGCAGAACGCCTCGCCCAGCGTCCATTGGTTAAACACGAAACGGATATCAAATGCCTGCTTCAGCGCGGCATCCACCTTGGCCAACTCATTCGCGCCAAAGCCGTGGCCCGCCAGCGTGGTATGGTTGATCGCAGGCGCGTTGCCGATGGTGCCGTGGCCCACGGCGTAGCTGACGATCTCTTCGATCTGGGCCGACCCGTAGCCGAGTTTCTCAAGCGCTGCGGGCACGGATTGGTTGATGATCTTAAAGTACCCGCCCCCGGCGAGTTTCTTGAACTTCACCAGCGCGAAGTCAGGCTCAATCCCCGTGGTGTCGCAGTCCATCACAAGACCGATGGTGCCCGTGGGCGCGATGACAGAGGTCTGGGCGTTGCGGTAGCCATGCACCTCACCCAGTTTCAGCGCCTCGTCCCAGCAGGATTTGGCGATGTCGACCAACCCAGCCTGTGGGCAATTGCCATGATCCAGCGGTACTGGCGTGACCGAAAGCTGCTCATAGCCATCCGCCTTGCCATAGGCGGCGGTGCGGTGGTTGCGGATGACGCGCAGCATATGCTCAGCATTCTTGGCATAGCCCGGAAAGGCCCCCAGTTCGCCCGCCATTTCCGCCGACGTTGCATAGGCCACGCCGGTCATGATCGCGGTCAACGCCCCGCCAAGGGCACGGCCCTCGTCACTGTCGTAGGAATAGCCCATGTTCATCAGCAGCCCGCCGATGTTCGCATAGCCAAGCCCCAGCGTGCGGAAGTCATAAGACCGCTGCGCGATTTCTTTGGAGGGGAACTGCGCCATCATCACGCTGATCTCAAGCGTCACGGTCCACAGACGCGAGGCATGCATGTAATCCTCGACCTGAAAAACGCCGTCCTTGAGGAAGGTTAGCAGGTTCATCGACGCCAAGTTGCAGGCCGTGTCGTCAAGGAACATGTATTCCGAACAGGGGTTCGAGCCGCGGATCGCACCGTCTTCGGGGCAAGTGTGCCAGTCGTTCACCGTGTCGTGGTACTGGATCCCCGGATCGGCGCAGGCCCATGCGGCATGGCCGACCTGATCCCAAAGATCGCGGGCCCGGATGGTTTTCACCACACGGTTCTCGGTGCGGCTGATCAATTCCCAATCGGCGTCCTTTTCCACCGCCTTGAGGAAGGCGTTGGTGACCCGGATCGAGTTGTTGGAGTTCTGGCCCGAGACCGAGTTGTAGGCCTCAGAGTCCCAATCAGTGTCATAGGTCGGGAATTCGATGCCGGTGTGGCCCTGTTTGGCATAATCCAGCACGCGCTTGACGTAGGTCTCGGGGATCGCGACCTTTTTGGCCTCGCGGATCGCGGCCTTCAGCTGGTCGTTCTTGGCCGGGTCGTAGGCATCCGCCTCGGCACCGTCCCATGCCTTGATCGCGTCGAACAACAGGTTCAGCTTCTGCTCATGCATTTTGGAGCCAGCGACGATGCTCGCCACCTTTTGTTCTTCGAGCACCTTCCAGTTGATGAAATCTTCGATATCGGGGTGGTCGGCGTCGACGATCACCATCTTCGCCGCGCGACGGGTGGTGCCGCCGGATTTGATGGCGCCAGCGGCGCGGTCCCCGATCTTGAGGAACCCCATCAAACCCGACGACTTACCGCCGCCCGACAGCTTCTCGCCCTCTCCGCGGAGCGATGAAAAGTTGGTGCCCGTGCCTGAACCGTATTTGAAAAGCCGCGCCTCACGAACCCAGAGGTCCATGATACCGCCGTCGCCTACCAGATCGTCGGCAACCGACTGGATAAAGCAGGCATGGGGCTGCGGGTGCTCATAGGAAGACTTCGAACGGGTCAGTTTCCCGGTTTTAAAGTCGACGTAGTAATGCCCCTGCGCCGGGCCATCGATGCCGTAGGCCCAATGCAACCCGGTGTTAAACCATTGCGGGCTATTGGGGGCCGCGCGCTGGCTGGCCAACATGTGGCGCATTTCGTCGTAATAGGCGCGGGCGTCTTCTTCGGTCGAGAAATAACCGCCCTTCCAGCCCCAATAGGCCCAAGCGCCCGCCAGACGGTCAAAGACCTGCTTGGAAGAGGTCTCTCCTCCCATCTCGGCGCCCTCGGCGGGGACCGAGCGCCAGAGAAACTCCGGCACGCCCTTTTCTTTGACGCGGCGCGTGGCGCTTGGCACGCCCGCTTTGCGGAAATACTTCTGCGCGATCACGTCGCTTGCGACCTGGCTCCAGGATTTCGGGACTTCGACGTTGTCGAGCTTGAACACCACCGAACCGTCAGGGTTGCGGATCTCTGACACCGTGGTGACAAAGTCCAAATCCGCATAGGTGTCCTGCCCGGCTTTGGTGAAATTCCGTTCAATCTTCATCGTCGCTGCCCTTTTCCATACTTTTAAATCCTAAGCCGACCCGCTCTAAGCAGACCGTCTCCCCCCGTTTGTTGGCAGTTTGGACAGAGCTTCGCCGTGCCACCTGCTGACGCGAGCGGCTGGATCCCCATTGAAACACTGGTTCTTGTATTCTGTCCCCACTGCCAAAGCGCCGGCTGCGTTACACACAACATCTTGTGGCGCTCTACTTGACCCCCACAAACTGACGTAGATAGACCTAATCGGTCAACGGTTTTTTTACGTTTTATTTCGGGCAAGTCAGTTGACCGATATGCCGCTATTTGCCCCATCCGCCCGCGAGGTGATTCAGCCTCAGGATATCCCCAAAGATACCCGCAAGCCCGATGCAGCGCTGAATTCCAAATAATCCATTGCCCCGGCAGAGTTAGGGGCGGTGCTTGAGGGATTGGTCGAATTCATCCACAGGCCGAGACGCCCGAGAGAGCATCAGGCCCGCCGAAGCTGGCCACATATCGCCGCGGAAGGGGTCCAGCGCCCCTGCCCGTCAGCTCAATGCAAAACCGCGACAGAATCATCACGGTCTTCGCAGGCATTGGCGTAAATCTGCCAAAGCACAGGCGGCAGACACTATATCTTGTGCAGAATGGAAATATTCCAGCCGATACAGCCCCTAGATCGCTAAGGACTGAGATAATCTCAAGACTGGAAGAAAGTGGTCGGAGCGAGAGGATTCGAACCTCCGACCCCCTGTACCCAAAACAGGTGCGCTACCAGGCTGCGCCACGCTCCGACTGGGGCTTCTTTAGCCATAAGCCCGCCGATTGAAAAGCCCCGATTGACCTTAAACTCAGAAAAACGACGAAGTCTTTAGCAAGGCCAGGCCGGGGTGTTCCCAGCAAAGGCTGGATGGCGGATTTCGCTGCCTTCGGTGATGCCCAGACGTTTCGCCAAACCGCCATTAATCTCCAAGACCGACAGCAGATCATCCCCGCCAAGAATCGGTGTCTCGTCCAGTGGTTTGGCGGAGTGGTGAATTTTCTGCACCACGCCCCTATCGTCGATGAACAGCAGGTCGAGCGGGATCAGCGTGTTGCGCATCCAAAAGCTCAGCGGCTGGGGGGTCTCATAGACAAAGAGCATCCCCGCACTCAGCGGCAGAGAGCGTCGGTGCATCAGCCCCTTGGCCCGCTCCGCCGTGTCATCCGCCACTTCGACGGAGAACCGCGCCTTGCCCCAGTCGCCCCGCAGGCTCACGCTATCGGCGCGACAGACCTCGGCCAGCGCCGCACCGGTCAGCAGCAGGCTGGCTAGCGCCGCCCCTGCAATATGCCCTGTCAGATGTTGGACCTTCAGCCGTCTATCACCGCGTCCCATGAACTTACCTCCGCCGCCAGATGGCCCCGATCGCCAACAATCACCCGCATGGCAAGCGCTTCGCCCGGTTGCAAATCACAAAGTCCGGATTGGCGCAGTACATCGATATGCAGAAACACATCTTCCGCGCAGCCAAAGACATTTGCAAACCCAAAACCCTTGGCCTTGTCGAACCATTTCACACGGGCGGGCTCGAACTCGGCGGCGGCAAGTTGATCGGGATCAAATCCTGCGAATTCGACCACGGCGGCGGGCGGCTCACTGGGGGGCGTGACGGCGAGCACCTCGACCGCCTGCGCGCCGCGATCGGTCTGCTGCACCCGCACCGTCACCCGCGCCCCATCAGCGACAGAGCTTTGGCCGAAATTGCGCAGGACATTGACGTGCAATAATATGTCGGCCCCGCCCGCATCGGCCACGACAAAGCCGAAGCCTTTGAGCGGATCGAACCATTTGACCACGCCCTCAAGGGGATCGTTTAGCCCCGGCATTTCTGCCGATTGGGTATCAGACACATCTTTCATCGCTAATCCGTGCCGTCCTATCAAGGATTGAGCCGTGTGACGGCCCAAGGCGCTGCGGCATCCGCGCGGCGCCATTGAAAACGGTCATGCAGGCGGAATTCGCCATCTGCCCAGAATTCGATTTCCAGCGGGGTGATCCGGTAGCCGCCCCAGAACGGCGGACGTTTGGGGTTCACCCCCTGCTGTGCGGTCACCTTGGCGACTTCGGCCATCAACGCCCCGCGCCCCGACAGAGGCCGCGATTGGCGCGAGGCCCAAGCCCCCAAACGGCTCTTGAGCGAGCGTGATGCGTAGTAGTCATCGGCCTTTGGCCCGTCTTCGCGGCTGATCAACCCGCGCACCCGCACCTGACGGCGCAGCGATTTCCAATGCATGACAAAAGCCGCCTTGCCCGCGCCATCCAGTTCTTGAGCCTTTTGGCTTTCGTAATTGGTGTAAAAGACAAAGGCGTCCGGTTCGATCTCTTTCAACAGCACCATGCGGGCGTTTGGCAGCCCTTGCGAATCTACCGTGCTCAGCGCGATGGCGTTGGGGTCATTCGGCTCACTCGCCTCTGCTTCGGAAAGCCAACGCTGCGCAATCGCAAAGGGATCATCCCCCGCAAATATACCAGTCCGCGTTTCCATTCGGCATCCCCTCCTAGAGTGTTCGAGCCCGTAACCGGTTCTTCGCCGGAGTCTGAGTTATTCGCTAAGACATTTGTTAACGATCGGCAACTCAAAGGACAACCTTACCCGATTTCCGTCAGTTAGCCGCCGATCTTATGGCAAATCACGGGGGTGAAGCCGCCTGTGCAGTCTTGATGGCCGCGCTGCAATCGCCTAGACCAAGACAACCTAAACGGAACATAGACAAGGCGGCGGAATGGGAAACGAATTGATGCGGGGCAAGCGCGGGCTCATCATGGGTCTGGCGAATGACAAATCCATCGCATGGGGCGTGGCCAAAACGCTGGCCGATGCAGGGGCGGAACTTGCCTTTTCCTACCAAGGTGATGCGCTCAAGAAACGTGTGGGGCCTTTGGCCGAGCAGCTTGGCAGCGACATCGTTCTGCCCTGCGACGTGGGCGATGAAGCCTCAATCGACGCGATGTTTGATGGGCTGAAAGAACGCTGGGACGGGCTTGATTTCATCGTTCACGCCATCGGCTTTTCCGACAAGGGGGAACTGCGGGGCCGCTATGTTGATACCAGCCGTGGTAACTTCACAATGTCGATGGACATCTCGGTATATTCCTTCACCGCCGTGATGCAGCGCGCGGAAAAGATGATGTCGCCCGGTGCCAGCGCCCTGACGCTGACCTACTACGGTGCCGAGAAGGTCATGCCGCATTATAATGTCATGGGTGTGGCCAAGGCCGCACTTGAGGCGTCGGTCAAATACTTGGCAGAAGACCTTGGCAAGGACGGCATCCGCGTCAACGCGATCTCTGCCGGGCCGATTAAGACGCTGGCGGCCTCCGGCATCGGTGATTTCCGCTACATCATGAAGTGGAACGAATACAACTCGCCCCTGCGCCGCAATGTCACGACCGAAGATGTCGGCAAGGCCGCCCTCTTCCTGCTGTCGGATCTGGGCAGCGGCACCACGGGAGAGAACTTGCATGTCGACGCGGGCTATCACGTTGTCGGCATGAAGGCGGTTGACGCGCCCGACATGTCCAAGGAATAAGCCGCCCAAATTAATTCGCGCGGGTGCCCGCGCTAGCTGCTGCAAAGGACCATCATGACCAAATCCAAGGACGCCTCGCGCCTGCCCCATGAAAAGGGCTTTCACATCTCCTGGGATCAGATCCACCGTGACAGCCGTGCGCTGGCGTGGCGGCTCGATGGGCTTGGTCCCGACGATGGCGCGTGGCGTGCCGTGGTGGCGATCACCCGCGGCGGCATGGCCCCCGCGATGATCGTCGCGCGGGAACTCGACATCCGTACCGTCGATACGATCTCGGTCATGTCCTACCATTCGGGCGGCGGCGCCGCCGACCAGCGCCGCGAGGCCAAGGTGCTGAAATCCCCTGACGCCGAGATGATGGGCGATGGCACCGGCATTTTAATCGTCGATGATCTGGTCGACAGTGGCAAGACCATTGAACTGGTGCGCGAGCTTTATCCCAACGCCCATTTCGCCACCGTCTATGCCAAGCCCGAAGGCGAGCCGCAGGTCGATACATTCATCACCGGCGTGAGCCAGGACACATGGATCTTCTTTCCGTGGGACATGGCCCTGCAATATGTCGAGCCCTACCGCGGCAAGGACTGACCGGCCCCGCGCCACCTGCCCTGCCCCTATCTGACCGGATACACCCATGACGCTTCCGCGCACCGCCACCACTTTCTTCCCTCCGGTGATGGAGGCGCGGCGCTGGCTGGATGGCGTGACATTCACCGATGACCGTCCGCTGATCAACGTAAGCCAAGCCGCCCCCGTCGATCCGCCCCCCGAGGGGCTGCGCCGGGCGATGGCCGAGGTCACGCTGAACAACGATGAGGCGCATCTCTATGGCCCCGTGCTGGGCTTGCCGGAACTGCGCGCCGAACTGGCGCGGCAGACGGCAGAGAAATACGCGGGCGTGGTGACCGACGAACAGGTCTGTATCACCTCGGGGTGCAACCAAGCCTTTGCCGCCGCCATTGCCACGCTCTGCGGCGAAGGCGATGAGGTGATCATCCCGACGCCTTGGTACTTCAACCACAAAATGTGGCTCGACATGAGCGGGGTCACCGCCGTGCCGCTGCCTGTCGAAGCCGACATGCTGCCCGACCCCGACAAGGCCGCAGCCGCCATCACCCCGCGTACCCGCGCCATCGCGCTGGTCACGCCGAACAACCCCGGCGGCGTGGAGTATCCCGCCGCCCTCGTGCAGGAATTCTTTGACCTCGCCCGCCGTCACGGCATCGCGCTGATCCTCGACGAGACCTACCGCGATTTTCACAGCCGCCCCGGCGCGCCGCATGCGCTGTTCAGTGACCCCGATTGGCACGACACGCTGATCCACCTCTATTCCTTTTCCAAAGCCTACCGCCTGACCGGCCACCGCGTCGGCGCGCTGATCGCCAGCACGGCGCGGCTGGCGGAAGTTGAGAAGTTTCTCGATACCGTGGCCATTTGCCCGGCGCAGATCGGCCAACACGGCGCGCTCTGGGGGATGCAGAACCTTGGCCCGTGGCTGGCAGATGAACGCGAAGAAATCCTTGCGCGCCGCGCCGCGATTGCTGAGCTGATGCCCAAGATCGACCCGCTGGGGTGGGAATTGCTCGGGCTGGGCGGCTATTTCGCCTATCTGCGACATCCCTTTAACCTCTCCTCGGCAGAACTGGCCCCGCAATTGGTGCGCGACGCAGGCGTGCTTTGCCTGCCCGGCACGATGTTCCAGCCCGAGGGAGACGCGCGTGGAGAAAGCCAGTTGCGCATCGCCTTTGCAAACCTCGACACTGCCGGTCTCGAAGTGCTTTTCGACAGGCTTGCAGCCCTGCCACGCAACGCATAGACAGGTCCGAAATTAACGAGGGACCGTGTCATGGCCAAAAAAGGCTTCAGCTTTTCGAAAACCGCCGTCTGGGCCTTGATGGCCCTTCTGATCTTGGGTCTTGGCGGCTTTGGTGCGATCAACCTCAGCGGCAATCTGCGCAGCATCGGCAGTGTCGGGGACAAGTCGATCTCGGTCGATCAATACGCCCGCCAATTGCAGCAGGAAATCCGCGCGATTGAAGCACAAACCGGCGAGAGCCTGTCCTTTGCCCGCGCCCAAGAGATGGGTCTGGACCGCGCTGTTCTGCAACGGATCGTCCGCAACCGCGCGCTGGATCATGAAGCCGACGAAATGGGCCTCTCCATCGGTGATGCAACCCTGCGCGACGAAATCGTGGCCATTTCGGCGTTCCAAGGCATCGACGGCAACTTCGACCGCGAAGGCTATCGCTTCGCCCTTCAGCAAAGCGGCATGAGCGAGGCCGAGTTCGAGCGTTCGATCCGCGAAGAAGCTGCGCGCGGTCTGTTGCAGCGCGCGATCTTGCGCGGCGTCTCAATGCCTGACACCTACGCCCGCACGTTGGTCGACTACGTCGCCGAACAGCGTAGCTTTACTTGGGCCCGCCTCAGCGAGAGTGACCTCGACACCCCCGTGGCCGCGCCGACAGAAGAAGAGCTTCAGGCCTATTACGACGCCAACACCGATGACTTCATGCTGCCCGCCAGCAAAAGCATCACCTATGCATGGCTCCGCCCCGAAGACCTGCTGGACGAGATTGAAGTGCCCGAAGAAGAACTGCGCGCCGAATATGACGCTCGCAGCGATGAATACGACCAGCCCGAGCGTCGCTTGGTTGAACGTTTGGTCTTTGCCAACGAAGAGGCCGCCACGCAGGCCGCAGCAGCGCTCGAAGTTGACGGCACCACCTTTGAGGCGCTGGTCGAAGAGCGCGGCTTGGCTCTGGCGGATGTGGATATGGGCGACGTGGCCAAATCCGATCTCGACGCCGCAGGTGACGCGGTGTTTGGAGCGCAAAGCGGGGATATCGTCGGCCCGCTGCCCACTTCGCTTGGGCCGGCCCTCTTCCGCGTGAACGCGGTTCTGCCTGCACAGAACGTACCTTTCGAAGAGGCCCGTGAGGTGCTGGAAGAGACCCTCGCCATTTCCCGCGCGACCCGCGCCGTCGAAGCCCGCGCACAGGAAATCGACGACCGCCTCGCCGGAGGGGCCACGCTAGAAGATCTGGCCGAGGAAACCAAAATGAACCTCGGCACCATCGACTGGACCCAAGAAAGCAGCGAGGGCATCGCCGCCTATGGCGCGTTCCGTGAGGCAGCGGCAAGCTTAAGCGCCGATGCCTTCCCGCAGATCGACCAGTTGGAAGACGGCGGCGTTTTCGCCATGCGCCTTGATGAGACCAAGCCAGAGCGCCCCGAACCTTTCGAGCAGGCACGCGATGCGGTTGAGACCGCGTGGCGCAATGCCCAGATCGTGGAGGCCCTGACCGCCAAGGCCGAGAACCTGACCGGCACATTGGCCGAAGCGGACGGTTTTGAGGCCGCCGGTCTCACGCCGCAGCTTGGCGAAGGCATGACCCGCAGCTCCTATGTCGACGGCACGCCCGACGATTTTATGGATCAGGTCTTTGACCTCGACGAGGGTGGCGTCGCCGTCCTGCCCGCAGGGGACAGCGTTGTGGTTCTGCGCCTTGATGCCGTGACCCCCGCGGGCGAAGACGACCAGACCCAAGCGCTGATGGACCGTCTGTCACAGCAGTTGGATCAGGCGCTGGCCCAAGGTCTTTTCGATATCTACAGCAATGCCGTCATGCGCGATGCCGATCCCCAGATCGACCAGCGCGCGGTCAGTGCCGTGCATGTGAACTTTCCCTGATAGGCAAATTTGATGGCCCTGACCCCGGATTTCGACACTTTCGCCCGCGCTTATGAAGCGGGCGAAAACCAGATCGTCTACACCCGCCTTGCCGCCGACCTCGACACGCCGGTGTCCTTGATGCTGAAACTCACCGGCGCGGCAGAGAATGCCTTTGTGCTGGAATCCGTCACCGGCGGTGACGTGCGCGGACGCTATTCCATCATCGGTATGAAGCCCGACCTGATCTGGCGTTGCCGGGGTGAAACCGCAGCACTGAACCGTGCAGCGCGCTATGATGCGGATGCCTTTGAGGACATGCCCGGCGATCCGCTGGACCGTCTGCGCGATGTCATTGCGGAATCGCGCATCACCCTGCCCGATGATCTGCCCCAAGCCGCCGCCGGTCTTTTTGGCTATCTCGGCTATGACATGATCCGGCTGGTCGAACATCTGCCCCATGTGAATCCTGACCCTCTGGGCCTGCCTGATGCGGTGATGATGCGCCCCTCGGTCGTGGCCGTGTTGGATGGGGTGAAGGGCGAAGTCACCATCGTCTCCCCCGCTTGGGTGTCCGAGGGCCAGACGGCCCGCGCCGCCTATGCCCAAGCCGCCGAGCGGGTGATGGATGCGGTGCGCGATCTGGAACGCGCCATGCCGCAGACCTCCCGCGATTTGGGAGAGGCCGAAGACGCGCCCGAGTCGGTCAGCAATTTTACCCACGACGGATATAAAGCCGCCGTCGAAAAGGCGCGCGATTATATCAAGGCGGGCGACATCTTTCAGGTGGTGCCAAGCCAACGTTGGGCCCAAGGGTTCACCCAGCCCCCTTTCGCACTTTACCGCAGCCTGCGGCGCACCAACCCCTCGCCCTTCATGTTCTATTTTAACTTCGGCGGCTTCCATGTGGTCGGCGCAAGCCCCGAAATCCTCGTGCGTGTCTTTGGCAACGAAGTCACCATTCGCCCTATCGCAGGCACCCGCAAACGCGGTGCCACGCCGGAGGAAGACCGCGCGCTAGAGGCCGATCTGCTGAGCGATCCCAAAGAGCTGGCCGAACACCTCATGCTGCTCGATCTGGGCCGCAACGATGTGGGCCGGGTCGCCAAGATCGGCACTGTGCGCCCGACGGAAGAGTTCATCGTCGAACGCTACAGCCATGTCATGCATATCGTCTCCAACGTGGTAGGCGAGTTGAAGGAGGGCAAAGATGCGCTCGACGCATTCTTTGCCGGGATGCCCGCTGGCACCGTCTCGGGCGCGCCCAAGGTCCGCGCGATGGAGATCATTGACGAGTTAGAACCCGAAAAGCGCGGCGTCTATGGCGGCGGCGTGGGCTATTTCAGCGCGGGCGGCGACATGGACATGTGCATCGCCCTGCGCACGGCGGTGGTGAAGGACGAAACACTCTACATCCAAGCTGGGGGCGGCGTTGTCTATGACAGCGATCCAGAGGCGGAGTTCATGGAAACCGTGCATAAATCCGGCGCAATCCGCCGTGCCGCTGCCGATGCGTCGCGCTTTGGCGGTAAAGGGAACAGCTGACCATGCCGAACCGGGCCCCCTTTCAGATTGCGGGGCATTCCGTTGCCCCCGGCAGCAGCCTTGCGGTCGACCTGCCCGTCTCGATTCTGCCGGATCACACGCCGGTGCATCTGTCGCTTGAGATTTACCACGGCAAGCGTCCGGGGCCGACGATGTTCGTCTCTGCCGCCGTGCATGGGGATGAGGTCATCGGCGTTGAGATCACGCGCCGACTGCTGCGCGCGCCGCAGCTCTCCGCCCTGCGCGGCACGTTGATCGTGGTGCCGGTGGTGAACTCCTTTGGCTTTCTAAACCGCTCACGCTACCTGCCCGACCGCCGCGACCTGAACCGCTGTTTCCCCGGCTCGCCTTCTGGCAGCCTTGGCGCGCGGCTGGCGCATATTTTCCTGCAAGAGGTGGTGCTGCGCTGCGACTTTGGTGTGGATCTGCATTCGGCGGCGATCCACCGCACGAACCTGCCGCAGGTGCGCGTCTCGCCCGCTGACAAGGTGACCCAAAAGATGGCAATGGATTTCGGCGCGCCGGTGGTGCTGACCTCACCCCTGCGGGACGGTTCTTTGCGCGCGGTCGCGGCAAAACAGGGCACGCCGATCCTGCTTTATGAAGCGGGCGAAGGGCTGCGCTTTGACGAGATGGCCGTGCGTGCGGGGCTTGCGGGGATCCTGCGGGTCATGCGCGGCCAAGACATGCTGCCCGCCAAGGGCATCGCCCGCGCCCGCAGCGCGCCCTATATCTGCACCGCGTCCCATTGGCTCCGCGCCCCTGCGGGAGGGCTGCTGCGCACCTTCCGCGCCGAAGGTGAGACGGTGGCCGAGGGCGATCTTCTTGCCATCGTGTCAGACCCGTTTGGCAAAGAAGAAGCCGAGCTTCTGGCTGATGCGCCGGGGATCCTCATCGGGCGGGCGATCTTGCCCATCGTCAACGAAGGCGACGCGGTCTTTCACCTTGCCAAGCTC
Organism: Sulfitobacter sp. OXR-159; assembly: GCF_034377145.1. NCBI lineage: Bacteria > Pseudomonadati > Pseudomonadota > Alphaproteobacteria > Rhodobacterales > Roseobacteraceae > Sulfitobacter > Sulfitobacter sp. OXR-159. Next base: position 1,925,494 of record NZ_CP139707.1, read on the forward strand.
AGCCCCCGCGCGGCGGAGGCAACGGTGGATGATCTGGCGAGCCAGTTGGAAGAAGATCCGCTCTTCGACGAAGACGAAATCATCTAGACCTGCGCGGGGTCACTCCTCACGCAGCAAGACCGCAGAGACGGGGACCAAAGCCACATCACTGGCCCGGTCCTGCAACCCCCAGAGCAACAGCGCCGAGACGGTATCGGGCCGCAGCCGGCCCAGCATGATCACCGCCCCCTCCTGCCCGGCCCTGAACGCCGCTTGATCAAGGAAGCGGCGGATCACCCGCGCGGTCTGGTCCTTGCTGTCAAAGTCACGAAACACCGGATCCGCTGGCACGCCCGCCTTCCGCGCCAGTTTGGGCATGGTGTTGAGCCCTTTATCTTGCGTAACTAGACCGTGACCTGACTGCGCAAGGATATCTGTTACTTGATCGGTCAGCGCACGGCTGCCTTGAAAACCGCTTTCGGTCCCTTCCAGCACACCGACCACGGGCCCGATCCGGTCGAGCGTGGCGGCAAAGGCGGTCTCGGCGTCGCTTGGCTGTGCGCCCTGCGGCAGATCGACCAGCGCCAAGACCTCAAACCCGGCCTCGCGATAGGTTTCCACCCGTTCCGTCGCGTCCGAGAGGCCGCTGTCGACCGCAAAGCTCAGCGGATAGGGAAAACTGCGCAGCGCGGCCAGCCCGGCGCTGCCCGCGGTGACCGAAGTGCCATCGTCGATCAAGACCACGCTCATCAGCGGCTTGCCCTCGGGCAGCTCACCAGCGAGGCTATTGACCATTACGGGGCGCGGGTCTTCAACTACGATCTCGTCAGCCTCGCCGGGCTCTGCCACGGCTGTCGCGCCGGGGCGGTTGATCACAACGCCCGTGTTGCGGTCAGTCAGCGTAGCTGCCGGTGTGCCGATGGCCGGGCGGCTATCGCCCTCAGGATCGGCGGGTTCTGGATCGACTTCCGCAACTTCCATCTCTTCCAGCGGCTCAGGGCTGTCCGCTTCGGTGGTCTGCGGCTCTAGCGCCGGGGAAGACAGGTCAGATTCAGGCGCTTCATCCTCAACACGAGGCGTCTCTTCGAGCGCGTCGGCCTCAACCTCCGGTTCTTCAACCACGACCTCCTCCGCCGGCAGGGTGATCACCTCTTCTTCCTCCACCCCTGGCGCTTCCATGCCCTGCGGGGCGTCAAAAGCGCCTTCGATATCGGCCACATCCGGCGCAGGCGGCTGTGCAGGTTCGGTGCTGATCGAAAGCTCATCTACAGGCTGCGGCACGCCGGGCGCCATGGCTTGTGGGTTCGGCAGCACCGGCTCTTCCGCGCCGGGAGACCTCGGGGTCTGGCCCTCTGGCGCTGCGGGGGTGCTAAGCCCTTCGGCATCGCCCGTCTCCGGCAAGCTGGCTGAGGTCTGGGTGTCAGGGTCGAGCGCGGCAAGGCTGTCTTGCTGCGGTACATCCGCACGCGGCGCGGGGGCGTTCAACACGGGCGCGGAATCGCGGCTGCGCCCCTGCTCACCTGCATCGGTCACATTGATCCGCGCCGGGGCGGGACCAGAGCCGGGCGCATCACCCACCTGCGGCGGCAAGGGCAAGGGCATCATCAACGACACCGCACCGGCCACACCGATGCACGTCACACCCCCCCAAATCAGCCCGCTCAGAACTCCGCGTGCCATCTGCGCTACTCCTGCTGTCTGCGCCACGGCCAGAAAGCCCGGCGATCCCTCAATTGGCTTGCCCCAAACTCTTGACGATAGGGTTCAAGCCTGAACATGTATGCCAAAACCTATACCGCGCTCCGGCGCGGTTTCTCCAGTCCTAATACAAAGAAATGCCTGCCTGTGCTGCTGCTCATCGATAACTACGACAGCTTTACCTATAACTTGGTCCACTATCTGGGCAGCCTCGGGGCGGATGTGCAGGTGCACCGCAACGACGCGCTCAGCGTGGACGAAGCGATGGCCATGAACCCCGCCGGTATCTTGCTGTCCCCCGGCCCCTGTGACCCTGACCAAGCGGGGATATGCCTAGAGCTGACCCATGCCGCTGCCGAAGCGCGGGTGCCGCTCTTCGGCGTCTGCCTTGGCCATCAGACCCTTGGCCAAGCCTTTGGCGGCAAGGTCGTGCGTGCGGATGACATCGTGCACGGCAAGCTGGGCCAGATGCAACATGAGGGGCGCGGTGTCTTTGCCGGACTGCCCTCGCCCTTCGGGGCCACGCGCTATCACTCGCTGGTGGTGGAACGCGCAAGCCTGCCGGAGTGCCTTGAGATCACCGCCTCGCTCGAAGACGGCACGATCATGGGTCTGCAACACCGCGACCTGCCGATGCACGGCGTGCAATTCCATCCAGAATCGATCCGGTCCGAGCATGGCCACGCCCTGCTGCAAAACTTCCTGAATGAGATGAAGGTCCCGGCATGAGTAGCGCGCTGAAACCCTTGCTTGACGCCGCTGCCAACGGGCCGCTCACCTCGGATCAAGCTGTGGAGGCCTTTGAAATCCTCTTCGAAGGCGAAGCCACGCCAAGCCAGATCGGTGGCTTTCTCATGGCCCTGCGCACGCGCGGCGAAACGGTCACCGAATATGCCGCCGCCGCACAGGTCATGCGCAGCAAATGCAACGCCGTGCGCGCGCCCGAAGGGGCAATCGACATCGTCGGCACGGGCGGCGATGGCAAGGGGACGCTGAACATCTCAACCGCCGCCGCCTTTGTGGCCGCGGGTGCCGGGGCGATCGTGGCAAAACATGGCAACCGCAACCTCAGCTCGAAATCCGGCGCTTCTGACGCGCTGTCGCAGCTTGGCATCAACGTCATGGTCGGCCCTGCGGTGGTCGAGCGTGAATTGGCCGAGGCGGGCATCGGTTTCATGATGGCCCCCATGCATCACCCCGCCGTCGCCCATGTCATGCCCACAAGATCAGAACTTGGCACCCGCACGATCTTTAACATCCTCGGCCCGCTCACCAATCCCGCAGGGGTCAAACGCCAGCTTACCGGTGCCTACAGCCGCGATCTGATCGAGCCGATGGCGCTGACGCTGAAACAGCTCGGCTCTGAAAAAGCGTGGCTCGTGCACGGGTCCGACGGCACGGATGAACTGACGATCACCGGCGTTAGCTGGGTCGCCGCACTGGAAGACGGCGTGGTTAACTTGCGCGAATTGCACCCCGAAGACGCGGGCCTGCCGGTCCATCCGTTCGAGGCCATCGCCGGGGGTGAGCCTGCCGAGAACACCAAACATTTCAATGCCCTGCTCGATGGTGTTCCATCGGGTTACCGCGACGCTGTGTTGCTCAACGCGGCCTCTGCCTTGGTCGTAGCGGATGTGGCCCCCGATTTGAAAACCGGCGTCGAAATGGCTCGTGAAAGCATCGACAGCGGTGCTGCGCGTGACCGGATCGAAAAAGTGGCGCGCATCAGCCAGTCGAAATGACACCACCAAGCCTCAGCGCGCTTGGCGGATGGGCCGAACTGGCCTTTTTCGCTGCGGACTGGCCGTGTATCGCCGAACAGCTAGCTGCCGAGCCGCGTGAGATTTTGCCGCCGGCTCCCAAGATATTCGCGGCACTTGAACACCTTCAACCCGCAGCGGTGGAGGTGGTGATCCTCGGCCAAGACCCCTATCCCACGCCCGGCCATGCGCAGGGCTATGCCTTCTCAGCCGAGCCTCACGTGCGTCCGATACCGCGTTCTCTTTCCAATATCTTCAAAGAGTTACACGACGATCTTGGTCCACCCCCTGAAGACCCCGATCTGCGGTTCTGGGCCGATCAAGGCGTCTTGTTGTTGAACAACGTCCTAACCGTTCCGGCAGGCTGTGCGAATGGACATGCGAAACTTGGCTGGCAAGCGCTGACCGCTCAGGTGCTCGCCCGCCTCTCGGATCGCCCCCGCGCCTATCTGCTTTGGGGCGCACATGCGCAGAAGGCCGCGGCGCAGGTTGACCCGGTGCAAAACCTCAAGATCGAGACACCGCACCCATCGCCGCTTTCCGCCCGGCGCGGCTTCTTTGGATCGCGCCCCTTCAGCCGGGTGAATGACTGGTTGCAGGGCCAAGGCAAGCCCGGCATACATTGGACAAAGCCGTGAGGATGCCATGACCGCCACTATTCTGGAAAAAATCAAAGCCTATAAGCTGGAAGAAATCGCCGCTGCCAAGGCCGAAAAATCGCAGGCTGACATGGAGGCCGCCGCCCGTGCAGCACCGCCCGTGCGCCCCTTTGCGCAACGCCTGCACGAAGCCTCCCGCGAAGGCTATGGCCTGATCGCCGAGATCAAGAAAGCCAGCCCGTCCAAAGGTTTGATCCGCGAAGATTTCGAACCCGCCGACCTTGCCCGCGCCTATGCGGCAGGCGGCGCCACCTGCCTATCGGTTTTGACCGATACGCCCAGTTTTCTAGGCGCGAAAGAGTTCTTGGTCGAGGCTCGCGCGGCCTGCGATCTTCCGGTGCTGCGCAAGGATTTCCTTTACGACCCCTATCAAGTTGCCGAAGCGCGCAGCCTTGGGGCGGACTGCATTCTAATCATCATGGCGTCTGTGTCCGATGCGCAGGCCGCTGAGTTGGAGCAAGCCGCACAGGACTGGGGCATGGATGCGCTGATCGAAGTGCATGACGCCGCCGAACTGGCCCGCGCCGAAAAACTTACCAGCCGGATGATTGGGATTAATAACCGCAATCTCAATACCTTCGAGACCTCTCTTGACGTGACACGTCAACTTTCGGAAGCGGTGCCGCCCGATCGGATGCTGGTCTGCGAATCCGGCCTCTACACCCCTGCGGACCTCGCCGATATGGCGGTTTATGGCGCGCGCAGTTTCTTGATCGGCGAAAGCCTTATGCGGCAGGAAGATGTCGAACAGGCCACCCGCGATCTGTTGGCGAGTCCACTCGTCCCCGGAGGTATGTGATGGCGCTGACCCACTTTGATGCTGAAGGCGACGCGCATATGGTCGATGTCTCTGACAAGGCCGTGACCTCCCGCGTGGCCAAGGCCGAGAGCTACATCAAGATGGCTTCGGAAACGTTTGATATCATTACCGAAGGACGCGCGAAGAAGGGTGACGTTCTGGGCATCGCACGGCTAGCCGGGATCATGGCGGCCAAGCGTACGGCGGATCTAATCCCGCTTTGCCACCCATTGCCGATTACAAAAGTGAGTGTTGATCTAACGCCCGACGCCACCCTACCGGGCATTCGGATCTCGGCCACCGTCAAGACAACCGGTCAAACGGGCGTTGAGATGGAAGCCCTCACCGCCGCCTCCGTCACCGCGCTCACAGTCTATGACATGGCGAAAGCGGTAGATAAGGCGATGGAAATTGGTGGCACGCGGGTCACATTGAAAGACGGTGGCAAATCAGGCCGTTATAAGGCGACATGATCAGTGTTGAAGCGGCAATGGACGCTGTTTTAGACCTCGTCACCCCGCTGGAAACTGAAGAAATCGCTCTGCGGAACGCAAATGGCCGCTTCTTGTCACAACCCGTGATGGCGCAGCGCAGCCAACCGCCCTTTGCCGCCTCCTCTATGGACGGCTACGCACTGTGCCGGGCTGAGGTTGAGCCGGACGCGATGTTTAAGGTGGTTGGCGAGGCCGCGGCGGGCCATGGCTACACAGGGACGCTCCGCGCCGGGCAAGCCATCCGCATATTCACCGGCGCACCCATCCCCGATGGGGCCGATTTCGTGGTGATCCAAGAGGATGTCACCCGGCGCGGCAACCTTATCACCCTTGGCCACCGCATTGATGACAAAGACAATATCCGCCCTGCTGGGGGTGATTTCACCCAAGGCGAAGAGCTCACTGCTCCGCGCATTCTGCGCCCCGCCGACGTGGCGTTGCTCGCCGCGATGAACGTGGCGAGAGTGCCCGTCACCCGCAAACCCGCCATCGCGATCCTCGCCACAGGCGATGAATTGGTGCAACCCGGCGAGAGCCCCGGCCCTGACCAGATCATCGCCTCCAACAGCTACGGCCTTGCCGCGATGTTCGAGGATGCAGGCGCCGAGGTGCGTATGCTGCCCATCGCGCGCGACACCGCGGCCTCGCTCAAACAAGCCTTCGCCTTGGCCCGCGGCGCGGACCTTATTGTCACGATCGGCGGCGCTTCGGTGGGCGACCACGACCTGATTGCGCCGATCGCGGCGGAGCTCGGCATGCAGCAGGCTTTTTACAAAGTCGCCATGCGCCCGGGCAAGCCCCTGATGGCAGGCAAAATCGGAGCTTCAGCAATGATCGGGCTGCCGGGAAACCCAGTCTCAGCAATGGTTTGCGGGGCGGTCTTCGTCTTGCCGATGCTGCGGCGGATGTTGGGCTTGCAAGACGTTCAAGCCCCCCTGCGCGATGCGCCCCTTGGGCGCGGCATTGGCCCAAATGGTCAGCGAGCGCACTATATGCGAGCTCAGCTTCGCGATGGAGCACTTTATCCGGATGATCGTCAGGATTCATCCCTTCTGTCCGTCTTGGCACAGGCGGATGCTTTGATGGTTCGTCCGCCCGCGGATCCAGCAAGGAATGCCGGGGATATACAGCAGTACATTTTGATTTAACGCCTGCAGCGGTTGACACAAAACAAGAACATCCCTAGAACAAAAGCAATAAAAGCTTCAGGGGCCCTGCGATGCTGACCAAAAAACAACTCGATTTGCTTTCTTTCATTCACCAGCGCGTGCAGCGCGACGGCGTCCCGCCGAGTTTTGATGAGATGAAGTTGGCACTCGATCTGCGGTCAAAATCTGGCATTCACCGTTTGATCACGGCACTAGAAGAACGCGGATTTATCCGGCGCCTTGCCCATCGTGCCCGCGCGATCGAAGTGGTCAAACTCCCGGAAAGCCTCGGCGGTGCGCCCGGTTTTGCCCCGCGCGTGATTGACGGAGATCGCCCCGACGCCCCGCCGCCGCCCGCAGCACAATCGGTCACGGCGCAGCACGCCTTTGATGTGCCGGTCATGGGTCGGATCGCTGCCGGTGTTCCGATTGAGGCGATCTCACAAGTCTCGCATAGCGTTACGGTTCCCGGTGGAATGATCGCCGGTCAAAGCGAGCATTACGCGCTTGAGGTGCGGGGCGACTCGATGATTGAGGCGGGCATTAACGATGGCGACATCGTGGTGATCCGCGAGACATCTGTGGCCGACAACGGTGATATCGTGGTCGCGTTGGTCGAGGATCAAGAGGCGACGCTGAAACGTTTCCGTAGGCAGGGGTCTTCGGTCGCGTTGGAAGCGGCAAACGCGGCCTATGAAACCCGCGTACTGCCTTCGGATAAGGTTAAGGTTCAGGGTCGACTGGTGGGGTTGATCCGCACCTACTAACGCTTTGGCCTGCTGTTCCACAAACGCAATCCGGCACGGTCCCTCGCGGTGGTGATTTGCCAACCCTGGGACGATTTGGTTAGCGCCAGTGCGCCGGTTTCACGTAGGCGAACGGGATCATAGATTGGGCAGCCCCAAGCCTGGGCTGCCTTTATCTCGACAGATGCCACCACGATATCTTCCGGCTGACAGCCGGTAAATGCGGCGACCGCCCGTTTTCCTGAAAGGTGGATAATTCTATCCTCTTGCGCGGCCCACCTTTGAGCGGCCATGGCCTGATCAACGCCGTCGCCGTCATTTTCCAACCAATTGCGGGCAACAAATCCAGCGCCCCTCTCTTTGCTGAGCGCCCTGCCCGCCGGGGTCATTACACCCACCAACGTCCCAGTATCAGCGACAAGCACATCGGGGCGCGTGGCCCCCTGCCAAAGGGCGAAGGACAGCAGCATCGCGGGCCCGCCCAACCAGCGCATGCGGCCTTGCCACAGGATGAGCCATAGAAATCCAAGCGACAGAAGCGGCAGCACCCATCCCCCCGGCCCCGGCACGAAACTGCGCGCGCCGGGCAGATGCGCCACCAGATCCGCGACCGATAGTATCCACCTCAGGCCGAGCCCCATCGCCCAAAGCGGCAGCCCCTCGCCCCCTATGGGCGCGAGGATGGCGGCCAGCACGGCGGCGGGAATGACCAAGACGCCCATCAACGGGACCGAAAGCAGGTTTGCCACCAGCCCGTAATGTGCGACCGTGTTAAAATGCGCGGCGGAGATTGGCGCGGTGGCGAAACCCGCAACGGCTGAGGAGATCACGATAGCAGCGACCGGGCGCAGGCGCTTGGGGATGACCTCACCCTCGAAGTCGCGCATCCAGCCAAAGACTGCGACAAGCGCAGTGGTCGCGGCGAATGACATCTGGAACCCCGGCCCCATCAGCGCCTCGGGGCGCAGGGTCAGCACGATAATCCCCGCCACGGCGACGGCCCGCAACGAAATCGCCCGCCGCCCGATCATCAGCGCGCACAGGGCGACGGCGCACATAATATAGGCCCGCTCGGTCGCGACATTCCCGCCCGAAAGCGCGAGATAGCCGGTTGCGGCGATAAGAGCAGCCGCCGCCGCGATGCTGCGGCTGGGCCAGCCTGTGGCCGATACCGGATGCAGAGCAAGGATCAACCGCGCCGCGCCAAAGACGACCGCGCTAAGCAGCCCCATGTGCAGTCCTGAGATCGCCAATAGATGCGCCAGATTGCTGCTGCGCAGGTTTTGCAGCGCGGCTTGCGAAATGGCGCTGCGGTCGCCGGTGGTGATGGCGGCGGCAAAACCGCCAATGTCTCCGGGCAGATGCGCGCGGACCCGTGCCGATGCGGCCATGCGCAGCCGAAACAGGGCCAGATCGGGGTCCCTTTCGGCTGGTTCTGCGATCCCCAATAGCGGCACCCGGGCATAACCGACCGCACCCAGCCCCGCGAACCAAGCGTGGCGCTGAAAATCAAATCCGCCGGGTTCAACCGGGCCCGCGGGCGGCGACAGATGAGCCGTGGTCATCACCAGCATGCCCGGCTTGGGCGCAACCGCGCCGGAGAGTTTCGAGTGGAGCGAGACCCGGACCCGGCTCGGCGTACGCGCGGGCGGCACCCGCTCTAACCGGACCTGATCAAGCGTGACTCGCGGCACATCAGATTGACTGCGGTCAAGCGCCACGACGCGCCCTTCGACAGCGCCGTAGTAACGCCAGCCGAGCACGGGGGCGCTTATCGAATGCGCCCGAAACGCCGCGAGGAGCAATCCCAGCAGAACCAGGGCCAAACCGACCGCGAAGGGTGCGGTAACCTCAGGCAATGCCCGCGCCACAACCGCCAACGCGGCGACGGCGAGTGCGGTGGCCCAAAGCAATGGTATCGAAGGCTCCGCCGCCAGCGAAAAATACCATCCGATCCCCAAGGCGAGACAGACCGGCACCCAGCCGAACAGATGCCCCCGCTGGCGCAGCATCACGGTGCTGAACTGGTTCCAAAGGCCCATGCTTGCCCCCGCGGATCGCACTGGATAGACAGACGTCAAATCCTAGGACCGGTAGGGTTACCAAACGGTAAACGCCGCTCCGAGCACAATATCTCTGACCGAAAGGCCCACCGCCATGAACGCCCCTGTTGTGACCCGTTTCGCCCCGTCTCCTACCGGGTTCTTGCACATCGGCGGGGCGCGTACCGCCCTGTTTAATTGGCTCTATGCTCGTGGTCGGGGGGGCAAATTCCTGCTGCGCATTGAAGACACCGACCGCGCGCGGTCCACTCCAGAGGCGACGAAAGCGATTCTCGCCGGCATGTCCTGGCTGGGCCTAGATCACGATGGCGAAATCGTCAGCCAGTTCGAAAACGCCCCCCGCCACGCCGAAGTGGCGAATGAGCTGCTCGCAGCAGGTAAAGCCTATAAATGCTTCGCCAGCCAAGAAGAGATCACCGCCTTCCGCGAGGCCGCACGCGCCGAGGGACGCAGCACGCTCTACCGCTCGCCCTGGCGCGACGCCGATCCGGCAAGCCACCCCGACGCGCCCTACGTGATCCGCATCAAAGCGCCGCTGGAAGGCACCACCGTGATCCGCGATCAGGTGCAGGGGGATGTGACCATCCGCAACGATCAGCTTGACGATATGATCCTGCTCCGCTCGGACGGTACACCGGTTTATATGCTTGCCGTGGTGGTGGACGATCACGATATGGGCGTGACCCATGTGGTGCGCGGCGACGATCACCTCAACAATGCCGCCCGTCAGATGATGATCTATGAGGCGATGGGTTGGGACGTGCCGGTCTGGGCGCATATCCCGCTGATCCACGGCGCGGACGGCAAGAAGCTGTCGAAACGTCACGGGGCCTTGGGGGCGCAGGAATATCAGGTAATGGGCTACCCGGCAGCGGGGATGCGCAACTACCTTGCCCGGCTGGGGTGGAGCCACGGGGATGATGAATTCTTTACCGACGCACAGGCCCAAGAGTGGTTCGACCTTGACGGCATCCGCAAAAGCCCCGCGCAATTCGACCTGAAAAAGCTCGAAAATCTTTGCGGCCAGCATATCGCGCAGGCCGATGATGCCGCGCTGCGGCGCGAAATCGAAGCCTATCTGGAGGCCGCAGGTCAGCCTGCCCTTACGGCACCCCAAGCCGAGGGTTTGGAGCGGGCGATGTATTGCCTCAAAGATCGCGCGAAGACATTCCCGGAACTGCTTGAAAAAGCGACCTTTGTCTTAGCCGAGCGCCCGATCACCCCGGATGAGAAAGCGGCAAAGAACCTCGATACGGTATCCCGTGGCATACTGTCGGAATTGACGCCGCAATTGCAAAATGCTAGCTGGAACAAAGAAACGCTGGAGGAGGTACTGAACGGCTTTGCTGCCGCGCATGACACCAAATTTGGCAAGTTGGCGGGGCCGCTTCGGGCGGCTTTGGCTGGCAGGGCAGTCACCCCATCGGTTTTTGACATGATGTTGGTGCTGGGGCGCGATGAGACCCTTGCCCGACTGACGGACGCCGCGGCCTAAGTTTTGGTTCACCACTTCTTTGGGCGGCAGGTATAACTGAACGGGACAGCCCCATTTGGGGCTAGGCCCAGACGGCGGGGAGCATCTCCGCAGCCTACATTCGGGAAGGGATTTCATGACCAATAACAATAAAACCGCAACGCTGACGATCGACGATCAGAGCTTTGAGCTGCCGATTCACAGCCCCACCGACGGCCCCGATGTTGTCGACATCCGCAAGCTTTACGCTCAAGCGGGTGTCTTTACCTACGACCCGGGTTTTACCTCGACCGCTGCTTGCGACAGCACGATCACCTTTATTGACGGTGACGAGGGCGTGTTGCTGCACCGTGGCTACCCGATCGAGCAATTGGCGAGCAAATCGCATTACCTCGAAGTTTGCTACCTGTTGCTTTACGGTGAACTGCCCTCCCCCAAGGCGCTTGAAGATTTCGAATGCTTGGTGACCAACCACACCATGCTGCACGAGCAGATGATGAACTTCTTCCGTGGGTTCCGTCGCGACGCGCATCCGATGGCAATCATGGTGGGCGTGGTCGGCGCGATGTCGGCCTTCTATCACGACAGCACCGACATCAACGACGAGCACCAGCGCGAAGTCGCGACGATCCGTCTGATTGCCAAGATGCCGACCATCGCGGCGATGGCCTATAAATACACTATCGGCCAACCCTTCGTCTATCCGCGCAACGATCTGGACTATGCGTCGAACTTCCTGCGCATGTGCTTTGCCGTTCCGGCCGAAGACCATGAGGTTAACCCGATCCTGAGCCGTGCGATGGACCGGATCTTTACCCTCCACGCGGACCACGAACAGAACGCCTCGACCTCCACAGTGCGTCTGGCGTCTTCTTCGGGCGCCAACCCCTTCGCTTGTATCGCTGCTGGCATCGCCTGCCTCTGGGGTCCGGCGCATGGTGGTGCAAACCAAGCCTGCCTCGAGATGCTCAAGGAAATCGGCACGCCCGATCGCATTCCTGAGTTCATCGCCCGCGCCAAGGACAAAAACGATCCCTTCCGCCTGATGGGCTTTGGTCACCGCGTTTACAAAAACCATGACCCGCGCGCGACCGTGATGAAGGAAAGCGCCGACGAAGTTCTGGAACTGATGGGGGTCGAGAACAACCCGATCCTTCAGGTCGCCAAGGAACTGGAAAAGGCCGCGCTGGAAGATCCGTATTTCGCGGAGAAGAAGCTTTTCCCGAACGTGGATTTCTATTCCGGCATCATCCTCGAAGCGATGGGCTTCCCCACATCGATGTTCACCCCGATCTTCGCGCTCGCGCGGACCGTGGGCTGGATCTCGCAGTGGAAAGAGCAGATCAGCGATCCGCAGCTTAAAATCGGTCGTCCGCGTCAGCTTTACCTTGGTGAAGACAAGCGCGACTACGTCGACATCGAGAACCGCTGAACCAACCGTCAGTGACTTCGCAAACGCCCCGGATTTCCGGGGCGTTTCGCATTTTGCCCCGGCCCTGCAAACGGCACCCGCATGGGACGTTGTTGACCCTAGGGCAACAATTAAGATGCGAAGTGGCGTGCGAATACCCCGGCTCCGAATCGCGTAAATCGACGCCACTTCTCGCGACGTATGCAATGGGTCCGAAAAACAGTGAATGTTTCCAAGCGTTTTGCCAGTTGCGAAACACCGAGGCGCAAATTACGGCCAAATTACGGCACTGTTTCGCCCCGCGTGACAATGGCCCAGTCCCGCTTGACGGGAATCCCCCCGGGGCGATACCCTCACATCAAGAGGCCTTTTCGGGGTGGGAAAGGCATTATCGCGGCACTGCATTGAGGGATTTCCCCTCTCGCGGTCCGGCTGGAGTCCGCCCCAAAGGTAGATGATATTTGGCAGCTAGCAGCCCGCCCGCGACGAAGGAAAGCACGATGACCGGATCAGAACGGACCAAAGGGCTTCGCTGGGACTGCGCCACCGGTCTGACGCCCGCCAAGACCAGTGAAATCCCCGGCCCTCAGGGTGCACTGGTGCCCGACACCCTGCATGATTGCGATCAGATCGCGGTGGTCTATGACAAGGGCCAGACCCCGCCACGGATCACCATCGCGCAGGTGTCGAACTCCGTGCATACGGTTTTGGCGGATGGGGTCGCGGTGGCGGTGGTGGCGCGGGCCCATGGCCCGGCACCTTCGGCAAGCGATGTGCTTTTGGTCGAGCGGAGCTGCTAGCCTTACCGACCCTGAAACTTCGGGCTGCGCTTTTGGGTAAAGGCCATGACCCCTTCGGCGAAATCTTGTGACTTTCCGCAGCGGCCCTGCGCCTCGGCCTCCAGCGACAGTTGATCCTCCAACCCATTGTCCCAAGACGCGCGGATCGCTTTCTTGGCCTCTGCATAGGCCGCTGTAGGGCCGGCGGCCAGTTGTGTGGCCTTGGCGCGCCAATGGGCGTCGAATTCCGCATCCGGTACGGCTTGCCAGATCATGCCCCAGTCATCGGCCTGCCGCGCGGTGATCTTATCGGCGAAAAGGGCCGCGCCCATCGCCTTGGCCATGCCCATCTGGCGCGGCAGCGCATAGGTGCCGCCCGCGTCAGGGATCAAGCCAATGCGGGTGAAAGCCTGCATGAAATAAGCGCTCTCACTGGCAAAGACGACATCGGCGGCCAACGCGATATTCGCCCCCGCCCCCGCTGCCGGGCCGTTCACGGCGGCGATAGTCGGCACGGGGCAGTTGATGATGGCGCGCAGCAGCGGGGCATATTCTTCGCGCAGTGTTTTCTCCAGATCGGCGACGCCGCCTGCCCGGTCGGCCAAGTCCTGCCCCGAGCAAAAGGCACGCCCCGCCCCTGTCAGGACCACGACCCGCGCCGCGCGCCCGCCTTCGGTCACCGCATGGGTTAGCTCCGCCCGCATTTGGGTGGTCAGCGCATTCATCTTGTCGGCGCGGTTCAGCGTGATCAACGCGACATCATCGGTCAGCGCATAGGTGATCGTTTCATAGTCCATCTTGCTATCCTTGATTGCTTGGCCGCAGCATATCAAAGCAAGTTGTCACTGCCAGTGCAACGGGGCGTCAGCGGTCGAGAATATCGCGCAGGCGGGCTTCTTCCTCGGGCGAGAGTGGGGCCTCGGTCGGGGTTTTGCTGCGCGCACGGCCACGCAGATAGACCACCCCGAGCCCTCCGGCCAACAAAAGCATCAGCGGTCCCGCGCCCCACAGCAGCCAATTGGCCCCCGTGGCCTGCGGGTTAAGCAGGACATATTCACCGTAGCGGTCGACAATGAAATCCACCGCTTCCTCATCGCTGTCGCCTGCCACTAACCGTTCGCGCAGCAAGATGCGCAGATCGCGCGCAAGGCTTGCGTTGCTCTCATCGATGCTTTCGTTACGGCAAACGAGGCAGCGCAGACCTTGGCTCAGCTCCCGCGCGCGGGCCTCCAATGCGGGATCGTCCAACACCTCGTCAGGCTGAACCGCCCAAAGCGGGCTGGCGAGCAGGGTCAGGATCAGCAGCAGCCGCTTCATTCCGCAGGCACCCCTGCTGGTTGTTTGCGTGCGCCCGCCGCGACACGGAAACGCCGGTCGCTCAGGCTCAGTACCCCGCCAAGCGCCATCAGCGCACAACCGATCCAAATCCAATTGGTCATCGGTTTGATATAGGTCCGCACAGCCCAACCGCCGCCGTCCTGCGCATCGCCGATCACCACATAGATGTCCCGGGCGAGGTTATAATCGATCGCCGCCTCGGTCGTCGGCATCTGCGCCACGGGGTAGAACCGCTTTTCAGGCCGCAGGGTCGAGATCACATCGCCCTCCTGCGCCAGCGTGATCTCAGCCATAGTGCTGAGGTAGTTCGGCCCCCTGACTTCACTCACGTTGCGGAGGGTCAGCGTGTAGCTGCCCACGTCAAAAGGCTCATCAATCCGGGCCACGCGGATGTCATCCACGGCCCAAGCCATCAGCCCCGCGATCCCGGCCATGGTGATGCCCAGCCCGCCATGCGCCGTGGCCTTGCCCCAATCAGCGCGCGGCAGACGCCGTAGACGGCGCAACTTACCCGGGCCGCGGCCCAAACGCTGCATCACATCCACCGCGGTGCCCATCAGCAGCCATGCCCCAAGGAACATGCCCACAGGCCCCAACAGCCCGCGTCCGGACTGCATGGCAAAGGCCAAGCCCCCAAGCGCCAGCGCCAAGAGGAAGACATAGCGCAGCGGGTATAGTGCGCGCATGATCTTGGCACGTTTCCACGGCATCGCGCTGCCGATCGGCAGGATCAGTCCAAGCGCTACCATGAAAGGAGTAAATGCAGCGTTAAAGAATGGCGGTCCGACACTGAGTTTGCGGTCAAGGAACATCTCGGCCACCAGCGGCCACATGGTGCCCACGAAAACGACGAAACAGGCCACAGCCAGCAGCAGATTGTTCACCACCAAGGCGGTCTCACGGCTCAAAAGGCCAAAGACGCCCTTAGCCTCAAGCGCCGATGCGCGCAGCGAGTAGAGCACCAGCGCCCCGCCGGTGAAAGACCCCAAAATGGCCAGAATAAAGACCCCGCGCTCAAGGTCGTTGGCAAAGGCATGGACGGAGGTCAGCAGACCAGAACGCACGATAAAGGTGCCGATCAGCGAGAAACCGAAAGCAAGGATCGCCAGCAGGATGGTCCAGCTTTTCAAGCTCTCGCGTTTTTCCACCACAATCGCCGAATGCAGCAGCGCCGCCGCCAAGAGCCAGGGCATGAAGCTCGCATTCTCGACCGGATCCCAGAACCAGAAACCGCCCCAGCCAAGCTCATAATAGGCCCACCAAGACCCGAGCGCGATGCCGATGGTCAGAAACACCCAAGCCGCCAGTGTCCAAGGCCGCACCCACCGGCCCCACGCCGCATCCACGCGCCCTTCGATCAGCGCCGCCACGGCAAAGCTGAAGGCCATGCTGAGGCCAACATAGCCGAGATAGAGAAATGGCGGGTGAAAGGCCAAACCGGGGTCTTGCAGCAGCGGGTTCAGGTCTTGGCCATCAAAGGGCGGTGTGCCCATGCGCAGGAAAGGGTTCGAGGTGAAAAGGATAAACGCCAGAAAAGCCACGCCAATCGCCGCCTGCACCGACAGCACCCGCGCGCGTAACCGCGGCGGCAGATTGCCGCCAAACCACGCGGCCATGGCCCCGAAAAGCGCCACGATCAGCACCCACAGCAGCATCGAGCCTTCGTGGTTGCCCCATGTCCCGCTGATCTTATACAGCATCGGTTTGGCGGAATGGCTGTTGGCCACCACCAGTTGCAGGCTAAAATCCGAGGTGATGAAGGCCCACATCAGCGCGCCAAAGGACAGCGCAATCAGGATGAACTGCGCCGCCGCCGCCGGTTCAGCCACCGCCATCCAGCCCGCGCGGCCCCGCCAAGCGCCCCACATCGGCACCACCATCTGTACAAGGGCCACGCCAAAGGCGAGCACAAGCGCGAAATGTCCAAGCTCTGTAATCATGGGGCGGACTATAGGGGGTCTAAGCCCCCTAAGCCATGGCAAATCAAACCTAGGAAACGGTCAATCGGTCGCAGTCAGGCGCGGCTGCGGCGCCATGCGTCTAGGGCCGCGTTGTCCGACGGTGAGACCACAGCGAGCGCCAAGCGACTGTCGGCACCCGTGTCGGCCACATGGGGGCTATCTGCGCGCAACGCGCGCAGGGTCTCGATATTCTCCACCACCTGCGGCACCCGCGCGATGGTGCCCACGATGGCGCGCTGAAACTCCTGCGATTTCATCTGCTGCCGCGCCCCGAAGTAGAAGGACACGATCACGCCCAACAGCCACCAAAGCGGCTCTGGCACCAGCGCGATGCCCTGCATCCGTTCGGCAAACCACAAAGGGTTAACCATTGCCGTAACGAACAGCCCCAAGGTGCCGAGCGCAAGCATCGGGCGGGGCAAACGGTTGATCCCATCCATGAAGCGGTCAAAGCCGCCCTGCCGAGCTTGAGCGAACTCCGCCCCATATTGCGCTATCGCTTGGCCCTGCACCGCATGGGCACGCTGCGCCCCGGCCTCGGCATTCTCGCGAAACACTTCGACCGTGTCGCGGATGACATTGCGCTCGCCGCCGAAAACCGTCGTAAAGATACGTTCGATCAGTCCCATTGTGCCACCCTCCGTGCGAAATCTGCGTCGCTCATGTGATATTGCGGTGCGATGAACTCTTCGGCGCGCCGGACCCAGCCGCCCTTACCGCCTGCCCGGCTGCGCGCGTATTTGCGGCTGGCGGGGCGGCGGTCCGCAAGGCGGAAGTAGTAGTTGCGCCGCGCGATACCGTAGGCGTCGACCAGATGATCAGTGGCGGCCTGCCACGCGGCATGGGCGGCGCGGATGGTTTGCGGCCCGATGGCACCATCAACCGCGATCTCTTGCCCCATCTCGCGCAGCAAGCTTTGCAGGATCTTCACCGCATTGCTGCCCGCATTAACATACATGTCAAAAACGCTCGGCTGCAACGGCGCGGGCAATTCCGCGATGCGCGGGGCGTTGAAGTAATGTCTGACAAAGATATCCACCGCCTGCGCGCGGCTAAGGCGGCGCACATCGGCCGCATCGACCGCGCCATCCCCCGTCAGATCCAGCCCCAATCGGCGCATGGTATGGATCGTCACCCCGAATTTCGTCGCCCCGCCGGGGTCATCGGGATCATTCACAAAGCCGCCCTCCCGGGCGACGATGGCGTTGGCGATCTCTCGAACGGTCTGCATCGCGGGCTCTCCTGTCTTGGGTGCAAACAGGCTCGGCCGGATGGGTTAACGGGGGCTCAGCCCCGCGTGCGTTGCGCGCAGATCACCCTTCGGGCTCGCGGTAGACGCCCTGCTCTTTCAGCGCGTCCGTCACTTCCTTGGGCATGTAAGTCTCGTCATGTTTGGCAAGGATTTCAGAGGCTTCGAAAGTCCCATCGATATAACGCCCGGTGCCGACCATGCCTTGGTTCTCTTCAAACAGATCAGGCAGCACCCCGGTAAAGACCACCGGCACCGAGGCCCCGCCATCGGTCACGGCAAAGCGAATCTGTTCGCCCTGTCCACGCTTCAGTGACCCTTCCTCGACCAGCCCGCCAATGCGGAACACCTCTGCCGGGCCGGGCGGCTCGGCAATCACTTGGCTCGGCGCGCGAAAATAGTTGATCCCGTCGCGCAGGGCATAGCCGATCAAGGCGGTGGACAGCACCAAGGCCACCGCTGCCACCGCGATGATCTGGATCCGGCGCTGTTTCTTGAGGCTCTTCATGGGAACAGCGGGGCCATCATCAGCCCCTCGGTTTCCGGCAGGCCGAGCATCAGGTTCGCGTTCTGCAACGCCTGGCCGCTGGAGCCTTTGGTCAGGTTATCGAGCGCCGCGACCACTGTCGCCCGCCCGGTCTGACGGTCAGCGACCACGCCGATATGGCAGAAGTTCGAGCCGCGCACATGCCGGGTGCTGGGCGCTTCGCCGAAGGGGAGAACCTCGATAAAGGGCTCATCTGCATAAGCGTTTTGCAGCGTCTCATAAATCGCCTGCGCGTCGCCTTTAACATAGCAGGTTGCCAAGATGCCGCGGTTTGCGGGCACCAGATGCGGGGTGAATTGCACCTGCACGGACCGCCCGGCAATGGCCGAGAATTCCTGATCGAATTCGCCCAGATGCCGGTGCGTGCTGCCAAGCGCATAGGCGTGATAGCCCTCGCTCAATTCCGCATGCAGCAGGTTTTCCTTGAGCGAGCGCCCCGCACCGGAGACGGCGCATTTCAGGTCGAGGATGATGTCATCCAGATCAATCACCCCCGCCGCAATCAGGGGGCGCAGGGCAAACTGCCCCGTGGCCGCGTTGCAGCCCGTTCCCGCCACCAGACGCGCGGCGGCGATTTCCGCGCGGTAGAATTCGGTGAGCCCATACACCGCCTCTTTCTGCACATCGACAGCCGCGTGTTTGTTGCCGTACCATTTGGCGTAATCCTCCGGGTCGCGCAGGCGAAAATCGGCAGAGAGGTCGACAATCTTCAGGTCTTTGGGCAGCGCCGCGATCACCTCTTGGCTGGTCTTATGCGGCAACGCGCAAAAGCACAGATCAATCTGCGAAAAGTCGATTTCTTCAATCGTGACCAATGTGGGCAGATCAAGATGGCGCAGATGCGGAAACACCTCGGCCATCGACTGCCCCGCCTTGGAGTTCGCCCCCAAAGCGGTGATTTTCATCGAAGAATGGCCAGCGATCAGCCGGATGAGTTCTGCCCCGGTATAGCCGGAGGCGCCAAGAATGGCGATGTTCTGGGTCATGGTCTGTCCCCTTGTTCGGAACGAAATATAATTGGAGTTCAGGCGGCGGTGAATGTGATCTGTCGTCGCAGGAACTGCGTCGCACGGTCGCTCACCCGGGCGGGATCGCCGGTGGTGAGAAACGCCGCCTCGCCACTGCCCATCATATTGGGGTGCCGCTCAAGATAATCCGCCAATGAATCCGCCACCAACTCGGCTTGGCTAAACACTTTGACCTGCCCGCCCAAGGCCGCCTGAAACGCCTCCTGCATCAGCGGGTAATGGGTACAGCCCAAGATCGCGGCGTCGGGGTTGGGCATCTTGCGTTTCAACGCATCGACGTGGCTGCGCACCAGCGCTTCGGCGAGGATCATATCGCCCTCTTCGATGGCATCGACCACCCCGCCGCAGGCTTGAGCTTCGACATCCACCCCGATGGCGCGGAAGGACAGTTCACGCTGAAAGGCACGGCTTGCCACCGTCGCGGGTGTGGCGAAAAGCGCCACATGGTTCACCGCTACTTCGCGCGGCGGGGAGTTGTCGCCCCATTGGCGTTCGGTCATCGCTTCGATCAGCGGCACAAAGACGCCCAGCACCCGTTTGTCGCGGGGAATCCAACCCTCTTGCATCCGGCGCAGCGCAGCGGCCGAGGCAGTGTTACAAGCAAGAATCACCAGATCGCAGCCCGCATCAAACAGCCGCTGCACGGCGGCACAGGTCAGCGCATAGATATCATCGGCATTGCGCACGCCGTAGGGCGCATGGGCGCTGTCAGCGAGATAGACAAAATCCACCTCCGGCAGCCGTTCTTGCACCTTGTTCCAGACGGTCAGCCCGCCCAGCCCCGAATCGAAAATACCAACTGCCATGGTCTGTCGTCACCTGTCGGCTCTATGCCGTTCCTCAAACTCATAGCCAAGACCCTGATACTGGCCCGGCTTTGGTGACAACTCATAAGTGGCTTTGCGCAGGAAATCCATCATCGCTTTTGCGTCCCCCGCCAGCGGGTCAAGCATGGTGCGCGGAATCGGGTCGCCGATGGCCACGCGCACGGGGCTATCGACACGGGCGCGGAACTCTTTGATCAGCAGCCCCATTCGCAGATTGGCATGCAGGTGGCTGGCTATTTGGAACAACCGGCTGGTGTGGCCGTCGAAATAGATCGGCACCACCGTGGCGTTAGACTTGGCGATCATGCGCGCGGTGAAACTGCGCCATCCGGGGTCCATCGCTTGCGAAAAGGGGCGCGCGGCGGTGCTGACCGTGCCCCCCGGGAAGATGCCAATCGCACCGCCTTGGTCTAGATAATCCAACGCGGTCCGGCGCGTGGCGAGGTTCAGCGCCAGCGCGGCGCGGTCTTCGGCAAAGCTGATCGGCAAAAGATGATGCGCCAGATCCGGCGCTTGGCTGAACACCGCATTGGCCATGATCCGAAAGTCACCGCGCGTCTCGCTGAGGATATGGCCCAGCATCAGCCCGTCCAGAATGCCGTAGGGATGATTGGCGATTAGGATGACAGGGCCGCGCTTTGGAATATCGGCCAAGGACCCGCGCATCACATCCAATGTCAAACCACAGCGCCGCACCATGGCATCAAAGAACCCCAGCCCCGCGGCCAGATCGTCTTCGTAGCCCTCCGCCCGTTTTAACAAGGACACCCGCCCGGTGGTGTTTTCCATCAATCGGATGAGCGCCCTCCCGCCCCGAGTTCGGGCGGAATGGGCATAGCTTATGTCACGGGCGTAGGTCACATCTGGGCCTCAGGATCGCACTGATGCTCTCCCTAGCCCAGAAATGTAACAGCCGTATTACTCCGCTGCCTTGGCCGTGGAGGTGCCGCCCGCGCGGATCACCGCCAGCAGTTCCTCGCGGCGCTTCTCGGCCTTGGCTTCATTGGCCTGTTTCACCGGACCGAAACCGCGAATTTGCAACGGCAGTTCGGCCAGCGCCACGATGGCGTCGCGGGTCTGATCGGTCAGTTTGGGCAGTACTTCGGCCATGTCGGCCTCATACTGTTTGATCAACGCGCGCTCCATCTTGCGCTCGGCGGTATAGCCGAAGGGATCGAAAGGCGTGCCGCGCAGCCCCTTGAACTTCGCCATGACCCGCAGCGGCCCTTCGAGCCATTGGCCAAATTCCCGCTTCTGTGGCCGACCGTTGGGCCCCATCTTGGACAAGAGCGGCGGCGCCATGTGGAAGGTCATGTTGAAATCGCCGTCGAACTGCGCCCGCGCCTTGTCACGACTGGTGATCAACAGGCGGGCGACCTCGTATTCGTCCTTGTAGCTCAGGAGCTTATGATAGCCCATCGCCACCGCCGCCTTGACGGCACGGTCCTCAATACCGTCGAGCATCTTCGTGTAGCGCTTGGCCAGTCCCTTACCCTGATACTCGGTCAGGTGGTTCTCACGGAAGGCGATCTTCTCCCCCAGCGATTTGGGCAATTCCACCACGTTATCAGGCTGGCTTACCGCTTTGGCGTCTTCGGGATAGAGCACGGCCCAGCGGCCAATCTCAAACGCGCGCTTATTGCGCTCTACCGCCGCGCCGTTCATCTCGATCGCTTGCATCAAGCTGTCGAACGAGAGGGGCAGAAGGCCGCGCTGCCATGCGGCGCCGAAGATCATCATGTTGGAAAAGATCGAGTCGCCCAAACTCGCCTTGGCCAGATCCGAGGCATCAAACATCGCGACATCATCCTTCAAACGCGCTTCGAGCGCGAGGCTCAGCCGGTCATAGGGCATCTGAAACTCGGTATCGCGGGTGAAATCGCCGGTGATGATCTGGTGCGAGTTCACCACCGCACCGGTGCGCCCGGCGCGGGTCAGACCCAGTGTCTTATGGCCGGCGGAAACCACCAGATCGCCGCCGATCAGCGCATGCGCCTCGCCGGTGGCCACACGGATTGCGCTGATGTCTTCGGGACGTTCGGCCAGACGGCAGTGGATATGCACCGCACCGCCTTTTTGGGCAAGGCCCGCCATCTCCATCATGCCAGCCCCCTTACCATCAAGCTGTGCCGCCTGCGCCAGCAGCGCGCCGATGGTCACGACCCCGGTGCCGCCGACACCGGTGATGACGACGTTATGGGTGCCGTCGATCTTGGGCAGGTCCGGCATCGGCAGGTCGGGGATGGTCAGTTCGGTGGTCGGATCCTTGCGGATCTTGGCGCCTTCCAGCGTCACGAAGGAGGGGCAGAACCCGTCAATACAAGAGAAGTCTTTGTTGCACTGCGACTGGTCAATGGCGCGTTTGCGGCCCAGCTCGGTCTCGTTCGGCACCACGGCCACGCAGTTCGACTGCACACCGCAATCGCCGCAGCCCTCGCAAACGTCCTCGTTGATGAAAACGCGCTTGTCGGGATCCGGGAACAGCCCGCGCTTGCGGCGGCGGCGCTTCTCGGCGGCGCAGGTCTGGATATAGACGATGGCGCTGACGCCCTTGTGCTTGCGGTAGGCCTTTTGCACATTCGGCATCTCGGCGCGCTCGTGGATTTCGACACCCTTGAAGCGCGACAGGTCCACGTCTTCCTTCTGGTCATAGACCACGGCGAGGTTCTTCACGCCCATCGCCTTCAACTCTTCGACGATGCGGTAGGCGTCAAGGTCGCCCTCGTTGTGCTGACCGCCGGTCATCGCAACCGCATCGTTATAGAGGATCTTGTAGGTGATGTTTGTCCCCGCCGCGATGGCGGCCCGAATGGCCAGCACGCCGGAGTGGTTGTAGGTGCCGTCGCCAAGGTTCTGGAACACATGCTCTGTATTAGAGAACGGCGCCTCGCCGATCCAGTTCGCACCCTCGCCGCCCATATGGGTGAAGCCCGTGGTCTCACGGTCCATCCATTGCACCATATAGTGACAGCCGATCCCCGCATAGGCGCGGGAGCCCTCTGGCACTTTGGTCGAGGAGTTATGCGGGCAGCCCGCGCAGTAATACGGCAGTCGCGCGGCGATATCTTCGGCATTGTCCGACCGGCGTGCCTCGTTCAGCGCCTCAAGCCCCGCGCGGATCCCATCGGTCTCGCGGCCCTCTTCCAACAGAATGCCGCCGATCTTTTCGGCGATCAGAATAGGGTCGAGCGCGCCACGGGTCGGGAACAACTCTTCGCCATGCTCCATGCCCGCGCCACCTTTGTGCCACCCATAGACGCGGCGGTGGGTATCATTGAACAGCGCTTCCTTGATCTGCACTTCGATCAGCTTGCGCTTTTCTTCGACCACGACCACCAGATCAAGCCCGTCGGCCCATTCGTGGAACCCCTGCATGTCAAGCGGGAAGGTCTGACCGATCTTATAAGTGGTGATGCCAAGCCGCTCGGCTTCGCTCTCATCAATGTTCAGCAAGCTCAGCGCGTGAACCAGATCGAGCCAGTTCTTGCCCGCAGCGGCAAAGCCGATCTTGGCCCCGCGCTTGCCCCAGACGCGCTTGTCCATCTTGTTGGCATGAGAGAACGCCTCGGCGGCGAAGCGTTTGTAGTCGATCATCCGCGCTTCTTGCAGATGCGGCGTATCGCCCAGACGGATGCTCAGACCGCCATCAGGCATGTCGAACTCCGGCGTAATCAGCTTCATCCGGTTCGGATCACCGTTCACCACACTAGTGGCCTCCACGGTGTCCTTCATCGTCTTCAGGCCGACCCAAAGGCCCGAGAACCGGCTGAGCGCCCAGCCGTAGATGCCGTAGTCAAGGATTTCCTGCACACCGGCGGGCGAGACCACCGGCATATAGGCATCCACCATCGCCCATTCCGACTGGTGCAACACGGTGGAGGATTCGCCGGTATGGTCGTCCCCCATGGCCATCAACACACCACCATGAGGCGAAGTGCCCGCCATATTCGCATGGCGCATCACATCCCCGGTGCGGTCCACCCCCGGGCCTTTGCCGTACCACAGGCCATAGACGCCATCGTACTTCCCTTCACCGCGGAGTTCTGCCTGCTGGCTGCCCCAAAGCATCGTCGCCGCGAGGTCTTCGTTCAGCCCCGGCTCAAAGCGCACGTTATGCTCGGCGAGTTTCTTCTCTGAACGCTGCATTTGCAGGTCGACCCCGCCCAGCGGACTGCCCCGGTAGCCGGTCACATAGCCTGCGGTGTTCAGCCCCGCCGCGCGGTCGCGGACGGACTGCATCATCATCAGCCGAACCAGCGCCTGCGTGCCGTTCAGCAGCACCGGGCTTTTCTCAAGGTCGAAACGATCGTTCAGTGAAATCTTTTGCGTTGTCATGGCGGGCCCTCCCTAGCACGTCAGTCTTGCATGATTGCCTCCTATATAGGTCACAGATGCTGACCTGTATAGCAGTTATTCCGCAACGGCAGCCCTGCAGGGGACGGTTTGTGCTGTTTTCTCCCGGCTATTAAGGTAGGAGAAAGGCTGGGCAAGGAAAGTACGGGCCATGGATTGGGACAAACTCAGAATTTTTCACGCCGTGGCCGATGCCGGGTCGCTGACCCATGCAGGCGACAAGCTTAACCTGTCGCAATCTGCCGTCAGTCGGCAGATTCGCGGGCTTGAGGAACAGCTTAATACCAACCTCTTCCACCGCCACGCGCGCGGACTGATCCTGACCGAACAGGGCGAGCTTTTGTTCGACGCCACCTCGGCCATGGCCAAGCGACTTGACGCCGCCGCCGCGCGCATTCGCGACAGTGAGGAAGAAGTCTTTGGCGAATTGCGCGTGACCACCACCACCGGTTTCGGCACCCTCTGGCTCGCCCCGCGCTTGCCGAAACTTTATGAGCAATACCCAGACCTTAAGGTCGACTTGATGCTTGAAGAGCGCGTGCTCGACCTGCCGATGCGCGAGGCCGACGTAGCGATCCGCATGAAAGAACCAAGTCAGGCCGATCTGGTCCGCAAACGGCTGATGACCGTGCGGATGGGGCTCTACGCCAGCCCCGAATATCTGGAAAAACACGGCACGCCAGAGCGGATGGAAGACATGACCGACCACCGGTTGATCTGTCAGAACACCGACAGCGATCAAGTCGGTGCCGGGCTGCAACTAGTCAAAGAGCTGATGATGTATGACCTGCGTTCGCTCTTGACGGTGAACAACTACTTCGGCGTGTTGCAAGGCGTGGTGCATCACCTTGGCCTTGGCGTGCTCCCCAACTACCTGATCCAAGACTTCCCGCATATCGTGCAGGTGATGCCCGATATCGAATCCGCCGAAGTGCCGGTCTACCTCGCCTATCCCGAAGAGCTTCGCCAATCCAAGCGCGTCGCCGCCTTCAAGGATTTTATGCAGGAAGAGATCATAACCTACCGCAAACAATGGCGCGAACGGGTCGAAGGCGACAACTGAACCGCAGCCCCACCGCAAGCCATGCAATAAGCGCATATCGGCCATGATGACTTGCGATGTTAAATAGCCTTGATTTGAACAGCCCTGCCTCCTATTTCACCATTATGAAGATTGACAGCCTGAGGGCGCGTCGCTTCATACCTCCCTGTTGGACTTGGCCGAGCTTTTAGCTCGGCCTTTTTTTTGGTCCATCGCCTTCTTTCAGCCCACAGGCGGCCAAAGCCACTTCCCCCCCGGCATTTCCCCTTGTATGAGGGCGCAAACGCGCCAGCCGGGGAATTTCCATGCAAGATCCAGCCATCACGCCCGACCTTATCGCCAGCCACGGGTTCACCCCCGAGGAATACGCCGAGGTCGTCAACATCCTCGGGCGCGAGCCAAACTACACCGAGATGGGCATTTTCTCTGCCATGTGGAACGAGCATTGCTCCTACAAGTCCTCCAAGAAATGGCTGCGCACCCTGCCCACCGATGGCCCGCAAGTGATCTGCGGCCCCGGCGAAAACGCAGGCGTGGTCGATATCGGCGATGGCCAAGCGCTGGTCTTCAAGATGGAGAGCCACAACCACCCCTCCTACATCGAACCCTACCAAGGTGCGGCCACAGGCGTCGGCGGCATTCTGCGCGATGTCTTCACCATGGGTGCGCGCCCGATTGCTGCGATGAACGCGCTCAGCTTTGGCCGCCCTGATCACCCCAAGACCCGCCAACTTGTACATGGCGTCGTCGAAGGCGTCGGTGGCTATGGCAACTGTTTCGGCGTGCCGACCGTCGGCGGCGAAGTGCGGTTCGACACAGCCTATGACGGCAACTGCCTCGTGAACGCCTTCGCGGCGGGCCTCGCAGATGCCGACAAAATCTTCTACTCTGCCGCCTCCGGTGTCGGCATGCCGGTGGTCTACCTCGGGGCCAAAACTGGCCGCGACGGTGTCGGTGGCGCGACCATGGCCTCCGCCGAATTTGACGACACCATCGAAGAGAAACGCCCGACTGTCCAAGTCGGCGACCCTTTCGCCGAAAAGCGCCTGATGGAAGCCACGCTCGAGCTGATGGCAACCGGCGCCGTGATCTCAATCCAAGACATGGGCGCTGCGGGCCTGACCTGCTCCGCCGTGGAAATGGGCGACAAAGGCGGCCTCGGCGTGCGCCTCGACCTTGAAAAGGTCCCGACGCGGGAACCGCATATGACGGCCTATGAAATGATGCTCAGCGAAAGCCAAGAGCGTATGCTCATGGTCCTGCGCCCCGAGCTTGAAGCCGAAGCCAAAGCGGTTTTCGACAAATGGGACCTCGACTTCGCCATCGTGGGCGAAACCCTCCCCGAGGACCGTTTCCTCATCTGCCTCCATGGCGAGGTCAAAGCCGACCTGCCGCTGTCGAAACTCGCCTCCACCGCGCCGGAATATGACCGTCCTTGGGTCGAAACCCCTGCCGCCGCCGCTTTGTCCGACGCGCCCAGCATCGACCCGATCGAAGGCCTCCGCGCCCTAATCGGCTCCGTGAACCACGCCTCCAAAGCGTGGGTCTATGAGCAATACGACACGATGGTCATGGGCGACACCGTCCGCCTGCCCGGCCTCGGCGCTGGCATCGTGCGGGTCCATGGCACCGACAAGGCGCTGGCCTTCACTTCCGACGTGACCCCGCGCTACGTCAAAGCCAACCCCACCGAGGGCGGTAAACAGGCCGTGGCCGAAGCCTATCGCAACCTCTGCGCTGTGGGCGCCAAACCATTGGCAACAACAGACAACCTCAACTTCGGCAATCCCGAAAAGCCCGAAATCATGGGCCAGTTCGTCGGCGCCATCAAAGGCATCGGCGATGCCGTAGGCGCGCTCGACATGCCAATCGTATCGGGCAACGTATCGCTTTATAACGAGACGGACGGCAAGGGCATCTTGCCCACGCCCACCATCGGCGCGGTCGGCCTGATCGACAATATTGACCAGATCATCTGCAACCAGCTGTGCGAGGGGCATGTGGCCCTCTTGATCGGCAGCGCGGGCAGCCACCTCGGCCAATCCGCCCTGCTCGCCGAAGCCTTCGGCCGGGCCGAGGGCGATGCGCCCCGTGTCGACCTCGTGGCCGAACGCCGCCACGGGGAATTCATCCGCGCCCAGTCAGGCCAAATCTCCGCCTGTACCGACCTTGGCGATGGCGGCCTCGCCCTCGCAGCCTTCGAGCTGGCCGAGACCGCAGGTATTGGCATCGAGATCGAGAGCGATGACACAGCCACCCTCTTTGGCGAAGATCAGGCCCGCTACCTTGTGGCCTGTACCGCCGAGGCCGCTGAGGCCCTGATCGCCGCAGGCAAAGAGGCCGGCGTGCCCGTGGCCCAAGTCGGCGCATTCGGTGGAGAGGAGATCAGCTTCGGCGCGGCCTCTGCACTGCTGGCAGATCTGCGCGCCACTTACCGCAGCACCTTTGCGCAAGCCTTCGCCTGAACCTCTGGTTTCGGAGCCGCCCTTGCTTGAGACCAAACGGTCGCGCGCAGGGCGGCGGGGCAAGCTAAATCGCCGAGGGGCCCCTTCAGGGGATGCGGCTATTTCGCTTGAGCCGACGACAGGCGGGTGACAGGCCGGGATCAATCAAGGGGGGTTCCGAAACCTTCTGGTTTTGGAGAGACCCGCAGCCGGCTCCCTCGGCCTCGCGCCTAGCCATCCGCGTTCAACCCCGCCAACATGCGCGCCTTTTCGCCCAGATCATCGGGGCGCGAGATCGCCTCGGCCAAGGCCTCCAACGACGCAATGGAATGCCCCGCGCGAAAACTATCGACATGGGGCAACATCGCGCGGATGCCCGCAGCCTTGGGCGCGAAACCGTCCCAGCGGAGCAGCGGGTTCAGCCAAATCACACGCCGCGCGGTGAGTTGCAGCCGCTGCATCTGGCGGGCCAGCTCCGCCGGATCGTCCCTGTCCAGCCCATCTGTAATCAACAAGACCACCGCGCCCTGCCCCATAACCCGCCGTGACCAATCGCAGTTGAACGCTGCCAGCGCGGCCCCAATGCGCGTCCCCCCCTCCCAGTCCTGCGCCTGCGCGCCCGCCGCTGCCAGCGCCGCATCCACATCGCGGGTCGCAAGATGCCGGGTGATATTGGTCAGCCGCGTGCCAAAGGTGAACCCGTGCACCTGTGCCCAGCCCGCGCCCTTGCTGTTGGCCACCGCGTGCAGGAAATGCAGGATCACCCGACTGTATTGGCTCATTGAGCCTGAGATATCACAGAGCACCACAAGGTTGGGATAGCGCGCGCGCGGAGTCATCCGGTAGAGCCGTTCCATCTCTCCCCCGCGCCGCAGCGCCGCTTTCATCGTGCGTGCCACATCAATCCGCCCCTGTGCCGCTGCCACATTCCTGCGGCTCGGCATCGGCGGCACCGGGAGTTCCAGCTTGGCCAACATCCGCTTCGCCTGAGCCATCTCGGAAAGGCTCATCTGTTCGAAATCCAGCGTCCGGAGCCGCTCGCGCGCCGACATCGTGAGGCTCGCATCGACTTCAATGAGGGTCTCTTCCGGCTCGGGCTGCTCTTCTCGTTCCGGCGCTTCGGCCCCGTCCAGCAGGGCTTCTGCCGCGCGTTTCTCTGCCGGGGTTGCGGGGCGGTCCTCTTGCACACTGCGGATGGCGGGCAGCATCGCGGCCATCATATGTTCCAG
Organism: Sulfitobacter sp. OXR-159; assembly: GCF_034377145.1. NCBI lineage: Bacteria > Pseudomonadati > Pseudomonadota > Alphaproteobacteria > Rhodobacterales > Roseobacteraceae > Sulfitobacter > Sulfitobacter sp. OXR-159. The sequence goes on from NZ_CP139707.1 coordinate 1,954,522, forward strand.
ATAGCGCGGATCGCGCCAATAAAGCCGGAATATCTGCGCAAAAACCCGCGCCTGTTCAGGGCGGTTCACGAAACAAGCGTGCAGCGTCCAATAGAAATCACGGCGGCTGGTGAACCCCACGGCGACGACAGCCTCCACCGCCTCCACCACGCGCCCCGGCCCGATGGACAGCCCCGCCCGCCGCAGGGCGCGGGCGAAATGAGTGATATTCCCCGCCAGCTTCGGGTCGTCCGGCAGGTCGAGGGGGGTCTGCTCAGCCATCCTGCTTAGGCGGGCACCAGCGACGCGCGGGCCTGTTCGAGAATGCGCGCGGCCTCGGACCCTTGCAGCTTGGCGATGTCGTCTTGGTATTTTAGCACCGCCCCCAACGTATCGGCGATGACCTCGGGGCTTAGGGTCGTTACATCCAAGGCCAGCAAACATTTCGCCCAATCGATGGTCTCTGCCACGCCGGGTTTCTTGAACAGATCCTCCGTCCGCAATTGCTGAACAAAAGCCACCACCTCGCGGCTGAGCGCCTCTGCCGCCTCGGGCGCGCGGGCCGAAAGGATCGCCATCTCACGCGCCACATCCGGGTAATCGACCCAATGGTAAAGGCACCGCCGCTTCAGCGCGTCATGCACCTCCCGCGTGCGGTTGGAGGTCAGGATCACGATCGGCGGCTCCGGCGCACGGATCGTGCCAAGCTCGGGGATCGTCACCTGAAAATCACTCAGCGCTTCTAACAAAAACCCCTCAAAAGGCGCGTCGGTGCGGTCCAACTCGTCGATGAGCAGCACCGGCGCGCCGTTCTCATCGGGGCGCAGCGCCTGCAAAAGCGGGCGTTCGATCAGGTAGTCGTCGCTGAACAACTCTTGGGTCAGCGCGCGCCGATCCGCGCCACCGCCCGCCTCCGCCGTGCGGATCGCCACCATCTGGGCGGGGAAATTCCATTCATAAACCGCGCTCGACGCATCAAGCCCTTCGTAGCATTGCAACCGGATCAACCGCCGCCCCAACCCGGCGGCCAGCGCCTTGGCTATCTCGGTCTTGCCGACACCCGCCTCGCCTTCCAGAAACAAAGGCCGCCCCAGCGTAAGGCTGAGGAAAACCACAACCCCAAGCGCGCGGTCGCAAACATAGCCCTCAGCGCTTAGCATCTCTTGGACCGCGTCGATCGTATCAATGTTTTTCATGGCCCCAGTGGTGCATTCCCGCCCCGCCCCGTCAAGGGGTCTGAGAGGGCGCGGGCAGATTGACGTAATTTCTCCGCGCTGGCATAGTCTCAAGCAATAATCGACGGTCACCGGGAACAACGGGGCCACAGGGGCGGACATGGGACAGAGCATTTTCATCGCGATCCGGCGCGTCGGGGTCTGACATGCGCATCACCGCTGTCACCTGCGTCAAGAACGAAGGCCCGTTTCTGCTGGAATGGATTGCCTTCAATCGGGTGATCGGGGTCACGGATTTCCTATTCTATTCAAATGATTGCACCGATGGAACCGACCGCCTGCTGGGCGCGCTTGACGGGCACGGTATCGTCACCCATCTGCCCAACCCGGCCACCAACCGAAACTACCAGATGCAGGCGCTGAAGGATGCCCGGCGCCAACCCGTCGTCACGCAGGCCGATTGGGTCTGGGTCGCGGACGTGGACGAGTTTCTGAACATCCATGTAGGCGACCACCGCTTGCCCGCGCTGATCGCAGCCTGCGGCGATCCGCAGGCAATCTCGCTGCATTTCCAGTTCTTCGCCAATGGCGGGATCGAGGAGTTCGTCGATGAACCGATCATCGCGCAATTTACCCGCAGCCATAACCCCGACATCTGGTGCGCCGATACGGCGATTGAGGTTAAATCATTGGTCCGGCAAGATTTCCCGCTAGGCTACTACGGCGCACACCGGCCTTTTCATGATGACGAAAAACACCAACCGCATTGGACCGATGGCGCAGGCCGACAGGTGCCCGCGCCCTTCCGCAGCGCTGCCAACAAGCGCCGCATCCGCGCCTTTCCCGCCCGCGGCGCGCGGCGTTTTGCGACCCTGAACCACTACGCGCTGCGCTCGCTTGACAGCTATCTAGTCAAGAATGATCGGGGTGACGTGAACCGCGAACACCGCGCCTTTGACGACACCTATTGGCGCGACCGCAATGATGCAGCTTGGGAGGATCGCTCGATCCAGCGCTACCTGCCCGCCCTGCGCGCCGAGATGGACCGCCTCAAAGCGCTGCCCGGCATCGCTGAACTTCATGCCAATGCCGTGGCCGCGCACCGCGCCCGCCGCGATGCCCTGCTGGCCGATCCGGTCTACCGCGCGATGCAGGCGCAACTCCGCGAGGCCAGCCCCTACTCCGCCGCCGAAGCGCAGGTCCGCGCCGAGATTGGACTGAAATGACCGGCCCACGGATCATCAACCTTGGCCTGCCCAAGACCGGCACCACCACGCTCACCGATGCGCTGCGCCACGCGGGGCTTAGGGTCGCCGATTGGCGCATCCGCAAAGGGCAAAGCGCCCTGCCTGACATTACCGGAGAGCATGTCGGCCGGATCATCTATGCCGATTATTTTGCCAGCGGCGACCCGCTGGCGCGGCTGCAAGAATTCGACGTGATCAACGAGATGAGCGCCGTGCGCCATGACCGCAGCCTATGGCCGCAGACCGACTGGGGGCTGCTGAGCGCCATTCAGCAACATCACCCCGACATCAAGTTCCTGCTGTCGCACCGCGATCCGGCAAAGACGGCGAACAGCATGATGCGCTGGAACAATCTGGGCCGCCGGCGCCTGCCACAGGCGGATGTGCCGGGCCTGCCCCGCGGCTTTGGCCGCAGCGAGGCCGAGCTCGCCAAATGGGTCGAGGGGCATTTCACCTTTTGCCGCCGGGTCTTTGCTGGCTGCGCCAATTTTCTGGAATTCGACATCGAAGACCCCGGCGCCCGCGACAAGATCGCCGCCTACCTCGGCATCGACTTGCCATGGTGGGGCCAAAGCAACACCGGCAAAGAAGTGGCCGAGTGATGCGCCTCACCCTGTTCATCGGCCCGACTGAAAAAGCCGCCGCGCGACTGCGCAATATCTTGCAGCAGCAAAAGGGCGCGCTGTTGAAACAAGGGGTTTTGGCCCCCGATTGGAACCACGTCCGCCTCTATGCCGCCTGCGCCGCGCCTGATGCGGTTGGACTGCTGCGCTATCGACGCGGGCTCGACAGTGCTCTGATCGGCGCCACGCTGCGCGATGAATTCCACGCGCTGATCCCTCGTGACTTGGCCGAGACCCGCGCCGATCATGTGGTGCTCAGCGCGGCGCAACTCGGTAATCTGCTGTCGCGGCCTGAAGAGCTTATCCGTCTGCGTGATCTGCTCAGCCCCTATTTCGACGATATTCGCATTATCGCCCATCTTGAGGAACAGGCTCGCCTTCTCACCGCGCATTATTCCTTTGCCGTGACCGAAGGCCGGCGCCATCCGCTGACGCAGGAACTAGCCTTGGCGGAGCGTGGCAACTGGTGGCAAGGCGCGCTCGAACCTGCTGAGGATGCCCCCGACTTTGGCCTATTCTCGGATGTGCAAAACCCGCCCTTCTGGTTGGATTATCAAACACTTCACAGTCATTGGGCAGATGCCTTTGGGGCCGAAAAGGTCCAATTCCGCCCGCTCGACCTGCCGCATCTCCTGTCCAAAGACGGGGCGCGGGAAGTTTCCGATAGCCTTGACCTGACCACGCTCCTCGGTCCGGTTGATCCGGGCCGCGCGCTTGCCCCTCTGCCCGCGCCTTGGCTGGCCCGAATGCGCGCGTTTAACGATGTGCTGATCCGCTATCTGCAAGCGCATGACCTCTCTTGCCCGCGCAGCACATGGACCCAGATGTTGCAGGCGCTGCAGATCGGTGGCGCAGCGATCGCGCCCGGCAGTCTCGCCCCAATCTCCGACCATTTCGCCCGCGACAACGCAGCCCTCATCACCCGATATTCCGCGCTGGCTGCGGCGCTCACCCCCGACAGGCCAGAACCCCTTTGGACCGAAGCAAACCCCGAACGCGGCTTTCGCGCCACACAGTACCTCGCCGCTTTTGCCCACCGCATCCGAACAACCGCGACCCCACTGGCACAGAAACGCGCTGAGGCTGAGATGGCGCGCCAGTCGGCCGCGAAATTCGAGGCGATGCTATCGGACCCCGCCGCCTCAGAAGACGCCCGCGCGGCCAATGCCCAGCTTTTGAACCGGGTAAAGGTCAACCACGAGATGATCCTCAGCAGCCCCTTTCGCCCGCATAACGACACGGCGCCCGAGGGCGAAGACCAGCCCGCGCCTGCCTATACTACCGTCCCGCCGCGCCAATTACCGCCCGGCAACAGCGGCAATGTCATCGTCGGCTGCATGAAGAACGAGGCCCCCTATATCCTCGAATGGGTCGCCTATCACCGCGCAGTGGGCTTTGATAACTTCCTGATCTACACCAATTATTGCACCGATGGCACCGATGCCGTGCTCGGACGGTTGCAAGACATGGGCATCCTGCAACACCGCAACAACAACGATTGGAAGGGCAACTCGCCCCAGCAGCATGCATTGAACCAAGCGCTGAAAGAGCCGCTGATCCGGGACGCCGAATGGATCGCGCATATCGATGTTGACGAATTCGTCAATATCCGCACCGGCAACGGCACGCTCAACGATTTTTTCGCCGCCGCGCCCGAGGCTACCAATATCGCGATGACTTGGCGGCTCTTTGGCCATAACGGCGTGACCGCCCTGTCGGGCGCGCCGGTGATCGGCCAGTTCGACCACTGCGCACCCAGCTTTTGCCCGAAACCCCATACCGCATGGGGGTTCAAGACGATGTTCCGCAACATCGGCGCCTATGAAAAACTCTCCTGCCACCGGCCCAACAAGTTGGACGACGCGCAGGCGGAACGGGTCAAATGGGTCAACGGCTCGGGCCGCGACATGACGCGCGATGCGCTGCGCAACGGGTGGCGGTCTTCCAAAAGCAACATCGGCTATGACCTGCTCCAACTGAACCACTACGCTCTGCGCTCAGCCGACTCCTTTCTTGTCAAACGTCAGCGCGGGCGGGCGCTGCATGTCGACCGCTCCATCGGTATCAACTACTGGATCCGCATGGATTGGAACGACCACCAAGATGTCTCAATCCAGCGCAACCTGCCGCGTCTGCACGCCGAGATGGCCCGCCTGCTGGCCGACGACCCGCTTCGCGCGCATCACGAAGCGGGCCTTGCTTGGCACCGCGCCAAGGCGGAAGAGCTGCACCAAACGCCAGAGTTCCGCGACCTCTACCGCCAAGCGCTTAACATCAAGTTAAGCACGACCGAGCGTGTCGCCTATGCACTCGCTCTCGATATGGAAAGCTGACCCGTGACAGACACCAAGCCTGAGCCGAATTTCATCCACTCCCGCGGCATGAAATTCCCCGACGATCCAACGATCCTGCGCGGGCGGGTCCGCAAACTACTGCGCCAAAACGCCTATGAGGCAAAAGAAAGCGAGGCCGCGCTGCGCGTGGTCAGGGAGGGCGACCGGGTGATCGAACTGGGTGGCGGCGTGGGCTATATGTCGACGCTGGTGGCCAGCAAACGCAACGTGGCTTCGGTTCATTCATTTGAGGCGAACCCGAACCTTATCCCCTATATCCGCCGGGTCCATGCGGCCAACGGGCTGAGCAATGCCCATGTCACCAACGCCATCCTCGGCCCCGCGCCGGGCAAGGTCGATTTCCACGTACGCGACCAGATCCTGTCCTCCTCCATGACCCGTTTCGAAGGCGAAGCCCCGCCCGAGACCCATCAAATCGACGTGCTGAGCGCGGCTGAGGTTTTCGCCGACATCGCCCCCAGCGTTCTGATCTGCGACATTGAAGGCGCTGAGGTTGACCTGATCCCGTCGCTGCCGCTCGACACCCTGCGCGCCGCCATCATCGAGTTGCATCCGCAATGGATCGGCCCTGAGGGGGTCAATAAGGTCTTTGCCGCCTTCATGCAGGCGAGCATGGCCTATTACCACCGCGGCTCGCATAACAAAGTCGTGGCCTTCCGACGTGAGTGGTAAAGTCTCCCACCTCGCGATCCTTTGTGTGCGCAACGAAGGCGCATTCTTGCTGGAATGGCTTGCCCATCACCGCGCCATCGGGTTCGATCATGTGCTGGTCTTTTCCAACGATTGCGACGACGGCACCGATGACATGCTTGACCGGCTGCAAGCGCTCGGCGGTGTCACCCACATCCGCAACGACGGCCCCTATGAGAAAGGCGGCATTCAGTTCACCGCGCTGAAGGCCGCTGCCGAACTAGAGATCGTGCAGCAGGCCGATTGGATCCTGCCCCTTGATGTCGATGAATTTGTAAACATCCATGTCGGCGATCACAGCCTCTCCGCGCTGCACGCCGCCCTGCCCGAAGCCACGGCGATCACCCTCACGTGGCGGCTTTTCGGCAGTGGCGATCAGGTCCGCTACGAAGACCGCCCGGTGACCGAAGGCTTTACCCGCTGCGCCCCTGCGGTGATGCACTGGCCATGGCGGGCTGCCATGTTCAAAACCCTCTACCGCAATGACGGCACCTATGCGCAGCCGGGTGTGCACCGCCCCCGTGGCCCCAACCCCGCACGGCTGGACCAATCCCGCTGGTTTGACGGCCATGGCCGCGCCCTGCCCGATCTCTTCAAGACGCGGCGCATTTTTTCAACCTACGGTCGGCAGAACTATGGGCTGGCCCAGATCAATCACTACCCCTTGGGCGCGATGGAATCCTATGTTCTCAAAGCCGACCGGGGCCGCGCGGTGCACCGCGCAGACATGCTGGGGCTAGACTATTGGGTAGAGCGGAATTTCAACACCGAGACCGATACAACCATCAGCGCCAGCGCCCCGGCGCGGGCCCGCGAACTCGCCGCCCTCAAGGCCGACACGACCCTCGCTGCCCTGCACGAAACGGCCGTCGCTTGGCGCCGTACCCGGTTCGACGCGCTAATGGCCCAAGAGCCATTTCGCGCCCTTTTCGGACGCCTGCTGATGGCCCCGCCAAGCCGTCCGGTCACCGCCAAAGCGGCGCGTATTATGCTGGACTATGCAAAGCGCGCCCAAGCCGCCGAGCCCTCCCAATAGCGCACTGCCACCACACCGCCCCCGGAAAACCGTCACATTCTCTTCAATTTCTCACGGATTTTCCGCATTTTCGCCCTATTATCCGGCTATACCCTGCTGAAACGGCGGTTCTGCCCCGCCCTGATAAGCCCGAGGATGCCCGATGCCGCGCGAGACGCCCACGATCGAAAGCTCACTGGCCGATATGCCCAAACGCGACTGGCTGCGCGCAATAGAGGCCGTGGCCGAAGAGGATGGATATTTCCAATCCTTGGGCAAACGCCATTTCTCTGCCTTCATTGAGCGTAAGACCACCCTGCTGGTCACGTTTGAGACCTATCAAGGCATGCACGCCCTTTCCGACAAGGCGCAGCCCTTGGGCTGGGACATGGTTCGCAATCACGACTGGTCGCATCTCTGCCTTGCCAGCGATGGCGACACGTGGTTCCGCGCCGAAGAGGTCTATGCCTATTTCGACAGGTTAATCGACGACGGATTCTTTGATGAATTTGATCAGGTGCTGTTCTACGGCGCTGGCCCCTGCGCCTATGCCGCCGCTGCCTACTCCGTCGCCTCTCCCGGTGCCGCGGTTGTGGCGATCCAACCACAGGCCACGCTGAACCCGCGCATCACCGATTGGGACGACCGTTTCACCGATATGCGGATCCTCGACTTCACTTCCCGCTATGGCTATGCGCCCGATATGCTTGACGCCGCAGAACGGGTCTTTGTGCTCTACGACCCGCGAGAAAAACTCGACGCGATGCATGCCGCGCTATTTACCCGCGCCAATGTCACCAAACTGCGCATGCCCTTCATGGGCGATGCGCTGCAAACCGATTTGCTGGAGATCGACCAGCTTGACCCGCTGCTGCAAGCCGCCGCCGACGGCACGCTGGACGCGGCCCGTTTCGCCGCCCTCTACCGCGCGCGACGCGACTACCTGCCCTACCTGCGCAACCTCAGCCAAGCGGTCAACGCCCAAGGGCGCGAGAGACTGCTCGAAGCGGTCTGTGCCAATGTCAGCGCGCGGATGAGCGCCCCACGCTTTGCCCGCCGCCTTGAACGCATTCGCGCCCGCCGAGAAGCCGCCGTGACAGAGGTGGCGACCGCCACCGGATAGGTTTTCAATCTGGCGCGCGCCCCCGCTCTGTGCTAGCCCCGCGGCCATGACACAAAGCCTCACGATCCGCCGTCCCGACGACTGGCACCTGCACCTGCGCGACGGCGACATGCTGCGCGCCGTGTTGCCCCATAGCGCCCGCGACTTTGCCCGCGCCATCATCATGCCAAATCTCGTGCCCCCGGTGGTGACCGGCGCCCAAGCCGCCGCCTACCGCGACCGCATCATGGCCGCCCTGCCTGCGGGTGCCGATTTCACCCCGCTGATGACCCTCTACCTGACCGAGGACACGGACCCTGACGACGTGGCCCGCGCCCATGCCGATGGCCTCATCCACGCGGTCAAACTCTACCCCGCCGGGGCCACCACCAACTCCGCCAGCGGCGTGTCCAACTTCGACAATGTCGCCCCGGTACTCGACCGAATGGCCGAAATCGGCCTGCCGCTTTGCACCCACGGCGAGGTCACCGACAGCGAGATCGACATCTTCGACCGCGAGGCCGTCTTCATCGACCGCGTGCTCGACCCAATTCGCCGCGCGCATCCTGCGCTGCGCGTGATCATGGAACATATCACCACCGCCGATGCCGCCGACTACGTGCGCAGCAACGACAGCGGCCTTGCGGCCACGATCACCACGCATCACCTCGTGATCAACCGCAACCACATCCTCGCTGGCGGCATCCGCCCGCATTACTACTGCCTGCCCGTGGCCAAACGCGAGACCCACCGCCTCGCCCTACGCCAAGCGGCCACTTCCGGCGATCCGCGCTTCTTCCTTGGCACCGACAGCGCGCCCCATACCGATGGCGCCAAGCTGCAGCCCTGCGGCTGCGCAGGTTGCTTCACCGCGCCCAACACAATGTCGATCCTGGCACAGGTTTTTGAAGACGACGGTGCCCTCGACAAGCTCGAAGCCTTCACCTCACTCAACGGCCCCGCCTTCTACGGCCTGCCGCCAAACGAGACGCAGATCACCCTGCGCCGCGAAGCGCCAACCCACCCCGCCAGCATCGACACACCCGACGGGCCGGTCACGGTCTTCGACCCCGGTTTCGATCTGCACTGGACCACCTAATCTTCATCCTTTCTTAAATACCGATCCGACCTCTCCCCAGCCAAGGACGCCTGCCATGATCCCCACCAGTCACCCCAGCCCCGAAGAAATGGCCCGCCTCACCGCGCGCATGTTGCTGGAGATCGGCGCGGTGCATTTCAACGCGGATGACCCCTTCACGCTGGCCTCCGGCCTGCCCAGCCCGACTTACATCGACTGCCGCAAGCTGATCTCCCACCCGCGCATCCGTTCGACCCTGATGGATTTTCTCACTGTCACCGTGATGCGCAACGCCGGTTTCGAGGCCTTTGACAATATCGCCGGTGGCGAGACGGCGGGCATCCCTTTCGCCGCGATGGTCGCCGAGCGTATGGCGCTGCCGATGACCTATGTCCGCAAAAAGTCCAAAGGCTACGGTCGCAACGCGCGGATCGAAGGTGACATGACCGAAGGCCAGCGCGTGCTGCTGGTTGAGGATCTGACCACGGATGGTGGCTCAAAGCTCAGCTTTGTCGACGCGATTCGGGAAACCGGCGCAAGCTGCGCCCATACCGCCGTGATCTTTCACTACGGCATTTTCCCACAAACCGAAAAGACCCTTGGTGACCATGGCGTTACGCTTCATGCGCTGTGCACATGGTGGGATGTCTTGGCCGAAGCGCGCGCACAAGGCGCCTTTGACGCGGCAACATTGACCGAAGTCGAAGCCTTCCTGAACGCCCCGCGCGAATGGCAGGAATCCCGCAAAAGATAAGCGTTTTTCCGCAAGATGTTGACCCAAGGCCCCACCACAAGGCAAAATGTGGTGGGGCCTTTTGTCGATCAAGTTATCCACAAAAGATACAATTTGCGCCGGACGACCCCACTGGCTATGACGACCATCTGGGTAGAAATGGGTGAGGTCATGAACGAAATTACATCGCTGAACGCGAACCAATTGGCCGTGCAGGCACCGGAATCGATGCCGCATTCGATCGAGGCCGAGCAGCAGTTGCTGGGTGCGATCCTCACCAACAACGACGTATATGACCGCGTGGCCTCAGTCATTGGCCCCAAGCATTTCTACGAGCCAGTCCACGCGCGCATCTTCGACATCGCCTCCCAACGGATCGCCAAGAACAACCTCGCCTCTCCGGTCACGCTCAAAGCCTTTATGGAGGACGACGAGGGGCTGAAGGAGCTGGGCGGCCCTGCCTATCTCGCCCGTCTCGCGGGTGCTGCGATCAGCGCCTTTGCGGTGCGCGACTACGCGCAGATGATCTATGACCTCGCCGTGCGCCGCGACCTGATCCAACTGGGCCGCGACATTTCGGCCAAGGCCGCGCAAGTCGATGTCGCCTCCGAGCCGCGCGAGCAGATCGTCGAGGCCGAACAAGAGCTCTACAAGCTGGCCGAACAGGGTCAGGTCGAAAGCGGCTTCCAGTCTTTCCTCAAGGCCGTGACAGATGCGGTCAACGTGGCCAACGCCGCCTATCAGCGCGACGGGGGTCTTTCAGGCGTCTCGACCGGGCTGATCGACATGGACAAGAAACTGGGCGGTCTACACCGCTCTGACCTTCTGATCCTTGCGGGCCGTCCATCGATGGGGAAAACCTCGCTTGCGACCAACATCGCCTTCAACGTGGCCAAAGCCTACAAACGCGGGATGAAGCCCGACGGCACCGAAGGCGCGGTCGACGGCGGCGTGGTGGGCTTCTACAGCCTTGAGATGAGCGCCGAACAGCTTGCCGCACGGATCCTGTCGGAAGCCGCCGAGATCCCCAGCCAACAGATCCGTTCGGGCGACATGACCGAGACCGAGTTCCGCCGCTTCGTCGATGCCGCCAAGGCATTGGAAGCCTGCCCGCTGTTCATCGACGACACGCCCGCCCTGCCGATCAGCCAGCTTGCCGCCCGCGCGCGGCGGCTCAAACGGACCCACGGGCTTGATGTATTGATCATCGACTACCTGCAGCTGGTCCGCGGCACGGGCAAATCGGAAAACCGGGTGAACGAAATCTCGGAAATCACCATGGGTCTCAAGGCCATCGCCAAGGAACTCGACATTCCGGTGATCGCCTTGTCCCAGCTTTCGCGTCAGGTGGAAAGCCGCGACGATAAACGCCCGCAGCTGTCGGACCTGCGTGAATCGGGCTCGATCGAGCAGGACGCCGATGTGGTGATGTTCGTCTACCGCGAGGAATACTACAAAGAACGCGAAAAACCGGGCGATCATGAGCTCGACAAGATGGCGGTCTGGCAAGAAGAGATGGAGCGCCTGCACGGCCGCGCCGAGGTAGTCATCGGCAAGCAGCGTCACGGGCCGATCGGCACGGTGGACCTCAGCTTTGAGGGCCGGTTTACCCGTTTTGGCAACCTTGTGCAGCCTTGGCAGCAGGGTGGCGGCGACGAACAGGAATTTTGATCCTCCTCGGCTGAAGGCATCGCTTTTTGCGGGCGGTGACCCTCAGCCGATCGCGCCCATCCCCATCGAATTCACAGTCTTGAATAAATGATTTGGATTGCCCCCCATTGCCGTTAGGCTAGATGGGCGGTTCTGCGCATCGCGCCAGTACCGTCACTCACCTTGGGAGGACCAAATGACCAATATCATCCGCGCGATCTGTCTGATGCTCGCCACCAGCTTTGCCTTCGCGCTCCACGCCGAAGAGACCGAGCGTTTCGGCAAGCAGAAAGTCGTCTATCACATCAACTATAACGGCGGCGAAGGCTCCAAAGCGCATCTGGGGGCCATGCGCAACATTCAGAACCACATCAATGCCGTCGGGGCCGAGAATATCGACGTGAAGGTCGTGCTGCATGGCAATGGGCTGAGCCTCTTGGCCGATGCCAAGGGCAACGACAAGATGCAGACAACCGTATCATCGCTCAAAGGGCAGAACGTCAGCTTTCACGTCTGCAACAACACCCTGCGCGGCCGCGAGATCAGCTATGAGGATGATCTCTATGATGTGTGGGAGGAAGACATCGTGCCCTCCGGCGTGGCGGAACTGTCGCGCCTGCAACAGATGGGCTACACCTACATCAAACCTTGAACCGTCCCGCCCGGGAGGGGGGAACACTCCCCCCGGGCGTTCGTTTTGTCACTCTCCCGCTGCGCGGGTCTCATACATCAGCCCCTTGGCGCTGCCTTGGGCGAAACCCTTCCAATAGCTGTGGTCGTCCTTTTTGGTCCCGTCTTCTTCGACAGACCAGACGCCAGCGTTGGAATCCTCTACCAGATCAAGGTAGCCCCCCTTCTCGGCATCATTCTTCAGATGGCTATCCATCCATGCGGTCACGAAATGCTGGGCGATATTGTTCATCCGCGCCGTGTCCCAAACCGCATCGGTGTAATGTTCTGAAATGTTGAACCCTTTGTCCTCGCTGAAGTAATAGGACTCCGTGGGCGCGGGCATCGGCGCGCCGGCGTTATGGCCCGCGTTCACATAGGTCAGCAGCGCACGGTCGACGTTTGAGGTGTTTTGCCAAATCGCGCGAATGCCGTCTTCGTAAAGCGATGTGTCATCCTGCGATCCGGCGATAAAGAGCATCGGGATCTGCACGCCCGCCAGACCTTCGGCATCCCAAAAGCCCCGGTTCATGCCCCAAGGGCCAAAGGCCACGGCCGTCTTGATGCGCGGATCAGGCAGCGCGTCGTGGGTGTCTGACCCGGCCTGATGAATGCCCAATGTGCCATGCGGCCCACCCCATGTGTAGCCTACAGAAGCCTCGGTCACGCCGCCGCCTGCGGTGATAATCGCGCCATAGCCGCCCATGGAATAGCCGATCAGCCCGGTGTTCTCAGCGTCATAAAGCCCTGCAAAATCGCCACCCTCCGCGGCTTTTTGCGCCATCTGCTCCAGCACAAAGAGTTGGTCCAGCGAGCGGTTCACCAGCGTCGAGCCAAAGGCCGCCTGCGTGCGGTAGGTGCTGTCGGTGTGGTCGATGGAGGCCACGACATAGCCCTTGGAGGCGAGGTTCTCGGCCAGATGCGACAGCAGATAGCGGTTGCCCGGATAGCCGTGGCTGATCAGGACCAGCGGAAAGGTCTCGCCCGAGGCCGGATCGACATCGCGCATCGCCTGTCCCTGCAACGTGACCTCGGTGGTGCCGTCGCGCAGATAGGCTTTGAAGGCGGTTTCGCCCTGCGCGCCCTCGGCGGCAGGGTAATACATCTCAACGGTCAAAGGCCGGTCATAGCGCGGCATCTCATCGGGCTTATCGGCGGCCGGGTCGATGGCGAGTATGTCGATCTGATCGGGGTTGACCATCTCAAGCGTGCGCACGCCCACCGCGTGGTCGCCATAGGCCGCGAGCTCGGGCGCGTTCGGCAATTGTCGGTCGATCCGATTCTCCGCCTGCGCCGCCCCTGCGGTAAGGCTGGCGGCAAGCAGGGCCGTGGTGGTCATATGTCTATGCATGGTTCGTCCTCCCTTGGATAGGCCCGAGCCTACCTGCGTTGCGGAGGCAAGCAAGCGCCCTGCCCATGACGTTACGGAAGTTTCACACTTACCCCCGCGCGGCGCGGGCCACTTCTGCCTCAGAGAGCCCATACCTCCCGGCGAATTTGGCGCGGGCGGCCAACAGCCTTGGGTCATCGGGTTTCATGCCCAAGGTGCGGATAAAGGCGATGCGCTGCTGCTGTTTCAAGGCTTCGGTGTCGATATCCGTGCCCATGGCGCGGTCGATAATCTCTCCGCCGGGGCTGACATGGAACCACTTGTTGAAGTCGCGGAAATGATGCTGGTTGTGCAGCCGCGTGACATGCCGCTCGACCGCCGTTTTGGGGACCGTCAGATGCGCCGTCATGTGGAACCACTCATAGCCCAGAAAGGTCAGTACCCCGCCAAGGGGCACAATTGCCGTGGCGATCCAAATAGCCGCTTCAAACCCCAGCAGCGCCGCAAAGCTCCAAACCAAAAGAAAATTCCCCACCAGCATCGGCAAAGCGACCCAAAGCGGCACAAAGAACAGCCCGTGATTGGTGGGAAAATCATGGTGCCCGTAATGCGCGCGGTAGAGCAGATCAAAGGCCCATTGCCGTTTCGGCGGATCAAGGTGAAAGACATACCGGTGCAGGTTGTATTCATTGAGCATCTGCGCCGCGGTCCCCAGTGGCACCAGCGCCCAGCACCACAGCGGTGCCCCCCAGAGCATTGCGCCAAAGGCAACCACACAGGCCAGCGCCATGAGCATTACCCCCGCGTGGCCAAACATGATCCTGATCCGTGACATCCGCCTGACCTCCCCATCCTGCGCATCCGGTAGGCAAAACCGTAACAAATCCCCCTCGCCCCTGTCGCGCATGACGTTAGGTGCGCTTGGCCGCTTGACCTCCCCCCGCATTCTGGCCCACATCCGCGCATGAGCAAAGCAACCCTGACCATCGACCTGCAAGCCATCGCCGACAACTGGCGCGCCCTTGACCGCATGACGGAGGCCGAGACCGGCGCGGTCGTCAAAGCCGACTGTTATGGGTTGGGCGCAGCCCGCGTGGCGACAGCCTTGGCCGAGGCTGGCGCGCGGCAGTTCTTTGTGGCCTTGGCCGAAGAAGGCGTAGCACTGCGGCAGGCTTTGGGCGAAGGCCCGGTGATCAACGTCTTTTCCGGCCACATGGCAGGCGACGCCGAGGCGATTGCCGGTGCCGCCTTGACGCCGATGGTCAACTCGACCGAGCAGCTTTTGCGCCAGCTTGAGACCCTGCCCGGCCATGGCTTTGGCATCCAACTCGACAGCGGCATGAACCGGCTGGGGATGGAGCCTGCGGAATGGGCGGCCCTGCGCGACATCGCACTCAGCCAGAACCCCTCGCTGATCATGTCGCATCTGGCCTGCTCAGACGAACCGGGACACGAGATGAACGACGCGCAGCTGCGCAGCTTTCACGAGATGACCCAAGGGATCGACGTGCCCCGCTCGCTCTCTGCCACGGGGGGCATCCTGCTGGGCTCCGATTATCACTTCGATGTGACGCGGC
The DNA here is from genome assembly GCF_034377145.1 of Sulfitobacter sp. OXR-159. Classification (NCBI taxonomy): domain Bacteria; kingdom Pseudomonadati; phylum Pseudomonadota; class Alphaproteobacteria; order Rhodobacterales; family Roseobacteraceae; genus Sulfitobacter; species Sulfitobacter sp. OXR-159. Next base: position 1,969,744 of record NZ_CP139707.1, read on the forward strand.
CCGGGATTGGCCTTTATGGCGGGCGCCCCTTCACCGATGCGCGGCCTGTGGTCACCCTCGATGTGCCGGTGATCCAAACCCGCAACGTCACCCCGGGAGAGACTGTGGGATATGGCAACACATGGACGGCAGAGAGCACGGTGAAGCTCGCCACCGTCGCTGCGGGCTACGCCGACGGGCTCCAGCGCGCCATGGGCAATGCAGTCGGCGCGGCCTCATTCCAACATGACGGCATTTCGCTGCCGATTGTCGGGCGCGTGTCGATGGATCTGATCACGGTGGATGTCTCTGCGTTAAATGAAGTCCCCGCGACTTTGCAATTGCTGGGGCCAAAGCAGGGTGTCGATGATCTGGCGGATTGGGCCGGGACGATCGGCTACGAAATGCTCACCTCGCTCGGGGCGAGATACGCGCGGAGCTACGCCGAATAGATCGGCGATTTTCCCCCATCTCTTATTGGCTGGGCACCAAGGCGGCGCTGTTTAGCGTGGCTATTTTCCCACAGGTCTATCCCCGCCCGTCTCGGCCTTTCACGCGATAAATCCCCCCAATCACTGCAAAAAGTTTACGAAAAACCTGAGGTTGTGCCATAATGTCGGCAAAACTGCGTTAAATCCTCAGCATAATTCCGCACTGAATGGGAACCAAGAAGGATAAAGAGGCGTTGGTCGGCAGAAACTTGCTTAGTAGCTCTTCCAGGGGGGAGAAAGTATGTCCCAGCTTCGTTCATTCGCCTACCTCATCCAATTCGCCTTTCAAAGGCTTGCCGTTGTGGTCTTTGCCCTCGCGGCCATCGCCCTCACCGTAGCCAGCATCATGGCCGGGATCGGCCTTTGGGATTGGATCAGTCTTGACCTTCGATATGGCGGTGAGCCTGTTGAAAACGCTGGGATGTACGCCCAGCTAACCTTAACCGCTCTTGCCGTGGGCCTGTGTTTTTTCCTGCCCACCAACCGTCGCGTCATGCAGCTTGAAACCTCGCACCGCCAGTTCAATGTTGGCATGCAGGACGTGGCCCGCGCCTATGGCGCCGTGCACGCCGCCGACCGTGCGGAAACCTTTCAGATGAGTTCGGAATTTGATTCGGTGCGCGAACGTCTGGCCTATCTGCGCGATCACCCCGACCTCAGCACGCTGGAACCCGCTGTGCTGGAAATGGCCGCACAGATGAGCCACGTGGCCCGCGATCTGGCCGAAGTTTACTCGGATGAGAAACTGGCCCGTGCACGCAGCTTCTTGAAACAGCGCCAAGAAGAGGTCGAGTTGTTCAACAGCCGTCTGGATCAGGCCAAAGCCATCTCGACAGAGATGAAACATTGGCTCCACGAAGTCGAACTCGAAGAGAGCGTCGCCGTGGCCCAGCTTGAGCGCCTGCGTGACGAGATGCGTGAGATCATGCCGGAACTTGGCCTTGAGCGTGTGGTGCAAACCGAAGCCCCCGAGCGCCAGCCGGAGCCGACATCGCTCGACAATATCGTGATCGATCTGCCTCCCAAAGCTGCCGAATAACACCGGCGGCAGCATCCGGCCCATTGGGTTCCCCCCCGGGATCATCACCCAAGGGCCGGATGCTTTTCCTTTGACGCCATCCGGCACCTGCGCGAAAAGGGCCCATGGCTAAAACCTCCTCAAGTTTTTCTTGCACCGAATGCGGCGCAAAACATTCCAAATGGTCCGGGCGCTGCGACGCCTGCGGCGCTTGGAATTCGATCGTCGAAGACAAGGGCATCTCCGCAGGCCCGCCCAGCAAATCCTTGGGCGCACGGCGCGGCTCTGCCATTGAACTCACCGATCTTGCCACCCAAGAAACCCCGCCACCGCGCGCGCAATCCGGTATTGCCGAGTTGGACCGCGTTCTGGGCGGCGGCTTGGTGCCCGCTTCGGCGATTCTTGTGGGCGGCGATCCGGGCATCGGCAAATCTACACTTCTGCTTCAAGCTGCCGCGCATTTTGCGAATTCGGGTCTAAAGACGATTTACGTCAGCGGAGAGGAAGCCAGCGCGCAGGTCCGCATGCGCGCCCAACGGTTGGGCCTTTCCGAAGCGCCGGTCAAACTGGCGGCAGAAACCAATTTGCGCGATATCCTCACCACGCTGGAAGCCGAACGGCCACAGCTTGCCATCATCGATTCCATTCAAACCATGTGGGCCGATAACGTCGAAAGCGCGCCGGGCTCGGTCAGTCAGGTGCGCGCCGCGGCGCATGAGTTGACCAGTTTTGCCAAACGGCGCGGGGTCGCCGTGATCCTCGTTGGCCACGTCACCAAAGAAGGCCAGATCGCTGGCCCGCGGGTGGTGGAGCATATGGTCGACACCGTGCTCTATTTCGAAGGCGAACGGGGACACCAATTCCGCATCTTGCGCGCGGTCAAAAACCGTTTTGGCCCGGCAGATGAAATCGGCGTGTTCGAGATGACGGGCGGCGGTCTGTCTGAGGTCCTCAACCCCTCGGCGCTGTTTTTGTCGGAACGCGGCCAACCCTCCCCCGGGTCGGTGGTCTTTGCGGGCATCGAAGGCACGCGCCCTGTCTTGGTCGAGCTTCAGGCGCTCGTTGCCCCCTCGCCCCATTCCCAAGCGCGCCGCACCGTGGTGGGGTGGGATTCGGGCCGCTTGGCGATGATCCTCGCGGTGTTGGAGGCGCGCTGCGGGATTCCTTTTGCGGGGCTGGATGTCTATCTCAATGTGGCAGGCGGCATGAAAATCTCAGAGCCCGCCGCCGATCTGGCCGTGGCTGCCGCGATCCTTTCGGCCCGAGAAGACGCGGCCCTGCCCGCCGAAACCGTTGTTTTCGGGGAAATCAGCCTGTCCGGTGCGCTGCGCCCCGCCAGCCAGACGGAAAACAGGTTGAAAGAGGCGCAAAAACTTGGTTTTACGAGCGCTATTGCACCGCGCGGCGGGAAAGCCGTGGGTGCGACCGGAATTGCGCTGAATACGATGAGCGATCTGACCGGATTTGTTGGCGAAATTTTCGGGGCGGGCTGATCCCCCCTTAGACGAGGGCGAGAACGCGCATGGACGGTTTTACCATTATTGACGGGGTGGTCGCGGTGGTCATCGTGCTATCGGCACTGCTGGCCTATGGCCGCGGGTTGGTGCGCGAGCTGATGGCGATTGTCGGCTGGATTGCAGCGGCAGTGCTGGCCTTTCTCTTTGCGCCGCAGGTTGAGCCGCTGGTGCGTGAGCTGCCCTATGTTGGCGAATTCCTTGCCGACAGTTGCGAATTGTCGGTGATCGGTGCCTTCGCATTGGTCTTTGCCGCCGCGTTGATCGTGGTTTCACTTTTCACCCCGCTGTTCTCTTCGCTGGTCCATCGTTCGATGCTGGGCGGCCTCGATCAAGGGCTTGGCTTTATCTTCGGCGTCGTGCGCGGCGTGCTTCTGGTGGCAATTGCCTTCTTCGTTTACGACACGGTCATCACCGGTGAGCGCACGACAATGGTCGAGAACAGCCGCTCCGCTGCTGTATTCTCGCGCTTTACCGGCCAGATCGAAGAAAAAGACCCGCAAGAGGCGCTTGGTTGGATCACCAACCGTTATGAGGCGCTCGTCGGGAAATGTAGCGCCTAAAGCCTTCACAAACTCTTAACACTATCGTTTTAGACAGGCGGCCAGAACAACGGGCCGCCTGTTTTGCGTTTGGGGCACATCCGGGACTGGCAGCGGTGCATCCGCTGCCCAGTTCTCGACCCCTCGGCACACTTTATCGCGCCTGTCGCTCCTCGCGGGCGACATGCGGGGTGACAGTCGGGTGCGAAGCCCCTACATAGGCACCGACCCCACCCGGATTCGGAGTTGCCCCGTTGTCCAAGCTCATGCCACCCGCCCATCCCTTTGACACATCCTACCTGCGCGACAGCGGAGATGAGGATAAACTGAAGGAGGAATGCGGCGTTTTCGGCGTGGTTGGCGTTGCTGATGCCGCCACTTTCGTGGCCCTTGGCCTCCACGCCCTCCAGCACCGCGGACAAGAAGCAGGCGGCATCGTCAGCTATGATCCCGAAGCTGGTTTCCAATCGGCCCGCCGCTTTGGCTATGTCCGTGATAACTTCACCTCGCAGGATATCATGCAGACCCTGCCCGGCGAATTGTCCATCGGCCATGTGCGCTATTCCACGTCCGGCAACAAAGGCCCCACCGCGATCCGCGATGTGCAGCCTTTCTTTGGCGAGTTTGCCATGGGCGGTGCCGCAATTGCGCATAACGGCAACATCACCAATGCCAACGCGCTGCGCCGCGAGTTGATCGAGCGCGGTTCGATCTTTCAGTCTTCCTCGGACAGTGAGTGCATCATTCACCTGATGGCGCGGTCGTTGCAGCGCAACATCCCCGAACGCATGGAAGATGCCCTGCGCCGGGTCGAAGGGGCCTTTTCTGTCGTGGCAATGACGCGCACCAAGTTGATTGGCGTGCGCGATCCGCTAGGGGTTCGCCCGCTGGTTCTGGGCCGTGTCGGCGATGGATGGGCGCTGAGCTCTGAAACCTGCGCGCTTGACATCATCGGCGCCGAATTCGTGCGCGAGATCGAGCCGGGCGAGATGGTCGTGATCACTGAGAAAGGCGTCGAAAGCCACTTCCCCTTCCGGCGCGTCGCCTCGCGTTTCTGCATTTTTGAGCACGTGTATTTCAGCCGCCCCGACAGCATCCTCGGCGGTCGCTCGGTCTATGAAACACGCGAGAATATTGGCCGTGAACTGGCCAAGGAAAGCCCGGTTGACGCCGATCTCGTCTGCCCCGTGCCCGACAGTGGCACCCCGGCAGCGATTGGTTTCAGTCTTGAATCCGGCATTCCCTACGCGATGGGCATCATCCGCAACCAATATATGGGCCGGACCTTCATCGAGCCGACAGAGCAGATCCGCAACATGGGTGTGCGTCTCAAGCTCAACGTCAACCGTGCGCTTATCAAGGGCAAGCGGGTGATCTTGGTCGACGACTCCGTGGTGCGCGGCACGACCTCGCGCAAGATCAAAGAGATGATCCTCGACGCTGGCGCCGCCGAGGTTCACTTCCGCATCGCCTCCCCGCCCACGGCTTGGCCTTGTTTCTACGGCGTCGACACCCCGCAGCGCGAAAAGCTGCTGGCGGCGACCATGTCCGAGGACGAGATGCGCGATCACCTACAGGTCGACAGCCTCAAGTTCATCTCGCTCGACGGTCTGTACCGCGCGGTGGGCGAAGCCGAAGGCCGCAAGGCCGAGTGCCCGCAGTATTGCGACGCCTGCTTCTCGGGCGACTACCCGGTCACCCCTGCCGATCAGGTCAAGGAAGGGTTCCAAATGAAGCCCGCCGCCGAGTAACCTGCCAAACGGAATGCACCAAAGCAAAGGCCGCGCCCGGAACCCCGGACGCGGCCTTGTTTTTTGCCACCCTCGCGGGATTGCTTGCTTAGTTTTGCGCCGCAGGCTCGGCCGCATCATTGGCGCTGTCCGTCGCATCATCCACGGCGTCGCTGATCGCCTCTCCGGCGGCGTCGACCGTATCGGTGATCGCCTCTGCCGCGTCCTCGGCGGCGTTGGTCACATCCTCGGCCACCTCTGGCGCATTTATCGCCTCAGAGGCTTCGATGGCCACTTCCTGCGGCCCTTTGCCGGTGAAAAGCATATAGCCCGCCAGCGAAATCAACGCCGCCACGACCAACCAGACCAGATTCTTCATTCCATTCCCCTTAATCTACGCCCCGCGACGTTAGAGATTACCCCCGGGGCCGCATAGCCGTCAATTGCGCCACATTCGCCCCAGATCAAGGGTAAATCGCCGCAAAGCCCACGCATAGCGCGATTTTGCGGCTTGAAGATGCCCCCACGCGGGTTTACCTTGCATTCTCGAATTAGGTAACAATCAAAGGACCATCACCATCGCTCGCAGACCTCATAACGCGCCGCCCCAACGTGACACCGGCCCGCGCGTCAACGACAAGATCCGCTCCACTGAAATCCGCCTGATCGGTGCGGACGGCGAAAACGTCGGCGTTGTGACGCCTCAGCGTGCCATGGAAATGGCCGATGAAGCTGGGCTCGACCTTGTCGAGATTTCGCCCAATGCCAAGCCGCCCGTGTGCAAGATCATGGATTTCGGCAAGTTCAAATATGAACAGCAAAAGCGCGAGAGCGAAGCCCGCAAGAAACAGAAGATCATCGAGATTAAAGAGGTCAAGTTCCGTCCCAATACGGATACGAACGACTACGATGTGAAGATGCGCAATGTCTTCAAGTTTCTCGAAGGTGGCGACAAGGTGAAGGTCACCCTACGGTTCCGTGGCCGTGAGATGGCGCACCAGAACCTTGGTCGTGAGCTTTTGGAGCGCGTTGCTGCGGATACCAAAGACATCGGCCGGGTTGAGAACTTCCCCAAGATGGAAGGCCGCCAGATGGTCATGGTGATCGGGCCCCTGCCCAACAAGTGATCCGCTCTATGTCGGGTCCGCACGGCAGGCCTGATTGATCATCTTATAGCCCATAACGCAAAACGCCCCCGGATCGCTCCGGGGGCGTTTTCATTTTAGGGGTAGGTCTGCTTAACGCAGCAGACCGGTAATGTTCCGCACGACCGCACGGCGGTTCGCAGGTTCCGCTGACGTCGTCGGCACGCGCAGCTGGCTTTCGCCGTAGCCCTGCGTGATCAGGTTGGCAGGCGGTACATCGAAGTACTCCGTCAGAGCCAGCGCAACGGTCTCTGCACGGCGGTCCGACAGGGCGAGGTTGTAGCTCGCATCGCCAACCGCATCCGTATGCCCTTCGACAAGGATCACGGTGCGCGGATCCTTTTGGATCAGGTCACGCAGTGTGGTGCCGATATTGGCAAGCGAACGGGCCTGCTCAGGCTGGATCGCAGCGGAGCCTGTGGGGAAGCGCACGGCGTCCAGTTCCAACTGCGGCGCGAGAGAGCGCACCTCACGGATTTCGCGCACCTGACGCAGGGAGAATGTCCGCCCCTGATCGTTGCGCAATTCCGTCTGCAGTGCATGACGCAGCGCCGCTTCGTCTTGCGTGCTGGCGCGCTGAGCTTGCTGGGTTTCCTGAACCTGCGGCAGGTCGTTCACCACAACTTCACGCTCTTCGACAAGGTCATCCACAAGCACGTACTCGCGGCCCTGTGCGTCAAAGTTGGTGCGGCGCAGCACGGTACCATCGCGCGAACGAATGGTCTCGACCCGGCTACCATCGCTCTTGGTCACGATGGTACGGGTGGAGCCGTCGTCAAAGGTCTGCGTTTGCACTTCATCGCCGGGGCGACGCAGCAGCGCATTGTCGTCCTTCAGAACACGCAACTCACCAGTATCGTCCTGAACAACCACACGGTCACCGGAACGGCTGACGATCTTTTCACCGTTGTTCAGCACCGACCCCACGGCCACGGCGCCAAGGCCAAGCAGCAAGGCTTTCTCGAAGTCCGACAGCCCGCTGTCGTCATCGTTTGAGGCCGCTGCTTCGGCTTCGCCAGCGGCGGTCACTTTGGTGTCGAAATCTTCGTCCGAGGTACGCACGTCCTCTTCGGTGACTTCTTCGGTCACTACTTCTGCTTCCGCATCGTTTTCGGCAGCAGCGGCAGCCGCAGCTGCGGCGGCCTCACGCTCGGCACGGCGTTCCTCGCGACGCTCTTCGCGGCGCTCGGCACGGCGGGCTTCGCGGCGCTCTTCACGGGCTTGGATCTGCTCTTCGGTCAGACCAGCGTTGTCTTCTTCGCCCACCGCTTCGCCGCTCATTTCGGCTTCGGTTTCGGCATCCTGCGCGGTAGTGGCAGTAGCTTCGTCATTCTGGACCGCTTCTGCTTCGGTCGCAGTTTCGGCCTCCAACTCGCTTTCGGTGGTTTCTACGGGCTCGGTGGTCTCGGCCGCTGTATCAGCAGTTGCTTCGGCTTCTGCAGTGGTTTCGGCCTCAACTTCCGCGTCCTGCATGGTCTCGGCTTCGACTTCAGCCTCTTGCTCGACGACGGGTTCGGCTTCGACCTCTTGCTCAACCTCTGCTTCTGTTTCCGCTTCGGCCTCTACCTCTTCGTCAACTTCGGCTTCAGCAGTCGCCTCGGCCTCGGCTTCCGACGCAGCTTCGGCGGCAGCTTCAGCTTGCGCCTCTGCAGCATCAGCCGCTTCGTCGGCCTGTTCAGCCACGCTGTCTACGGCGGCAGCAGCGGCATCGCCAGTGGACTCAACCGCATCGGCAGCTTGGTCCAAGACGGAACCGGTTTCCGCTTCGGCCTCGGTTTCAACTTCAGCTTCCGCTTCGGCTTCCACTTCCGCCGAAGCTTCCGCATCAGCGCTCAGCCCGGCGATAACGCGCAACTCTTCGGCGTTCTCTACCGTTTGATCGTCAAATGCGCAGGGAAACTCTGTCGCTTCGCCCGCGGGGCCGCATTCGGCCAGATTCTGCTCCTGAGCGAAAGCGCCATGCGGGAAGGCCAATGCAAGGCTCAGACCCAGCGAAGTCGTAGATCTCAGTAGGTTTTTCATGTTCACGTCCTCATTATTACGGGAACGCCGTTCGGGCAGCGCTTGTCACCCAACGCATAATGGGGGCGCTGGTTCCGCTATCCAATATCAATACCTTATCCCATGAAAATACCGCGCCCCCATCCGGGGACGCGGCAAAGGTTTACAAAGTGTTATCGACTATCAGGCGATGGCTGCGACAGCGCGGCGGGTCATCACGCCGCAAAGATGCGCGCGGTAGGCGCCGCTGCCGTGCAGATCACTGATCATATCATCCGAACCGAGGGTGAGACCCTCTAAGGCACCAGCCTCAAACCGGCCAGACAAAGCGGCTTCGGCCTCCGTCCAGCGGAAGACACCATCATTCGACGCGCCGGTGATCGCCACGCGCACCCCATCACCGAACCGGGCGACATAGGCCGCGACCAGCGGAAAGCGTGAGGCGGGTTGGATGAACTTCTCGTAATGCGCGGCCTGCGGAATGGGAAAGCGCACGCCGGTCACGATCTCCCCTTCTTCCAAGGCGGTGGTGAACATGCCCTGAAAATAGTCATCCGCCGCAATTTCGCGCCGGTCGGTTTCAATCGTCGCCCCGCTGGCCAAGGCCCCGGCGGGATAGCAGGCAGACGGATCATTATTGGCAAGCGATCCGCCGATGGTGCCGCGGTTGCGTACCGCCGGGTCACCGATCCGCGCGACGAGGCTGGCCAAGGCGGGATAGCTTTCCGCGGCCTCGCGCATGACGGTTGCGTGGGTCGTGCCGCCGCCAATCCAAAGCGCGCCATCGCGCATTTCCACGCCTTTCAACGCATCAATCCCCGCCAGCGACACCAGAACCGAGGGCATCGCCAGCCGCGCCTTCAGCGTGGGGATCAGCGTCTGCCCCCCGCTCAGCGGTTGCGCGTCTTCCTGCCCCAAGGCTTTGACCGCATCCGCCACGCTGCTGGGGCGCTCTACTTCGAAATCATACATTTTTCATCCTTCCCAGAGGCCGCCCGTGCGTCGCCTCTTTGTCCAATACACTTTTCAGTAGGCCAAGGCGCTCAGCCATTCATCGCCTCCCAAACCCGCGCGGGGCTCACCGGCATGTCGATATGGCCGATGTCCTTCCCGCCCGAGCGCATGGCGTCGAGGACCGCGTTTACCACGGCAGGCGGCGAGCCAATCGCCCCCGCCTCCCCGCAGCCTTTGACGCCCAAGGGGTTGTGGGTGCAGGGCGTCTGGCAGGAATGATCCACGTCATAGAACGGCAGATCGCTGGCGCGGGGCATGGCGTAATCCATGTAAGACGCGCTGAGCAATTGGCCGTCCTCATCATAGGCGCAGTTCTCCAACAAAGCCTGACCAATCCCTTGGGCCAAGCCGCCGTGCACTTGGCCGGTCACGATCATCGGGTTCACCACATTGCCAAAGTCATCGGCAGCCGTGAACCGCTCGACGGTGACATGGCCGGTGTCGGGATCAAGCTCGACCTCGCAGGCATAGGCCCCCGCCGGATAGGTAAAGTTTGACGGGTCATAAAAGGCGGTTTCTTCCAAGCCCGGTTCGATCTCCTCCAGCGGATAGTTATGCGGCACGTAAGCTGCCAGCGTCACATCGCCCCAAGCCACGGATTTGTCTGTGCCCGCGACGCTGAAGGCCCCATCCTTCAACTCGATATCCCCTTCCGACGCTTCGAGCAGGTGGCTGGCGATCTTTTTGGCTTTGGCGATGATCTTTTCGGTCGCGCGTACCATGGCGCTGCCGCCCACGGCCAGCGAGCGTGAGCCATAGGTGCCCATGCCCATCGGTGTGCGCGCCGTATCGCCATGGACGATCTCGACCATATTCTCGTCGATGCCGATCATATCGGCCACCACCTGCGCGAATGAGGTCTCATGCCCCTGCCCGTGGCTGTGGCTGCCGGTCATGACAACCAGCCCGCCGGTCGCGTTGACCCGCACCGTGGCGCTTTCATACAGGCCCGCGCGTGCTCCGAGTTGGCCGACAAGGTTCGACGGTGCGATGCCGCAAGCCTCGATATAGCAGTTCACGCCAAAGCCGCGCAGCCTGCCCTTGGCTTCGCTTTCCCTGCGACGGGCTTCGAAACCGGCGTGGTCGGCGATCTCTTCAAGCTTGTCCATCGTGGCGTTGTAGTCGCCCGTGTCATATTCCACCGCCACCGGCGTGGCATAGGGAAACTCCGTCACGAAGTTCTGGCGGCGCAGTTTGATCGGGTCGACCTTCAACTCATGCGCGGCCTTGTCGATCAAACGCTCCAACTGATAAGTCGCCTCGGGCCGTCCGGCCCCTCGATAGGCATCTACTGGCACGGTATTGGTAAAGACTGCCTTAACGTTCACATAGATCAGCGGCGTTTTGTAATTTCCCGCCATCAGCGTACCGTGTAGCCATGTCGGCACCGAGGGCGCGAAGGTCGAGAGATAGGCCCCCATATTGGCGTAGGTATCGGTGCGCAGTGCGGTGAAATTGTTGTCGGCATCCAGCGCCAGTTCAATCTTGGTCACATGGTCGCGGCCATGGGCATCCGACATGAAAGCCTCCGACCGGCTGGAGGTCCATTTCACCGGACGCCCCACCGCCTTGGCGGCGAAGGTGCAAAAGGCTTCTTCCTGATAGTGGAAAATCTTGGTGCCAAAGCCACCGCCCACATCTGGGGCGACCACGCGCAGTTTATGCTCGGGGATGCCGAGCACAAAGGCACCCATCAGCAGGCGGATCACATGCGGGTTCTGGCTGGTGGTATAAAGCGTATGGTCCCCCGCCGAACGGTCGTAATCGCCGATGGCCACGCGCGGCTCCATCGGGTTGGCGACAAGACGGTTGTTGACCAGTTCCAGCGTAGTGACATGGGCCGCGTCGTCGAAAGCCTTGTTCACCGCGTCTTTGTTTTCCTCAACAAACCCCCAATCGTAGCAAAGATTGCTGGTCAGATCGTCATGCACCTTGGGCGCATCGTCTTTGACCGCCTCCCTCATGTTCACCACGGCGGGCAGCTCGTCGATATCGACGACGATTGCTTCAGCGGCGTCACGCGCCTGCGCCAAAGTCTCGGCCACCACGGCGGCGATGGGTTCGCCCACATGGCGGACCTTTTCATGGGCCAGCACCGGGTGTTTCGGCTCTTGCATCGGTTGGCCGTGTTTGTCTGTGATCTGCCAGCCACAGGGCATCCCGCCGATCTCGGCAAAATCCGCACCGGTAAAAATCTTCAGCACGCCGGGCATGTCTTCGGCGGCAGAGGTATCGACCCCCGTCAGCCGCCCATGCGCCACGTCGGAGCGCAGGAAAAACACATGGGTCTGGCGGCGCAGGTTAATATCATCCGTGTAGCGCCCCGACCCGGTGAGAAAGCGAATGTCCTCCCGTCGTTTGCTGCTGGCACCAATTCCGCTCGTCGGTTCAAAATCCTTAGGCATAACGTCCTCCCGTTTGGTGGCGGTGCGGATGCACCTGATCTGTCACGCGGCGCCCGGTTCTGGTGGTCCTCCCTCCGCCATCACCGGTCTGCTCAGCATGACGCTGTTCTTGGATTTACTCTGCTGCCAGCGCGCTGACGTCCTGACCGCTGGCGGCCATGATCGCTTTGACGATGTTGTGGTAGCCGGTGCAGCGGCAGATATTGCCGTCAAGGTAGTGGCGCACCTCGGCCTCCGAGGGCTTCGGGTTATCTTTGAGCAGGGCCGCCGCCGACATCACCATGCCCGGCGTGCAAAATCCGCATTGCAGCCCGTGGTGATCCTGAAACGCCTGTTGGATGGTGTTGAGCGTGCCATCGGGAGCCGCCTGCCCTTCGATGGTGTCCACCTCGGCGCCGTCAGCCTCAATCGCGAACATGGTGCAGGCTTTGACCGCATTGCCATTCACATGGACCACGCAGGCTCCGCATTGGCTGGTATCGCAGCCGACATGGGTGCCGGTGAGTTCGAGATCATCGCGCAGGAATTGCACCAGCAGCGTGCGGCCTTCGACCTCCCCTGACGCGGGTTTGCCGTTCACGGTCATCTTGACCTGTGTCATGTTCTTCCTCCCAGTCTGACGCTTGTTAGAGGCAGTTAAGCACGACAAGCCCTAGTTGAGAACATATATTTTCCGAGGGCTTTTTCTCAGCTGCCGCCTGCGCTTTTGCCGGGGTTTCGCGGCTGCGGGCGGGTCGGAATTTCCTTGAGCAATCCGCCCACCCCCATGCCCGCGATATCCGCGCTGCTGACGGGAATGCCGCAGACCAGCCGCGACAGCACCCAATCCGCGCCGTTGAGCGCAGGCGAGCGGGCGCAGCCCGGCAGGCCAATCACGGCGCGGCCCCCAAGGTGGCCGAGAAAGAGCAAATTGCCGGGGTCCACCGGCATGCCAAAGCGCGTCACGTCGCCCCCCGCGGTGCGCAGGGCCATCGGGGCCACGTCATTGATGTCAGAAGTGGCTGAGGCGGTGAGGATCAGGATCAGATCGGTCTGTGCAGCCGCAATGGCTTCGGCCAGCGGGGCGGTGCGATGGGGAACCGTTGTGGCATCTTTCAGCGGTACGTTCAGGGCCTTCAGCCGCCCCTCCACCGCCGCGCGGCCCTTCTCTCCGGCGCCGCCGGGGACATCGGTGATGATAAGCGTCGCGTCGCCCAAGACGGGTGCCGCAAGGCGCAGCGCGCCCTCTCCCGCAGCCGCACAGGCGGTTTCCACCGCCTCGGCGGGCACGGCATAAGAGATGATCTTGATTGTCGCCACCATGCCGTTCTCACCCATCTGTTGATGGGGCGGCACCGTGGCCAGCGTGATCATCGGATGGACTGCGTTGACCGCCTCTAGCGCCGCGCGGTCCATCACCACCACACCCGGCCCATCGGCCAGCAGGTTCACGCGGCCGGTAAAGGGGTTCGACATCCGAAGACCCGGACCACAGAGCGCTTGGGCCAATTTGGCAGCACCGGCGTTTTCGTCAATGTCGCCGGGGTCGAGCCGGGCGACGATCACCTCTTCGATGCCTGCAGCCGAAAGCGCGTCGATATCGGGCTGCTCCAACACCCGCCCCTTGCGCAGACGCCCCTCTGCAACGGCCACGGAATGCGCCAGCGTCGCGTTAAGGGCATCGCTTAAAGGAACCGGGCCGAACCTCATGACCGACGCAGGCTTTGGATCATCTGAGCAAGGATCGAGACGGCGATTTCGGCGGGGCTTGCCGCCCCAATATCAAGCCCCACCGGTCCGTTGATCCGCGCCGCTTGCGCTGCCGCCACGCCCGCCTCCTCCAACCGCGCCAGACGGCTGGCCTGGGTTCGGGTCGAGCCGAGCGCGCCGATATAGAAAGCCTCTGACCCAAGCGCCACATGCAACGCCGGATCGTCGAGTTTGGGGTCATGGGTCAGCAAAACAACGGCAGATCGGGCATCGAGGCCAATCTCGCGCAGCGCGGCATCAGGCCAGTCGTTCACAAGCCGACAGTTAGGGAAGCGCGCAGGAGAGCCGAAGGCGTTTCGCGGGTCAACGACGATGGGGTCAAACCCAGCCTCGCCCGACATGCGCACCAGATGCTGCGCGATATGCACCGCGCCGACGATCACGAGGCGCAGTGGCGGGTTGTGGATGGCGATGAAACGCCCGCTGTCTTCCTCAACGCCAGACCGGTCCCGGCGGAAACGGTCTTGGTGTCCCTCATGCGACAGGTGGCGGTGGCTGCCATCAAGGGCAACCTCATAGGCCACGGCCTGCCGCGCCGCGCGTTTCGCAACGAGTTCCCGCAGCATCTCTAGGGGTAATGCGTCAGGCCCTACCGGTTCCACCAGCACTTTGATCGTGCCGCCGCAGGCCAATCCCACGGCAAAGGCGTCGCCGTCGCTGACGCCGTATTCCAGCAGCCGCGTGCGCCCGTCCTCCAGCGCCTCCAGCGCCTCGACCACCACGGCCCCTTCAACACAGCCGCCAGAGACCGAGCCCATCATCGTGCCGTCACCCGCCACGACCAGTTGCGCGCCCGCGCGCCGCGGGGCGGAGCCCCATGTTTCCACCACCGTGGCCAGTGCCACGGGCTGTCCGGCCTCGGCCCAGTCGAGCGCTTGTTCGGGGATCCGGTCCATCTGTCGTCCTTTCGCCGTGAGGGCGCAGAGTGTGTTGCAACGCGGGCAAAGGTCAATGCCCGATGCGGCCACGGCTTCGCCTTGCACGCAGCGCAGTGCGGCACTACATCTAGGCCAAGATATCACAACACCCGGAGCCACCCCATGCCCATGCAAGCCAGCGAAATCGAAGACCTGATCCGCGCTTCCTTTCCGGACGCCAAGATCACCGTCGAAGGCAATGATGGTGTGCATATGGCGGCGATGGTCGTCGACGAAAGCTTTCGCGGTATGAACCGGGTCCAGCAACAGCGCGCCGTTTATGCGGCCCTTAAGGGCAAGATGGACGGATCGAACGGCGATTTGCACGCGCTGGCGCTGACCACACGGACGCCGGACTAACGATGTGGGGCTGGGCCGCAGCGGTTGTTCTGGGCGGGATCGTCGCCACCGCCTATGCCCAACACCGTGCGCGACGCGGGCGGCATGTGCCGCTGGCGCAACGCCAGCCTCCGCGCCCTGAGACCGGCAAAGTGCCGCTGGGAATGGAGGCGCTGGATCTGGATGCCGTGGCCAGCACCGCGCGGCGCAATGAGAGCCTTGAGCGTGGGCAGACGAATTGGACGAAGAAACGGGGCGGTTTCTTTCTCGGCGGGGCCGAGTTGGATGTGAAGCCCTGGGCCGACGATGAAACCTATGCGCGGCGCTATCACGCTGCGTTCAAGAAATCAGATACGAAGGACAAATGACATGAGCGATGCCGCCAACCAGATCAAAGAACAAATCACCAAAAACGACGTGGTTCTGTTTATGAAAGGCACCAAGGAAATGCCGCAGTGCGGTTTCTCCAGCCGCGTGGCCGGGGTGCTGAACTACATGGGCGTTAACTTTGCCGATGTGAACGTTCTGGCCGACGAAGGCCTGCGTCAGGGGATCAAGGATTTCTCTGACTGGCCGACCATCCCGCAGCTTTACGTCAAAGGCGAGTTTGTCGGTGGCTGTGACATCATCACCGAGATGACACTCTCGGGCGAGTTGGACACGCTCTTTGCCGAGAATGGCGTGACCTTTGATAAGGACGCTGCGGATAAGATCCGCGAAGCCAACGGTTAAAGCGACCACAGGTTAGACGAAAACACCCCGGAGCGGCTTGGCCCTCCGGGGTGTTTTTTTGTCCGGCACCTGCAGGCGCCCTGTGCAGCACCGCCTGCTATGACGCCCTGCAAACTCGGTTTAAAAAACTGCCCCGGACGCACCCCAAACGGGCGCGCCCCGGCAGCACCTTAACCTCAGTCTTCAATCGCCGTGATCATATCGACGCGGCGGCCATGACGCCCGCCTTCAAACTCGGTATCGAGAAAGGCATCCACGATCTCAAGCGCAAGCCCGCCCCCGATCACCCGCGCGCCCATCGACAGCATATTCGCGTCGTTATGTGCCCGGATCATCTTGGCCGAAAAGGTATCGGCACAGACGCCGCAGCGAATGCCCTTGACCTTATTGGCCGCCATCATGATGCCCTGCCCCGTGCCGCAGATCAGGATGCCAAGGTCGAACTCCCCCGCTGCGATGCGTCGTGCGGCGGCTTCGCCGTGTTTGGGGTAATCCGTGCTTTCTGCCGTTGCCGGGCCGATGTCTTCGACCTCAAAACCGCGCTCGGCCACATGGCGCGCGATTTCTTGGCGCAGGGCGATGTCGGCATGGTCGCTTGAGATGATGATGCGGGGTTTCACGGTCATGGGAGAGTGTCCTGATTGTTGCGTCGCAAGAGCCAGCGCCCAAGGGGCACTTTTCGCGCCCCCCAGAGCATATTGCCGCCCGCGCCGCAATCCCGCATGGGGTCAATCTTGCGGCACACAGTCCGTATAGATCGGCGTCACCGCGTCACTGGCCCCCTCGTGCCAGCCAAGGCGCGCACGGCCCTGATGTTCCCACCATTCATAGGATGACCCGTCCGAAGGCCAGCCGTATCGCGCGCCAGAGCCGGAGGGCATGGACTGCAAATGGATGAGCCGCCCTTCGATATAAAGCACCGCAACAGCGGGATCGGCATCGGGGACATAGACCACCGGCACCGATACCCCACGGTCACAGAGATAGGTCACGGCGGTGGTCTCGGCCCCCGCGGGCGCGGCCCAGAGCAACGCGCAGAGGGCTGCCCTGATGCCAATGCTCATTTGCCAGATTTCTCTTCGATCTCGGCGGCCAGCGCTTCGGCCCGTGCGGCGATCTCGGCCAGCGTGTCTTTGACACCCTGCGGCACGACGGGCACTTCGATACGCTCCGGCTCGATCTTGGTGTTGCGTAGGCTGGTCAACTCGGCCTCACGCTCGGCCAATTCGGCGCGCACTTCGGCGATGCGGTCTTCGACGCTGGCGGTTTTGTCGGCCAAAAGCAGACCGGCCATCAGCAACATCCGCGCCTCGGGCATGCGGCCCACTTGATCGCTCAGCACACGGGCTTCATCGTCCAGCATTTTTGCGGCGGCGTGCAGATAGCTCTCTTCACCTTCCTGACAGGCGACCTCGAACTGGCGGCCGCCAATGGTGATCCGTATTTCGGGCATCAGTCGGCCCCTCCTGACTTGGGTTCTTCTTCGGCGCGGTCATCCTCGGCGGGCGCCTCGGGTTCGGGCTCGCCGTCTTCGACCAGAGGTGCCAGCGCGGTTAACACGGCGTCAATCTCGGCCATCTCAATGGCGCGGGTGGCGCGCAGGCTTTCCAGTTCGGCAATAACGGCGGTGTCGATCAACTTGGGGTCGGCCAGCCCTTCGGCATTGGCCAAGCGCAGCTGTTCACAGGCCGCCGACAACTGCTCATTCGCCTGACGCAGACGCTGCACGTCCATATCAAGCTGGGTCACCCGGTCATTGTTGAATTCCATCTGATCGCGCAGGGCGGTCAATTCGTCCTGATGGCTTTCCTTCAGGGTTTTGACCCGGTCGGTCAGCTGAGCGTTGGCTTGCCGCTCGTCTTCCAGCGCCTGCACGATATCCTCATCCGGCTCGGCCGGGGCGGCGTTGAGCTGATCCAGCCCCTTCGCCATCCGGTCCATCGCGGCCGTGATGCGGCGTTGATATTCTTCAAGTTCACTCATCCGCATGAAGTCTCCTCGTTCGTCCTGCTCTATCGGCGGCGTTTTCGCCTGCCGTGCCCCGTGGCGGCGGCCCGTGATGGCTGCCGTATTCGGCAGATAGCGCGCAGCCCACGCAATGTCACGCGCGCGAATCGCCCGGATCAGCCGGTTTCCGCGATCCTAGCCAAAGCTCAGGCAAATTGCGCCCCCCCTTTCGTTTCAGCGACTTGAGGCGCAGAGTTCACCTCTGCCCGTGCCGCACACCGCTGCTGGCGCCCGGTTGTGCTTGAACTTTGCCCGATCGCTGGTATGCACAGGCCCAATCTGCCACAGCCGCAAAGGAACGCCCCGTGGATCTGACAGCCCTCGCACGCGCAAACCCCGATCACTGGTCCAAGGCCACCGCCATTCGCGCGCTGACCCTCGATGCCGTCGCCGCCGCCAATTCGGGCCACTCCGGCATGCCGATGGGCATGGCCGATGTGGCAACCGTGCTTTTCGAAAAGCACCTCAAGTTTGACGCGGCGAACCCGCTTTGGCCTGACCGTGACCGCTTCATCCTGTCTGCGGGCCACGGCTCCATGCTGATCTACTCGCTGTTGCACCTGACGGGCTATGAGCAGTTCCCCATCGAAGAGCTGAAAAACTTCCGCCAGATGGGCGCGCGCACAGCCGGGCACCCGGAGAACTTCCTCGCCGACGCGATTGAGACCACCACCGGCCCGCTCGGCCAAGGCATCGCCAATTCGGTCGGTTTCGCCATGGCCGAAGAGATGCTGCGCGCGCAGTACGGGGCAAAGGTCGTGGATCACCACACCTATGTCATCGCGGGCGACGGCTGCTTGATGGAAGGCGTAAGCCAAGAGGCGATTACCCTCGCCGGCCGCCACAAACTGAGCAAGCTCATCGTGATGTGGGACAACAACAACATCACCATCGATGGCCCGGTGACCCTGTCGGACAACACCGATCAGGTCGCGCGTTTCAAAGCCGCGCAGTGGCATGTGATCGAAATCGACGGCCACAACCCCGATGAGATCGACGCGGCCCTAACCGAGGCGAAAGCCACTGACCTGCCGACGATGATCGCCTGCAAGACCCATATTGCTCTGGGCCACGCGGCGCAGGACACCTCAAAAGGCCACGGCGCTTTGACAGACGCCGACCAGATGGCCGAAGCCAAAAAGGCCTACGGTTGGACAACCGGCCCCTTCGAAGTGCCCGCTGACGTAAAATCCGCATGGGAAGAGATCGGCAAACGCGGTGCCGACGCGCGCCGCGACTGGGAAGAGCGTTTCGACAAGATGCCCCGCGCCAAGCGCGAGACGTTTAACCGCGCCTTGGCGCTGGAAGCGCCCAAGAAGATGAGCGCCACCGTCAAAGCCTTCAAAAAGCAGATCACCGAGAGCGCGCCCAAGATGGCGACCCGCGCCGCGAGCGAAAAAGCCCTCGAAGTGCTGAACCCGATCCTACCCGAAACGGTCGGCGGCTCGGCGGACCTGACGGGCTCGAACAACACCAAGACATCCGATCTGGGCGTCTTCGATGTTGACAACCGCGGCGGGCGCTATGTCTACTGGGGCATTCGCGAGCATGGCATGGCGGCGGCGATGAACGGCATGGCGCTGCACGGCGGCATCCGCCCCTATGGCGGCACCTTCATGTGTTTCACCGACTATGCGCGTCCGTCGATGCGCCTCGCGGCGCTGATGCAAATCCCCACGGCCTTTGTCATGACCCATGACAGCATCGGCCTTGGCGAAGATGGCCCGACCCACCAGCCGGTCGAGCATCTGGCGATCAGCCGTGCCACACCCAACACCTATGTCTTCCGCCCCGCCGACGCGGTGGAAACGGCGGAGGCTTGGGAGATTGCCTTCACCTCCAAAACCACGCCGTCGGTTCTGTCGCTGACCCGTCAGGGCCTGCCGACCGTGCGTCTTGAGCACAAGAACAACAACCTCACCGAAAAAGGCGCCTATGTCTTGGCCGATGCCGAGGGCAAGCGTCAGGTGATCCTGATCGCCACCGGTTCGGAAGTGCATGTGGCACTGGCTGCGCGTGATCTGCTGCAGGCCGAAGGCATCGGCACCCGCGTCGTCTCCATGCCCTGTATGGAACTTTTCGCCGCGCAGGATGAGGCCTATCGCAAGCGCGTGCTGCCCGGTGGTGCCGTACGTGTTGGTGTTGAAGCAGGCATGCGTCAGGGCTGGGATCAATGGCTCTTTGGCGAGCGCGGCAAATACGGCAAAGCCGATTTCGTCGGCATGGACCGTTTCGGTGCCTCTGCCCCGGCCGAAGAATTGTTCGAACGGTTCGGCTTTACTGCTGAGAATGTCGCTCAGAAAGCCAAGGCGTTGCTCTGATCCACGGATCACACGGCACAGCAAAAAGGGGCGACGGTTCAACCGTCGCCCCTTTTCTATTGACCTATCACTAAGGCCGCATTTTACACAGCGGCCTTGTGAAAGACCTTGCGCCAAATCGGCGTGACGATCTTTTCCCCGATCGGGATTAGCACCAGACCAAGCGCCAGACCAAAGAGCCCATCAATCCCCGCCGTGGTGATCCACTCGACGGCCCCTTCGAACTGGGCCGGGACCACGTGGCCAACGCTGACCGCGATATCATGGATCCAGTTGTAGGGCGCAGCAAAGCCCATCTGCTCCAACCCGTGAATGATGATCGACCCGCCGACCCACAGCATGGCCGCCGTGCCAACAACGGTGAGCAGTTTCAGGAACCCCGGCATCCCGCGCACCAGCCCGCGGCCCAAGCTGCGCGTCAGGCCAAAACGCCCCCGGTTCGCCATCACCAGCCCCAGATCATCCATCTTGACGATCAAAGCGACGGAGCCATAGACCGCGATAGTGATCATCACCGCCACCGCCGCCAGCGTGGCCGCTTCCATCCAAAAGTTACTCTCGGGGATCGCGGACAGGGCGATGGTCATGATCTCCGCCGAGAGGATAAAGTCGGTCTTGATCGCGCCTGCGGCCTTCTTCTCTTCCAGCTGTGCGGGGTCTTCGACGACCTTCTCCTTATCAGGGTAATCCTCATGCCCGTGCCCCCAGCCAAACGCATGGGCAACCTTCTCCGCCCCCTCGAAACACAGGTATGCCCCGCCCAGCATCAACAAAGGCGGGATCGCCCATGGCGCGAAATTCGCCAACAGCAGCCCCACTGGCAGCAGATACACCAATTTGTTGCGCAAAGACCCTTTGGTGATCCGCCAGATCACCGGCAGCTCACGTTCGGCCTTGAACCCATGCAGATACTTCGGCGTCACGGCCGCGTCGTCGATCACCGCGCCCGCCGCCTTAGAGCCCGCCTTGGCCGCCTGCCCGATCACATCATCCACGCTTGCCGCCGCAACTTTGGCGATCGCCGCCACATCATCCACAAGTGCCAGTAAACCGCTCATTTCGTGCCCCTTTTTGCGTGTTGCAACCGAAGTAGCATGTGCAGCCCATCTGGCAAGTCCGAAGCCGGAACGACCTTTACCGCTAACATGCAGGTTTAACGCTAACATCCGGAAATCATTTGGTTTTGCCCCTTTCCCCTGCCTGCCTTGCGCGGATATAGAACGCGCGACCCCGACATACGGCCCCCGTCGCGCGGCCCATGACAAGGAATGCACCATGACCATCAAAGTTGGCATCAACGGATTTGGCCGCATCGGCCGCTGCACCCTCAGCCATATCGCGGCCTCGGGGCGCGATGACATCGAAGTGATCAAGGTGAACGCCACCGGCCCGCTCAGCACCGCTGCGCATCTCATCAAATACGATTCCGTCCATGGCCGCTTCCCCGGCGAAGTCACTGTCGACGGCGGCTATATGAACCTCGGCCAGAACGACATCGAGATGATGTCGAGCTACAACCTCGAAGAGCTGGACTGGTCCGGCTGCGACGTGGTTTTGGAGTGCACCGGCAAGTTCAACGACGGCAACAAAGCCAACGTTCACCTTAAGAACGGCGCCAAACGCGTACTGCTCTCCGCGCCCGGCAAAAATGTCGATAAGACAATCGTCTACGGCGTGAATGACGACCAGTTGACCGCTTCCGACCGAATGATCTCAAACGGGTCTTGCACCACCAACTGCCTCGCGCCGCTGGCCAAAGTCATGCATGACGCCGTGGGCATCGAAAGCGGCCTGATGACGACGATCCACAGCTACACCGGCGACCAGCCGACGCTCGACCGCCGCCACGATGACCTCTACCGTGCCCGCGCCGCCGCGATGGCGCTGATTCCCACCTCCACCGGGGCTGCCAAAGCTCTGGGCGAAGTGCTGCCCGCGCTCAAAGGCAAGCTCGACGGCACCGCCATGCGCGTCCCCACCCCCAACGTCAGCGCCGTTGACCTGACCTTCCAAGCCAGCCGCGACGTGACGGTGGAAGAGATCAACGCCGCCGCCCGTGCCGCGGCCGAAGGTCCAATGAAACGTGTGCTGGCCTATGACCCCGAACAGAAAGTCAGCATCGACTTCAACCACACCGAAGAAAGCTGCATCTTTGCCCCCGACCAGACCATCGTCGTGGCGGGCCGCACCGTGCGCGTGCTGGGCTGGTATGACAACGAATGGGCCTTCTCGGTCCGCATGGCCGATGTCGCCGTCGCCATGGGCAAACTGGGCTAAGGCTTGCACGGCGGGGGCGTGGCTGTAATATCAGGCCAACCCCGCCCGGAGCCGCGCCATGACCAATTCCATCGCCATCGTGCTGGCCCTCGTTATCGCCGGGGCCATGATGGTCGACCTCTATGCCTATGGCGCGGACCATATGATCTATCTCGGCAAAAAGCTCTTTGAATTAATCGAATGGGTTGCCTTCTGGCGCTAAGGCAAGCCGCGGCGCAAATCCCCGCTTTTCTGTCCCATCGCAACCGGCGTGCTATCGGCCACCGACCGCAAACTGGTCTCAACCGATTTCAACCACGCCGCCGATCAAACGGCGCTGCGACAAGGCAATCTGCTAAGGGTCTTACATAGTAGGACCACGAAAGGGCTTCTCCTACCGCATGCTGAACCCGGCCGCTATCATAGCCGCCCAAGGCCGCTGACGACAAAAAAGACGCGGCCGCCACTCACGCGCCACGCCCCTCCCCTTCATCCTTTTAAAAATACCGCGCAGAACCGCGCCGCACCCGGCCCGCCCTCTACTCAGGACGCTGCTTCCGCGCAAAGCGCTCAATCAACACTTCGTTCACCGCAGGGGTCACAAATTTGCTGACATCCCCATCAAGTCGCGCAATCTCTTTCACCAGTTTGCTGGCGATGGCCTGATGTGTGGCTTCGGCCATCAGAAAGACCGTCTCGATAGAGTCGTCCAGCTGCCGGTTCATGCCGACCATCTGGAACTCATATTCAAAATCCGACACGGCCCGCAGACCGCGCACGATGGTCTGCGCCCCGACATCGCGCGCGCAGTCGATCAGCAGGTTTTCGAAAGGGTGCACCGCGATCTCGACGCCGGTTTCCTCGGCCAATTGCACGCATTCCGCTTCGATCAGCGCGACCCGTTCCTCAAGGCTAAAGAGCGGCCCCTTGTCGCGGTTGATCGCCACGCCGATCACCAGCCGATCGACCATACGGGCGGCGCGGCGGATGATATCGATATGCCCCAGCGTGATCGGATCGAACGTACCGGGATAGAGGGCTATGCGCATGTAATTGTCCTGCGTATCTGCTGCGTTGCGGCACAGCCAAGCATTTCACTGCCGCAAGCGCAAGTCGGTTAGCGGTAGCACTGCCCCGCGGTCAGCCCGCAGAATCGCCCTGTCGTGGCCCCTGCAAACGCTTCAGTGGCCCATGATCATGCCTTCAAGGGCCTGCTTCTCCATCGACAGTTCCTGCAACTGCGCCTTGACCACGTCGCCGAGAGAGATCAGCCCCACGAGTTCCCCGTCTTCCAACACGGGCATATGGCGAAACCGTCCGTCGGTCATCTGTTGCAACACCGCGTCAGAGCGGTCATCCCGGCTGCAGGTCACCAGCTTGCGGGTCATGATGCTCTCAGCCGCCTGTTGCAGGCAGCCCGCGCCCGAACGGCCCAGTTCGCGCACGATGTCCCGCTCAGACAGAATCCCATCCGGCGTCTTGCCATCGGCCGAGATCACCAGCGTCCCGATCCGCTTTTCAGCCAGCATCGCCGCCGCCTCAGAGATCGCCAATCCGGGTTTGGCCGTAACCACCTTGCCATCGGGCTTGGTCTTGAGAATCTGCGATACGAGCATCTGGCGCCTCCTTTGATGCAGGGCAAAGTCCCCTCCAGCGTCACCGCGAAATCCTTTCATGTCAAGCTTTTGGCGCAGTCTTCTGCGCGGCTTCGGCCTCCAGCCGGGCAGTCTCGGCCCGAAGCCCGGCGGCCAGCGCCTCGGCAAAAGCCGCCAGTCGGGCGTTGCGGCGATCGTCTGCATGGCGGATCAGATAGAAAGCCCGCTTGAGGCTGACGGCCTGCGTCAGAATGCGCCGCACGCCTTGGGTTGCGGCAAGCGAAAAGTCATGTGCGATGCCTATCCCGCCGCCCTGCTGGATCATCCGCACCTGAACGGAGACGGAATTTGACGCCAAGGCCACGCGGCTGATGCCGAGGTCGGCGAGGTAGTCCAACTCCCGATCAAAGATCATATCCGGGATATAGCCAACCATCCGGTGCCCTTGCAGATCGCCGACCGAGGTCACCTCGGGGTGGCGTGCGAGATAGCTTTCCGCGGCCGCAAGATGGAGGTGGTAGTCCGTCACTTTCTGTACCACCAGCCGCCCTGCCGTGGGCGCGCTCACCCCGATCGCCATATCCGCCTCGCGCCGGGACAGGTTAAAGACGCGCGGCAACGCGATGATCTGCACATCCAGATCGGGGTTTTTCGCCGCAATGGCCGCACAGACCTGCGGCAGCAGATAATTCGCCGCCCCATCGGGCGCACCCACGCGGATCTGCCCTGAGAGTTGGTCGCTTTGCACCGGCACCCCGGCGGTGGCGGCGCGCATCGCCTGCTCGGCCCGCTCTGCCCGCTGCATCAGGTCACTGCCAGCCTCGGTCAGCATATAGCCTTGGGGCGATTTGACGAAGAGCACGGTCTGCAGCGCCTTTTCCAAACGCGCCATGCGACGGCCCAGCGTTGCCGGATCAAGCCGCAGCAGCTTGCCCGCGCCCGACAGGCTCTGCTCGCGCGCCACGGCTAGAAACAACCGCAGGTCGTCCCAGTTCTGATCCATTCAACGGCCTCCAATACGCTTTGCAAAAATGCAAGACGGTTTTGCCATCCTTCCTCTGTTCCATTGCTTTTTGCAAGGCTATCGTGCCGCCAACCAAAGAGGAGACCGATCATGCAAGAGATGACCCATTACCTGAACGGCGAACACGTCAAAGGGACCTCCGGGCGCTTTGCCGATGTGATGAACCCCGCCACCGGCGAAGTGCAGGCGAAAGTGCCGCTGGCCAATGGCGAAGAGCTGAACAAAGCCGTCGAATACGCCGCCGCCGCCCAGCCCAAATGGGCCGCGACCAACCCACAGCGCCGCGCCCGCGTGCTGATGAAGTTCGTCTCCCTGCTGAACCGCGACATGGACAAGCTGGCCGAGGCGCTGAGCCGTGAGCACGGCAAGACCCTGCCCGACGCCGCCGGTGACGTGCAGCGTGGTCTTGAAGTGGTGGAATACTGCATCGGCGCGCCCGAACTGCTGAAAGGTGATTTCACCGAC
The DNA here is from genome assembly GCF_034377145.1 of Sulfitobacter sp. OXR-159. Classification (NCBI taxonomy): domain Bacteria; kingdom Pseudomonadati; phylum Pseudomonadota; class Alphaproteobacteria; order Rhodobacterales; family Roseobacteraceae; genus Sulfitobacter; species Sulfitobacter sp. OXR-159. The sequence goes on from NZ_CP139707.1 coordinate 1,994,988, forward strand.
AGCGCCGGCCCCGGCATCGACATGTACTCCATGCGCCAAGCGCTTGGTGTGACCGCGGGCATCACGCCCTTCAACTTCCCTGCCATGATCCCGATGTGGATGTTCGCCCCCGCCATCGCCTGTGGCAATGCCTTCATCCTGAAGCCGTCCGAGCGTGACCCCTCCGTCCCTCTGATGCTGGCCGAACTGCTGGAAGAAGCCGGTCTGCCCAAGGGCATCATCCAAGTCGTCAACGGCGACAAAGAAGCGGTCGATGCGATCCTGCACCATGACGTGATCCAGTCGGTGGGCTTTGTGGGCTCGACCCCGATTGCCGAATACATCTATGCCACCGGCTGTGCCAACGGCAAGCGCGTGCAGTGTTTCGGTGGCGCCAAGAACCACATGATCATCATGCCCGACGCAGACATGGACCAAGCTGCCGATGCGCTGATCGGCGCGGGCTACGGTGCGGCTGGCGAACGCTGCATGGCGATTTCCGTGGCCGTGCCGGTGGGCGACGAAACTGCCGACCGTCTGATCGAGAAGTTGGTGCCGCGCATCGAAAAGCTGAAAGTCGGCCCCTACACCTCCGGCAATGACGTAGACTACGGCCCGGTTGTGACCGCTGCCGCCAAGGCCAATATCGAACGTCTGGTGCAGTCCGGTATCGACCAAGGTGCAGAACTGGTTGTCGATGGCCGCGACTTCAAACTGCAAGGCTATGAGAACGGCTATTTCGTCGGCCCGCATCTGTTTGACCGCGCGACCAAGGACATGGACATCTACCAGCAGGAAATCTTTGGCCCCGTGCTGACATGTGTGCGTGCCAAGGACTACGAAGAGGCGATCGGCCTTGCGATGGACCACGAGTACGGCAACGGCACCGCGATCTATACCCGCGACGGTGACGCCGCGCGTGACTTTGCCAACCGGATCAACGTCGGCATGGTCGGCATCAACGTGCCGATCCCGGTGCCGCTGGCCTATCACACCTTTGGCGGCTGGAAGAAATCCGTCTTTGGCGATCTGAACCAGCACGGGCCGGATGCGTTCAAGTTCTACACCCGCACCAAGACCGTGACGGCCCGTTGGCCCTCGGGCATCAAAGAGGGTGGCGAATTCTCCATCCCGGTGATGGAGTAAATCATCACGCCGGCTGCCCCGCGGCAGTCGGCCCTAAAGAACGGGGCCAGCGCCATGCAAAAAGAATTCAGCATCGGAATTGAAGAAGAGTATCTTCTGGTCGACAAGGATTCACTGGCGCTGGCTGACACCCCTGAAGGGTTGATGGAAGATTGCCGCAACGACCTTGGCGATCAGGTCAGCCCCGAATTTTTGCAATGTCAGATCGAGATTGGCAGCAAGCCCTGCAAGACCGTGGGCGAGGCCCGTGAGGACTTAAAGCGTCTGCGCAGCACGATCTCCAGACACGCCGCCAAGCATAATTTGTCCCCCGTGGCCGTCTCCTGCCATCCTTTCTCCGATTGGAAGAACCAAGAGACGACGCATAAGGAACGCTACGACCAGCTTGAGATTGAGTTGGGCGGTGTCGCACGCCGGATGCTAAGCTGTGGGATGCATGTCCATGTGGGCATTGAGGGGGACGACCTGCGCATCGACCTGATGCCGCAATTCGCTTATTTCCTGCCCCACCTGCTCGCACTCTCGGCCTCGTCGCCCTATTGGCAGGGCGAAGACACCGGGCTGGCGTCTTACCGTCTTGCGGTGATGGAGAGCATGCCGCGCACGGGGCTGCCGCCCTTGCTTCATAGTTGGGGAGAGTATGAGCGCAGCACGCAGGCGCTGATAGACCTCGATATCATTCCCGACCAGTCGAAAATCTGGTGGGACCTGCGCCCGTCGACCCATTACCCGACGCTGGAAAGCCGCATTTGCGATGTGCAGCCGCGCTTGTCACACGCGCTTGGGCTGGCGGGGCTGACACAGTCCCTCACTCGCTTCCTGCTGCGCCTGCGCGACAGCAACCTGCGCTGGCGCGAATATGACCGCTTCCTGATCGAGGAAAACCGCTGGCGCGCGCAGCGCTACGGCGTGAACGAGACGTTGATCGATTTCGGGGGGCCGACGCTCAAACCCTTCGACCAGATGTTCGAGGAAATCATCGGCCTGATCGCCGAAGACGCCGAGGCGCTCGGATGTCTCGATGAGGTCTGCGCCCTGCGCGACGTGGTGAAACAGGGCACATCCGCCGACCGTCAGCGCAAAGTCTGGGCCGAAGCGCCCGAGGGCAAGGGGGGCGAGGCAGTCGTGCGCCATCTGATCGAGGAATACCACGCCGATCTGTGACGCTTGTTGCGGCACCTTTCGGCTGATAGAATTAAACAAGTGTTCAGTTCCAAGGACGCATGACTTTAGGGAGGAGCCGCGATGGATTTCGCATTGAACGAGGAACAGACCGCCATTTTCGACATGGCCCATGCATTCGGGCAGGAGAATATCGCGCCCCACGCCCACCAATGGGAGAAAGATGGCACCATCCCCAAAGAGCTTTGGCCAGAGGTCGGCGCATTGGGGTTCGGCGGGCTTTATGTCTCTGAAGAGACCGGCGGCGCGGGGCTCACACGTCTGGACGCCACGCTGGTCTTTGAGGCGCTGTCGATGGCCTGCCCCTCGGTCGCGGCGTTCCTGTCGATCCACAACATGTGCGCCAAGATGCTCGACACTTTCGCCAGTGATGAGATGAAAGAACGCGTGATGCCCAAGGTGCTCACGATGGAAACCGTGCTGAGCTACTGCCTGACCGAGCCCGGTTCCGGCTCCGATGCGGCGGCGCTGAAAACCCGCTGCGAGCGCACCAACGAGGGCTATACGTTGAACGGCACCAAGGCCTTTATCTCGGGCGGCGGCTATTCGGATGCCTATGTCACCATGGTCCGCACCTCCGACGACGGCGCGCGCGGCGTCTCCACGGTATACGTCGAAGACGGCACGCCGGGTCTCAGCTTTGGCGGGCTAGAAGACAAGATGGGCTGGCGCAGCCAACCGACGGCGCTGGTGCAGTTTGATGACTGCAAGATCGGTGCGGAGAACCTTGTTGGCGAAGAGGGCAAAGGCTTCAAATACGCGATGGCGGGCCTCGACGGTGGGCGGCTGAACATCTCGGCCTGCTCGCTCGGGGCCGCGCAAACTGCGCTGACCAAGACGCTGGCGTACATGGGCGACCGCAAAGCCTTTGGCCAGAGCATCGACCAGTTCCAAGGGCTGCAATTCCGCCTTGCCGATATGGAGATCGAATTGCAGGCCGCGCGCACCTTCCTGCGCCAAGCGGCGTGGAAGCTCGACACTGGCGCGCCGGATGCGACCAAGTTCTGCGCCATGGCCAAGAAATTCGTGACCGAGACGGGCAGCAAGGTCGTCGACCAATGTCTGCAGTTGCACGGCGGCTATGGCTACCTTGCCGACTACGGGATCGAGAAACTGGTCCGCGACCTACGGGTGCACCAGATCCTTGAGGGCACGAATGAGATCATGCGCGTGATCGTTGCCCGCGACATGCTCAAGAACCGCTGAGGCCCCCATGAGTGATATCCACATCCGCAAAGCGGGCCGCGCCGGACGCATCACGTTGACGCGGCCCAATGCACTGAACGCGCTGAGCTACGACATGTGCATCGCCATCGAAAAGGCGATCGACGACTGGCGCGATGACCCAGAGGTCGCCGTGATCGTGCTGGATGCCGAGGGTGAAAAAGCCTTCTGCGCGGGCGGTGACGTGGCGCAGCTTTACCAAACGGGCAAGGACGGGGATTTCGACTTCGCCCGCCGTTTTTGGGCCGATGAATACCGGCTCAACAACAAACTTCACGGTTTTCCCAAGCCGGTGATCTCCTTCATGCAGGGCTTCACCATGGGCGGCGGGGTCGGCATCGGCTGCCACGGCTCGCACCGCGTCGTGGGCGAGAGCAGCAAGATCGCCATGCCCGAATGCGGCATCGGGCTGGTGCCCGACGTGGGCGGCACACTGCTGCTGGCACAGGCACCGGGACGGATGGGCGAATACCTTGGCCTCACCGGTGCGCGGATGGGCGCGGGCGACGTGCTCCACGCTGGTTTCGCGGATTATTTTATCGCGCAAGCCGAATGGCCCGATCTTATCGCGCAATTGGAAGAGAACGGTGATCCCTTCATCCTCGACCGCGCGGCAAGCACCCCGCCCCCGTCCACGCTGGCAGAGCTTCAAGAGGAGGTGGACCGCCTCTTTCATGCCGAAAGCCTTAGTGAAATCGACGCGGCGCTTGCGATGTCCGACAGCGGTTTCGCCGCAGAAACAGTGAAAACCCTACGCCGCAACTCCCCCCTGTCGATGGCCTGCACGCTAGAGATGTTGCGCCGCCTGCGCGGCCCCGGCATCGGCATGGTCCCGGCACTGGAACAGGAATACCGCTTTACCGCGCGGTCACTGGAAAAAGGCGATTTCATCGAAGGTGTGCGCGCCGCGATCATCGACAAGGACCGCAGCCCCAATTGGCAACACGCCGACTGGGACGTGCCGCAGGCCGATATCGACGCCATGCTCGCCCCCTTGGGCGACAACGAATTGAAGTTGGAGGAAAATTTATGAGCAATCTTACAATCGGTTTCATCGGTCTGGGCAATATGGGCGGGCCCATGGCCGCCAATCTCGCCGCCGCGGGCCATACCGTGCGCGGCAATGACGTGGCTGGCACCACCGCCGAAGGGGTCGCCGAGGCCAAGACCATCGCAGAAGCGGTCGGGGATGCCGATGTGGTCATCACCATGCTGCCCAACGGCGCAATCCTGCGCCAAGTGGCCGAAGAAGCGGTCGCACATATGGCAGCGGGCGCGCTGCTGATCGATTGCTCCACCGTCGACGTCGAAAGCGCGCGTTTCGCGGCAGAGGCGGCGCAGAAGGCCGGGTTGCTCTTTGTGGATGCCCCCGTCTCTGGCGGGATCGGCGGCGCGCAGGGCGGCACGCTTACCTTCATGGCGGGCGGCGCGGAGGCAGCCTTTGAAAAGGCCAAACCGCTGTTCGACATCATGGGTCAGAAAGCCGTTCATTGCGGTGATGCGGGCGCCGGCCAAGCGGCGAAAATCTGCAACAACATGATCCTTGGCGCCACGATGATCGCCACCTGCGAAGCCTTTGCACTGGCTGACAAACTGGGCCTTGATCGCGAACGGATGTTTGATGTGGTCAGCACGTCTTCGGGCTATTCATGGTCGATGAACGCCTATTGCCCGGCCCCCGGCGTCGGCCCCCAATCTCCCGCCGACAACGACTACAAACCGGGGTTCGCGGCAGAGCTGATGCTCAAAGATCTGGGGCTGTCCCAACAGGCCGCGGAAATGGCCAATGCCGACACGCCGATGGGCGCGCTGGCCAAGGAACTCTACACCCGTTTCGTCGAGGAAGAAGGCGGCAAGGGCAAAGACTTCTCTGCCATGCTGCCCCGTTTTGAGCAGCGCGGCTGGCAAGGTTAAGCCGAACGCTCCCCACGCGGGAACGACCTGACCCCAGCAGGCGTTAACTTCAGAATGACCCCATCTGAGGAGATCACCTGATGCGACACCTGCTCATTACCACAATCCTGACCACCGCCTGTGCGACCGGCCCGCTGGCCGCCGCCGGAACCGGCTTTGCCCCGGCGCAGCCCGCGGTTGCCTTTGACAGCAGCGGCCCTGAAACGCTTTGGCTCGCCAAAGACGACAAGGGCGATAAGGGCAAAGACAAGAAAGACAAAAAGGCCAAGAAGAAGGACAAGCAGGAGAAGAAGGCCGAGAAAAAGAGAGAAAAGCGCGAGGAAAAGGCCGAGAAGCACAAAGAGAAGAAGGCCAAAAAAGACAAGAAAGACGATAAGATCGAGATCAAAATCAATGGTGATAAGGTCAAGATCAAAGGCGATGAGGTCAAACTGCCCAAGGGCATGGACCGCGCCGATTTTGATGAGCGCGTGACCCGCTTTACGCAGGACCGCGAGACTGTGGTCACCCGTCTTTTGAACACCCCGGCGCCCGAAGGGCGTGACATGGCCGCTATACTCGGTGCGGCGGCGCTTGCCCTTGCCGCGCCTGAATTAAACGCGGCTGCGCTCCCCGATGACGAGCTGATTACCTATCGCAACTGCCCCCCCGGTCTGGCCAAGAAGGACCCGCCCTGCGTGCCCCCCGGACTGGCAAAACAGGGCGTGACTTATGAACAATGGGCCAGCTATTCCGAAGATGAGCTGGACACTCTGCTGGAAGAGCGCCGCCAACCCTATCTTGAGGCCGATCCGCTGACGGAACGCGAGTTGCTCCTACTGGAGTCCAACCAGATCGCACAGCTCTACAGCCTTGACGCTGCGCCTGCTGGTCATCGCTATGCGCTGATCGATGGCCAGCCGGTGCTGCTGAGCAACGAAGATCACACCGCCCTGCTGCGTATCAACGAATTGGCGCGGGTGCCCACCATTGGCTCAGGTGTGAACATCGCTCCGACCGCCGCGCTGACGCAGGCGGACCTCATCAATCTCTACCGTCTGGCCGAGCCGGAAGAAGGCTATAACTACGCGGTACTGAATGGGCAGGTGATTTCGCTGCGCGATAGCGCTTATGAGACGCTGCAACTGATCCGCATCGCCCGCGCCGTGTTGTAAGGACACGCCGCAGGCCAAGCCAATCAAGTGGCGGCGGTTATTCCGCCGCCACTTTTGTCTGCTTATATAGCATCGGTTTGAGGTACTTCCCGGTATGGCTTTCGGCCACGTCCGCGACCTTTTCGGGCGTCCCTGTAGCCACAACCCGGCCACCGCCGTCACCACCCTCAGGGCCGATATCGATAATATGATCGGCGGTTTTCACCACATCTAGGTTATGCTCAATCACAACCACGGAATTGCCCTGATCGACCAATTCGTGCAGCACTTCCAACAGCTTGCGCACGTCTTCGAAATGCAAACCCGTTGTCGGTTCATCAAGAATATATAGCGTGCGCCCGGTAGAACGTTTGCTCAACTCCTTGCTGAGCTTCACCCGCTGCGCCTCACCGCCCGACAGGGTCGTGGCCTGCTGTCCGACCTTGATATAGCCCAGCCCCACGCGCATCAGCGCATCCATCTTTTCACGGATCGAAGGCACGGCGGCAAAGAAGCTTTGCGCATCTTCTACGGTCATATCAAGCACGTCGGCGATGCTCTTACCCTTAAACCGCACCTCCAGCGTCTCGCGGTTATAGCGCGCGCCTTTGCAGGTCTCGCATTCCACGTAAACATCAGGGAGGAAGTGCATCTCGATCTTGATAACCCCGTCACCCTGACAGGCCTCGCAACGCCCGCCTTTGACGTTGAAAGAGAAACGCCCGGGCTTATAGCCGCGCTCTTTGGCTTCGGGCAGACCGGCGAACCAGTCCCGGATCGGGGTGAAAGCCCCGGTGTAAGTCGCCGGATTCGAACGCGGAGTCCGACCTATGGGCCGCTGGTCAATATCAATGACCTTGTCAAGATGTTCCAACCCTTTGATGGTCTGACAAGGCGCAGGTGTCTGCCGCGCGCCGTTCAGGTTCATCGACGCGGTTTTGAACAGGGTTTCGATCGTAAGGGTGGACTTGCCGCCCCCCGACACGCCCGTAACACAGACGAATTTACCCAGCGGGAAATCCACAGTGACATTCTGCAAGTTGTTGCCAGTAGCCTTTACAACCTGCAACTTCTTCTTGTTCCCCTTGCGCCGCTTGGTCGGGACCGAGATTTCACGAACGCCGGTAAGATACTGACCAGTAACAGAATTGGGATCATTCGCCACCTGTTCAGGCGTGCCATGGCTCACCACTTGCCCGCCGTGAACTCCAGCACCCGGCCCGATGTCGAACACATAATCGGCCTCGCGGATGGCCTCTTCGTCATGCTCTACAACAATCACCGTATTCCCCTGATCTCGCAGGTTCTTTAAGGTATCCAGCAATCGGTCATTATCGCGCTGATGCAGCCCGATCGACGGTTCATCAAGCACGTAAAGCACGCCCGTCAGGCCAGAGCCAATCTGGCTTGCCAAGCGGATACGCTGGCTCTCGCCCCCACTTAAAGTACCACTTGAACGCGACATCGTAAGGTACTCAAGACCCACGTTATTCAGAAACCCAAGACGTTCCCGGATTTCCTTTAAAATGGCTTTTGCGATTTCATTCTTCTGCGGGGTCAGATGGTCTGGCACCGCCTTGCACCAGTCAAAGGCTTCACGGATCGACATCTCCACCACCTTACCGATGTGGAGTAACTCGTTCTCATTGCCAATCGTGGGGCCAATGCGTACCGCAAGCGCTTCGGGCCGCAGGCGATAGCCACCACAGGTGCCACAGGGGCGGTTGTTCTGATAGCGCTCAAACTCCTCGCGGACCCAGTTGCTGTCCGTTTCGCGGTAGCGGCGCTGCATATTGGGGATCACCCCCTCGAACACCCGCTTGACCTCATAAACGCGCCCGCCTTCGTCATAGCGGAAGGTAATCTCTTCCTTGCCGGAACCACGAAGGAACACCTCTTGCACCTTCTCAGGCAGGTCTTTCCAGCGGGTCTTTTGGTCGAAATTATAATGCTTGGCAATGGCTTCGATGGTTTGCTTAAAGTACGGGGACTTCCCCTTACGCCAAGGCGCCAAGGCCCCGTCATAGATTCTCAGGTTCTGGTCAGGCACCACCAAACGCTCGTCAAAAAAGAGCTCGACCCCAAGGCCATCACAAGAGGGGCAAGCCCCGAACGGCGCGTTGAAGGAGAACAGCCGCGGCTCAATCTCGGGAATGGTGAAGCCACTGACAGGGCAGGCAAATTTTTCCGAAAACGTATGACGCTCGGGCTCGCCTTCACTGGGCGCGGTTTCGAGAATGGCGATCCCATCGGCAAGATCAAGCGCCGTGCGCAGCGAATCCGCCAGGCGCGTTTCCAGCCCTTCGCGCACCACGATCCGGTCGACGACAACATCAATGTCATGGCGGAATTTCTTGTCCAACGTCGGCGGCTCATCCAGATCGTAGAATTCACCGTTCACCTTGACCCGTTGAAAGCCTTGCTTGCGCAACTCAATGAACTCTTTGCGGTATTCGCCTTTGCGGTCGCGAATAATCGGCGCCAGCAGATAGGCCCGCGTGCCCTCTTCCATGGTCATGATCCGGTCGACCATGTCCTGCACCTGCTGGGCTTCGATGGGTTTGCCGGTGGCCGGGCTATAGGGGGTGCCGACGCGGGCGAACAACAGCCGCAGATAGTCGTAAATCTCGGTCACCGTGCCGACGGTGGATCGAGGGTTCTTTGAGGTGGTCTTCTGTTCGATTGAAATCGCAGGGCTGAGACCGGAAATGTGATCCACATCCGGTTTCTGCATCATATCAAGGAACTGCCGCGCGTAGGCCGACAGTGATTCCACATAGCGCCGCTGCCCTTCGGCATAGATCGTGTCGAAGGCAAGGCTCGACTTGCCCGAGCCGGAAAGCCCGGTAATTACAACCAGTTGATCACGCGGAATGTCCACGTCGATGTTCTTTAGATTGTGCTCGCGCGCGCCGCGCACTTCGATGTTCTTCAGCTCAGCCATGACATGCCCCTCTTAACGGTTTGTACATAGGTCCTGATGCAGTGTTTTCCAACGGAAAAGTGAGAACTAAACAGGAACGCGCCGACTGCGACGTCGGGCCGCACCAAGGAGGAGATGTGCCACCAGCCCCATAACAAAGGCCCCACCCGCCAATAGTGGCAAGGCCGCGCCGCCAAAGCTCGCTAACCCGAACGCCATAACAGGTGTGCCAAGGCTGTTTCCAAGGTTCCCCATTTGGGCCACCGCACCGTTTGCCTGCGCCTGCGCGGCGGGGCCGCTGTTGAGTTGCGCGACCGCGGTAAAACTTGCGCCTTGGATCAACCCCATTGCGGCAGCCAGTGCCAAACAGGCCAACGGCGTGCCGGGGGCGAGCCAGAGCCAAAGCATAGAAAGGGCGGAAAGGGCAAAGCCAGTTTGCACAACAGAGACCGCCGGTAGACGGCGGAGCAATGCGACGCCGATGGTCATTGATACCGCGATGCTAGTGAGCGGCATGGCGGCCATTGTGACCGCGCGCCATGCCTCGGAGAGGTAGGGCGGCAGGACAGTGAGGATGGAAACGAAACTGAATGTATAGAACAGCCAACCCGCCGCCGGGGCGGAGAGGAAGGGAGATCGGTAGATCGCGACGTGATCACGCAGTATCTGCGGCAAAGAGAATGGCGGCTGAGGGCCCTCGTCCGGCAGGCTGCGCAAGCTGCCGGAAAGCACCAGCGCACAGCCCGCCATATAGAGCGCGTGGACGGCGAAAAGCGCAGGCACGCCCCATGTCAGCGCAAGCGGGCGGCCTATGAGGGTCAGGATCGCGAAAGCCACGCCAAAGAAGGTGCCCCAGAGGGTCAGGGTAAACCCGCGGTCCTTCACGGTACTGAGCTGCGCAATCAACGTCGGTGCGGCAACGACGATGGCCAGATGCGACAGCCCTTCGACCACGCGGCTGGCCAGCATCCAACCGAAACCCGGCAGTAGCGCCTGAAAGGCCGATACAGCCGCGCCCAGCCACAGGGCAAATAGCAGCGCACGACGATAGCGGATACGGGCGACCACCAGCCCCGCCACAACGCCAAGGAGGATACCGACACCGCCCACCATTGAAACCAAGAAGCCCAGCGACGCTCCGGCCTGCGGATAAATCTTTGGAAGCAGGTCGAAGATGACGCTCATCTTGCCATATTGCGCCGCCGCCCCCAGGCCCGCGGCCCAAAGCGCGAAAACGCGCGGAAAGGAGGTTTGGTCAGCCATCGGCTCTCATTTCTTCTGGGCCAGCGCCCAAGCGCACAGCGGCATTTTGGGATCGTTAGTCAGGTCATCCGTGCTTTTGTCGAAACGCGGCGGCCAGTCGGGTTCAAGATTGCGGGCGGCGGCGGTACGGTTGCCCCATTGTCGCGCGATGACCCGGCTCTCGTCGAAGCCGGCTTCGATCAGCAAGTTCTTCAGCCCCCGTGCGGACCAGCGCGAATTGTCATTGGGGGCCGCATGAAAGGAGATGAAAAACGGAACAGCGATCCAGAAATACCCGCCCGCTCTGAGCATCTGTTGCACATGGGCCAGCGCCGTATAAGGCCGGTCAAGATGCTCCCAGACCTGATTGGCGAGGATCAGATCAAACTGCCGCACGGCACCGGTTTCGGGATCGGTAAACGGACCTGCGCAGATGTCATAGGTCGGGTAGCCAAACTGTGTATAGCTCTTGAATGTGAAGCGCTTACCGAACCTGCCAGAAATTTCGGCTGTATCCAGCGTTGCAGGGTTCAAACGGCCAATCAGCCGACGGCTGCTGCGGTGCATGACGACACGGTTAAGGCTGACCACGACATGGCTCCCGACGGTTTGGCCAAATTGCGGCGGGGCGAGGCGCGGTCAATGCACCCTGCCCCGCCCGCGTTACATGTGGATCACGCGGTCAAAGGCGTCGAGCACGGATTCGTGCATCATTTCGCTGAGTGTTGGATGCGGGAAGACGGTGTTCATCAGGTCTTCTTCGGTGGTCTCCAACTGGCGGCCCACGACGTAGCCTTGGATCAGTTCGGTCACCTCGGCCCCGACCATATGTGCGCCCAGAAGTTCGCCGGTCTTGGCATCAAAGATGGTTTTCACCATCCCTTCCGGCTCACCCAAGGCCACGGCTTTGCCATTGCCGATAAAGGGGAAGCGACCGACCTTGATGTCATAGCCTTGCTCTTTGGCCTTCGCCTCGGTCAGACCGACAGAGGCGACCTGCGGGTGGCAATAGGTGCAACCGGCGATGCTTTCGGGTTTGACGGGATGTGGTTTCTGGCCCGCGATGAGTTCGGCAACCATCACCCCTTCGTGGCTCGCTTTATGCGCAAGCCACGGCGCACCAGCGATGTCGCCGATGGCATAGAGTCCGTCGACACCTGTGCGGCAATATTCATCCGTCACCACATGGGTCCGGTCTACTTTGACGCCAAGTTCTTCCAGCCCCAGACCTTCGGTATTACCGACGATGCCAACCGCAGAGATCACGGTGTCGAACTCAAGCTTTTCGACTTTGCCGTCACGTTCGATATGGGCGGTAACCTTGTCGTCCGCACGGTCGAGTTTCTTGACCGTGGCCTTTTGCATGATGGTCATGCCCTGCTTCTCAAACGCCTTTTTTGCGAATTTAGAGATTTCTTCATCTTCTACTGGCAGAACACGGTCCATCACCTCGACCACGGTCGTGTCAGCGCCGAGTGTGTTGTAGAAGCTGGCGAATTCGATCCCGATGGCGCCGGAGCCGATGACCAGTAGCTTCTTGGGGTCATGGACGGGCTGCAAGGCGTGGCGGTAGGTCCAGACGCGCTTGCCATCCGCCTCGAGCCCCGGCAGTTCGCGGGCGCGGGCGCCGGTTGCTAGCACGATGTTCTTGGCCGTCAGCTCTTCGCTGCCCTTGTCAGTTTTGACAGAGACCTTCCCTTTCGCGGGGGTCGAGGCTTCGCCCATGAATACCTCAACCTTGTTTTTCTTCAGTAGGTGTTTGACCCCGCCTTCCATCTGCTTGGCGACGCCACGCGAGCGTGTGACCACCGCTTCGAGATCATAGTCGATCTTATCCGCTGCCAGACCAAAGTCCTTGGCGCGGTGCATCAGGTGAAACACTTCGGCAGAGCGCAGCAGCGCCTTGGTGGGGATACAGCCCCAGTTGAGGCAGATGCCGCCCAGATTTTCTCGCTCAACAACCGCGACCTTCAGGCCTAGCTGTGCGCCACGGATGGCGGCGACATAGCCGCCCGGCCCCGCACCGATCACGATCAGATCAAAGGATTTGGCAGCCATGGCAAGGACCTCGCGTTAGGGTTTGCAAATATAGTTTACCGCTAAACCATATTTGCAATCGCCACAACCACGCGAATTTACCCTGCCCTGCCGAAGCTCAGGCCGCTTGCAGATTTTCACGCAGCTGTTTGACGGTCCGACCATATCCGCCCTCGTCGATATAAGAGGTCTCCTGCGCGGTGAAACTGCGCGACAGCGCCGCGTTGCGGTAGGGAAAGCGGCCAAACTGACGGATCACTTCGCGGTGCGCGCGGGCGTGCAGCAGGTTGCTGCCATTGCTTTCCGGCATCCGTTCGCACATCAAACGCACGCAACGATCCTGATCGCAGAGGTTCTCTGAATGCATCAGGGGCAGGTAGAAAAACTGACGCTCGGGCGCTTCCACGCGCATGTCCCAGCCCTTTTCGATCCCCAGCTTTGCGGCCGCGAGCGCGATACGATCGCTGGCAAATGCCTTGCCGGTATCGCGGAACATATTGCGCGGGAATTGATCGGTCACGATCAAAAAGGCCAGCGCATCGGTGGGATTGGTCAGCCAATGGTTCAGCTTGCCCGCCTCTGCCTCACTCCAGAGCCCATCGAAACGGCTGCGGATCTCGGCGTCCAGCGCATCGGAACTATTGTACCATCCCGCCGGACCCACGTCCTTGAGCCAGAAATTCAGTACATCTTGGGGTTCTGCATTTGAGGCAGCCATCCCGCACACTCCTTTGCCGCATCTCGGGCGTTTCGTTAAAGTTAAGAACGTCTTACCCCAAAAGCCTAGTCACGTTTTATGTCATCCGCGACATCGTTATCGCTATCAGGGGCGTTTTTGTCAGCTTCGGCGTTTTCTTGGGCAGCTTCTTCGGCGGCTTCCTGTTCCGATTCAATGGCATACTCTTGCGCGATTTCCACGGCCACAGCGGTGGCAGAGGGGTAAATCGGCACGTAGTTGCCCGTCTCATCCACCGGCACCGCAGCACGCTGCGTTTTACGGTAAGACGCATAACCGGCCAGCGCGGCAAAGAGCACGGCGGTAAAGAGGTAAAAGCCCCCCGGCCCCAGAGCCGTGCCCATCATCCAACCGGTAATCACCGGGCCAAGGACGGCACCTAAGCCGTTGATAAACAACATCCCACCCGAGGCCGCGGCCATGTCCTCTTGTTCGAGGAAATCGTTGGTATGGGCCATGATCAGCGAGTAAAGCGGGTTCGACATGCCGCCCACAACAAAGGCCGTGGCGAGCAAGATCGGGAAAATATGCCCCAGCATCATGCCGACCATGGAGCCCGCGCCACCGATCAGCGCGGTGATGACGATCAGGCTGCGTCGGTCCATCCGGTCAGAAATCCAGCCGATGGGATATTGCAGGATCACCGAACCGACAAAGAAGGCCGCCACGAAAAGTGAGATCTGCGCGACGCTCAGACCTGCCTCGGCACCGTAAACCGCTGCCATCCCGAACTGCGCCGAGAAAACACCGCCCAAAAGGAACATGCCGACACAGCCGAGCGGAGAGGTCTCCATCAGGGTGCTCAGGCTCATCGGTTTGGTGGTGCCGAAGGGCGGTGTGGGGCTGATCGACAGCAGGATCGGCGTGACCGCGATGCTCACCAAAACCGAAGGAATGACAAAGAGCACAAAGCCCGACGGGTCAGCCGTCAGCAACAGCGCTTGGGCGATGACGATGCCGAGTGTTTGCACGATCATATAGGCCGAAAGCGCCTGCCCCCGGTTCTCGTTCGTGGCCGCATTGTTGAGCCAGCTTTCAGCGGTCACGTAAACAGCCGAAAAACAAAAGCCGATCAGCACCCGGCCCAGCGACCAGACGATGGTATTGGGGAATGTCGGGTAGAGGATCATTACCGCCGAGATCAGCGAGGCCAGCGCCGCAAAGACCCGCACGTGGCCCACACGCCGGATCATCCCCGGCGCCATCCGAGACCCGCCCAAGAAACCGACGAAGTAAGCCGACATGACGATCGACATTTGCAGGGTCGAAAACCCTTCGATGCCGCCGCGAATACCCAGCAAAGTGCCCTGCATGCCGTTGCCGACCATCAACAGGCACATGCCCAGCAATAGCGCCCATGCGCTTGAAACCACTTGAATCATCGGTCAATTCCTTGTTCGCCCAAGCCCTCCCATGGACGGCAATCGCAGGCTAGTCACCCCCTAGAACGACATTCAAGCAGGTTTTTGCGCCTCAGGCAGCAGAAGAGAGGAATCGCCGTATGAAAAGAAACGGTATTTTTCGGCGATGGCATGGGCGTAGATGTCTTTTACCTCCTGAACGCCCATCAGGGCCGAGACCAGCATCATCAGCGTGGATTTGGGCAGGTGGAAATTTGTCATCAGCCCGTCGGTCACGTTGAAGTCGAAACCCGGCGTGATGAAAATATCGGTATCCCCTTCCCACGCCGCGATCTGCCCGCCGCGCGCCGCTGTTTCGATCAGGCGCAGCGCGGTGGTGCCCACGGGGATCACGCGCCCTCCGGCGGCACGGGTGGCGGTGATCTCTTTGGCGGCCTCGGCGCTCACCCGGCCCCATTCGGCGTGCATTTTGTGCTCGGAAATGTCATCGACCTTGACCGGCAGGAAGGTGCCCGCCCCGACATGCAGGGTGACATGGCTAAAGGTGACCCCCTTGGCCGCCAGCGCCGCGAGCAGCGCCTCGTCGAAATGCAGCGACGCCGTGGGCGCCGCGACCGCGCCTGCGTGGCGGGCAAAGACGGTTTGGTAATCCGTCATATCCTGCGCGTCAGCCGCGCGCTTTGCGGCGATATAGGGCGGCAGCGGCATGGCCCCGGCCGCGTTCAGCGCAGCATCGAAATCATCACCTGTGCAGTTGAACCGCAGATGCCCTTGCCCGTCTTCCACCGCCTCAAGCGTGGCGCGCAGATCGTCGGAAAAGACGACTTCTTCGCCGATTTTCAGCTTGCGCAGGGGTTTGATCAACGCCGACCACGTGCCATCGCCGCGCGGCTCTAAAAGCGTGACTTCGATTTTGGCCCGCACCGCCCCTTGGGCCGAGGCACGGTGGCGCAGCCCAGAAAGCCGCGCCGGGATCACACGGGTGTCGTTCAGCACCAAACGGTCGCCGGGGCGCAGCCAGTCTGTCAGGTCGGTCACGCGGCGGTCATGCAACTGATCCCCCGCGGCCACCAGCAACCGGGCGGAGCTGCGCGGATTGGCGGGGCGCGTGGCGATCAATTCCTCGGGCAGGTCGAAATCGAAATCGGAGAGCTTCATCGGTCGGCGTTCCTATTGGTCTGGCAGCATAGGTCGCCCGGCGCTTAGCGGTCCTCTGGCACCCGGGCAACCGGATTCGCTTGGCCCTGCACCGCCGGGGGTGTTGGGGGCGGGCGGCGGAACAACTCGCGGAACATGCCGGGCGTGAGCGCCGAGAGCGGATTAACCGAGACGCTGGGCTCTTTCGCGGCCCCTGTCAGGCGGTAGTTGAACCCGATCAGCCCCTCGCCCTTGCGGGTGAACAGCGACCCGATCCCGTTGAACATATAGACCGGAGAGATCACACCCTGCATGTCGATCAACCCACTGTCGAGGGCATAGACCCCATCCATCGACAGCCCCAAAGACGCGCCCACGGCGCTGGCCTCGGTCAGGGTCAGGCGGTTCGGGGTCAGGCGAAACTTCGCCTCCACATCGTCAAAGTAAATGCCATCGCCGTTGAGTTCGTTGATCAACCCCACGACCGAAATGGCATTCACCAGCGCCGCGATCCCGGGCGCGTCTTGAATGGCGACATTGCTGACCTCAAGCTGCCCATCAAAGGCCCCGCCCGACCCGACAGGCAGCAGGGTAAGCGACAGATTGCCCCCGACGACCTGTTTCACCAGCCCGGCCGAGCGCAGTATCCCGCCCGCATCGTCCGAGACCACGCGCACCGCGCTACGCCCGCCTTGGGGCAGGACCCGCCCCTGCACAGGCGTGCCCCCGTTGAGCCGCGCAGTAAAGGACCCGTCCATCCCCTTGGCCGTGTCAAAGGTGCCCGCAAGGTTCGTGAGGTATATCGTATCGGTGATCTGCAGCCGGTCCAGCGCCACGCGCATCGGCGGTCCGGCTTGCCCCCCGGCCCCGCCAAACTCCGCCCGGCGCATGTCCAGCGTGCCGCCGCCCAGCACCACCTGCACCGGATTGCCCTTGCCACGCCCGATCAGTTGCACGGGGATATCAAGCCAGTCGCCGCGCCGCAGCCGGTCGATCCGCACGCGGTCCAACGCGCCGCCGGGTTCAAGATCAATGGAGCCTGCCACCCGCAGCCCCGGCGCGTTCAGTTGAAAGGCGTCGATGTTCGGCGTCTCGCCCAACCGTCCCGCCAGTCGCAATTCGCCTTTGGTCGCTGGTGCTTTTACCCACGATAACTGCGGCACGGAAACGCCCAAGCCCGCCAAATCGCTTCGCAGCGAAAACCGCGGTGCCGCGCCTTTCTTGAGGTCTACCGCAATCTGTCCGCTGCTCTCCCCGCGAAGGCTGCCGGGGGGCAGTGCGACGCCAAACGCTTCGAGCCCCGCAGGGGTCAGCGCCACTTGGGCTGTCAGTCTGCTTTCGTCAGAGCCGGGACCGATCGCCTGCGACCATTCCCCGTCGAAACCCACGCCATCGATACGTCCTTCGCCGCCGATGGTGATGCGGTCATTGCTGGCGGTGATGGCCAATTTGCTGGCCTGAAGGCTGCGGTCCTTGACCAGCGTATCGGTCGAAAGCGACAGCAAATCCCCCGCGAAGTGATAGCGCACATCTTCGGGCTTGCCGCCCTTTTTCAACGGCAGCGCCAGCGTGCCTTTCAGCACCGCCTCCCCATCCGCGAGCGTCACCGGCAGCCCGGCCTTGTCCATCACCCGCATAGGCGGTTGGTTCAGCAGCGACAGCGCGGCGGTCAGGGTTGACCGGGTATTGAGCCGGATCACCGAAGGGCTGCCGTCTTTCACGCGCACATCCGGGATGATGAAAGACGACCCATCCAGCGTCACCGCCCCGCCTTGCGGCGCGATCACCTCGCCTGCGTCCACCGTGACGACAAGACGGTTGTCGAGCAGGCTCATATGGCCGCTGCCATCGGTGATATGCGGCAAGGTTTTCAAAAACCGCACCTCGGCCCCGGCGTAGTCGAAGGCCACATAGGTCTGCGGCACCTGCCCCGGTGCCATGCGCAGCGCCAGATCAAGGTTGCGCATCCGGCCTGAATGAAGGTTCTCGTCCAGCCATTTGCGGGTCTTGGGTTTCACCCCCTCGGGCCAGAGCGCCAGCAGACGCTCCGGGCTCAGCCTGTCCATGCGCCCATCAAGCGACAGGTTCCAGCCCTCAGGCTCGGCCACAAGCGCCCCATCAAGGCGCAGGCTACGGCCCTGATCGCTGATCTCCAAACGGCCCAGTTTCAGGCGAAACGGGTTGAGGCTGAGTTCAAAGTCGATATCTGCTTGATCCAAGGCCACCGTCTCGGGGTAGACTTCCGCCGGATTGGCGCGCAGATCGCGTAAGGAAAACTGCCCCACCATCCGCCCCGGAATGCCCCCCGTGACATCGCCCAGTTGCGAAGTGCCGGTGATGTTGCCCGACACCCAAGGGCTGTCGAGTGACATCTCGTCAAAGCGCAAAAGCTGGCGCGCGGGGTCATAGCTGAAGTAGCTCTGCGCCCCATCAAAGGGGATCGGCTTGGTCTGTGAGTTGGGCTGCAACACGCCTTTGCCGATTTGCAGCGATGCGTTGATCGGCGCAAAGCGGCCCGCGCTGTCGATCCCGCTGCGCACCGCGCCCGAAATATTGGCGCGCAGCACCTCTAGCCATGAAAACGCAGGCCCCTGTGCTGCGATGTCGCGCGCATCGATCCCGTCGAATGTCACACCAAAGGTCGCGGCATTCTGGCCGATGCGGCTGCTGTAATTCGCGGTGAGCGTGGCCACATCGGCCCCACCGCTCAGCACCGCAAGATCGGCCGACAGGTCAAGCTGATCGCCGCTGCGCGACAGGCGCAGCCGCCCGCCATCGCCGGTCCAAGCCCGGCCCGCGCGGGCATCCTCGAACCGCAGGGTCAGGGCGCGCAGCTCAACCGAGCGTAGGGCCGAGAGCGCGGGGGCGGCCAGCACCTCGTCGATCTGACCGATGAGTTGCGGCAGGGTCGCGGCCTCACGCTCAGGCGGGGCGATCCCGGCCCCGGCAGAGAGGCTCACCCGGCCATCCGCCCCCCGGCGCAGGTTTGCCACCACGCCTGAAAGGGAAATCGCCCGCGGCTGTGCCACACCGCGCAGCAGTGACCGCATCGACAGGCTGGCCTTGAACTCATTGAAACTGACGATCTCGTCGCCTTCGGGGGTGGTGACAAAGATATCTTGCAGCCGCACGCGCGGCCGCCAGCCTTCGTCGACGACAAATTCCATCGCGCCGAAATCCACCCGCGCTTGGGGCAGCGCAGTCGCGATCCGCGCCTCGATCCGCTCTTGCACCCAAAGCGGCGCAGGGATCGGACGCCCGGTGAAATAGACCGCCGCCCCCGTCGCCAGCGCCGCGAGTAGCACCAGCACCACAACAGACGCGATCCCCGCGCGCCTGCGTGGCCTGCGGCGGAGCGACCCTTCGCCGTCTGGCGCAGGGGGGCTGGAAGGGGATGGGTCGCGCATCGGGCTCCGGTTCGGATAGGGCGGCTTTCGGGGGCGGCTTTGACGTTGTCAAATCAGATGCAGTATGACAGCCCTGAACGACCCTTCACAAGCCAAAGGAACCGCCCCATGTCGCAGATCGGACCCCAGCCCGGCCAACCGGCCCCGGATTTCACCCTTCCCGTGACTGGCGGTGGCGAGATTACGCTGTCTGCGCAGCAAGGCGGCCCCGTGGTGCTGTTCTTTTACCCGCGCGATGACACGCCCGGCTGCACCAAGGAATCGATCGGCTTTTCCGAGCGGCTGTCGGAGTTTGCCGAGGCCGGTGTGCAGGTCTTTGGCATTTCGCGCGACAGCATGGACAAACACGACAAATTCGCCGCCAAACACGCGCTGACGGTGCCGCTGTTGTCCGACACCGATGGCGCGGTGACCGAAGCCTACGAGGTCTGGGTCGAGAAGAACATGTACGGCAAGAAATCCATGGGCATCGAACGCGCGACCTATCTGATCGACGCGACAGGCCAGATCGCGCAGGTCTGGCGCAAGGTGAAAGTACCCGGCCATGTTGATGCGGTGCTGGACGCGGTGCGCGGCGCATGATGCCGCTGGCGGAAATGGCCGAGGCGGTGCTGCGCACGGCGGATGGGCGCGAAAAGACCGCACTGTCGCGGAAATTCGCAGCTGAATGGCTCTCGGCCCGAGCCGAAGGCGCGCGCCCTGAGGTGGGCCGCGCTGATCCGCCGCTGCACCCTGCCCGACCTGCCCAGCCCGAATTGCTCAGCCCGCGCGAAGTGCCCCGCCGCCGCCCCGGCACGCCCGAAGGCCGCGCGGCGCTTTTGCATGCCGTGGCGCATATCGAGTTGAACGCCGTCGACCTGCATTGGGACGTGATCGCGCGGTTTTCGCATGTGCCGCTGCCCTTGGGGTTCTTTGACGACTGGGTCAAAGCCGCGGATGACGAATCCAAACATTTCAACCTAATGTGCGACTGTCTTGAGGAGATGGGCAGTCATTACGGCGCCATGCCCGCCCATGCTGGCATGTGGCGCGCAGCCGAAGACACGGTGGACGATCTGATGGGCCGCCTTGCCGTGGTGCCCATGGTGCTGGAGGCGCGCGGACTGGACGTGACGCCGGGCATGATCAAGATTTTCCGCAATGCGAAGGCCGACAGTGCCGTGGCAGCCCTTGAGACTATTTACGCCGAAGAAGTCGCCCATGTCGCATATGGTAGCAAGTGGTTTCACTTCCTTTGTGGCCGCCATGACGAAGACCCGAAAGACCGGTTTCACGCCCTCGTGCGCGAGTATTTTCATGGCGATCTCAAGCCGCCTTTCAACGAAGAAAAACGCGCCGAGGCGGGAATCCCGCCCGATTTCTACTGGCCTCTCACGGCGGACGGGGGCCCAAGCTGATCCGGCCATAAGACAGCAAGTGCTTGGTATCGGCGGATTTTTGCCAATAGCAAAGCGCTTTTTCCCGGGGCGAATGGGGGATTGCCGCGCAGGCGCGGGTTGCCGCGGGTCAATAGGGTTGCCCCATTCGCGGGCACTGGCTATTGACGTTGGGCGCGGGCTGGGCGAGCCCTCCGCGCCGACGGGACGGGACAAAGGACGACAACGTGCGCACACGGATTGCCATCAAGACGCATGCTCTGCTTGAGCATTATTTTCCCGAACGCCGCGTCTTTTTGAAATCCGACAGCGACACACGTTTCATCCGCCTGCGCCCCGGCACCCAGATTATCGGGCTGGCGGGGTCGGCCTTCCTCGTGTCTTGGGCCATCATCGCCACGGCGATCATTTTGATGGACAGCATCGGCTCGGGCAACTTTCGCGAGCAGGCCAAACGCGATCAGCGCACCTATCAGGCCCGTCTGAACGAGCTTTCCGCGCAGCGTGACCTGCGGGCCGAAGAAGCACTGGCCGCACAAGACCGCTTTAACGCCGCGCTCACACAAATTTCCGTCATGCAATCTGAACTGCTGTCCTCCGAGACCCGCCGCCGTGAGTTGGAGACCGGGATCGACGTGATCCAATCCACTCTGCGCGACACGATGAAAGACCGCCAAAAGGCCCGGCTGAAGCTGGCCGAATTGGAAGGCAGCCTTGAGAACGGTGAAGCGGGCAGCCTGCGCGCCGATGCCGATCAAGCGCCGGTCGATTTCCTTGCCCAAGCTCTGGCACGCACCGCGGCAGAGCGCGACAAAGTTGTGGTCGACGCGCAGGATGCGCTGCTGCAGGCCGATGAAATGGCGCAAGAGATCGCGTTGATGCGCGATCAGAACGACGCGATCTTCCGCCAGCTTGAAGAAGCGATGAGCGTCTCTGTCGCCCCGCTCGATAAGATGTTCCGCAGCGCGGGCATGCCGACCGACCGTATCCTCGCCACCGTGCGCCGCGGCTATTCCGGCCAAGGTGGCCCGATGACGCCGCTGTCCTTCACCACCCGCGGCGAAGAGCTTAGCCCCGATACGCTGCGCGCAAACCGTCTGCTGAACCAGATGGACCGGTTGAACCTTTACCGCATCGCCGCCGAAAAAGCGCCTTTTGCGAACCCGGTCAAAAACGCTTTCCGCTTCACCAGCCAGTTCGGCTATCGCCGCGACCCCAAGACAGGTGGCCGCCGGATGCACAAGGGCGTCGACTTTGCCGCTGGCATGGGCACGCCGCTTTATGCGACCGCCGATGGTGTGGTGATTCACGCCGGCTGGTCCTCGGGCTATGGCCGTTTGGTCAAGATCCAGCATGAGTTCGGCATCGAGACCCGTTATGCCCACATGTCCAAGCTGCGCGTGAAAGTTGGTCAAAGAGTCTCGCGCGGGCAGCATATTGGTGATATGGGAGCATCAGGACGGGTCACCGGTGTCCATCTCCACTATGAAGTCCGCGTAGGTGGCAAGGCTGTTAACCCCATGATCTATATCAAGGCTGCAAACGATGTTTTCTAAAAGCAAAATCAACGATCCCGCGCCCCAGGATGCAGATGCGTCCAAACCGGCACCTTCCAGCGCTTCGGCGGCCCCTGCGCCCTCCAAGCAGAGCGAATTCAAGGCCAGCGCCCCTAAGGCGAAGCCGCCCGCATCCGTTCTGTCTTCGGACCTGCATGTGACCGGCAACATGAAGACGACGGGCGATGTTCAGGTTGAAGGCACTGTTGAGGGCGACATCCGCGCGCATCTGTTGACCATCGGTGAAACAGCGACGATCAAAGGCGAAGTGGTTGCCGATGACGTGGTGATCAATGGCCGTATCGTGGGCCGCGTGCGTGGCCTCAAGGTACGTCTGACATCGACCGCACGGGTTGAGGGTGACATCATCCACAAGACCATCGCGATCGAATCCGGCGCGCATTTCGAAGGTTCGGTGCAGCGTCAGGACGATCCGCTGAACCCCGGCGCAAAATCCGCTCCGGCGCAGAAACCGAACCCCGCCTCCTAAGGCCCTGGTCGGTCCAAAGAATTCACGGGCGTCGCAGGAAACTGCGGCGCCCGTTTTCGTTTTACTATGGCTTGGGGTTAGCGCCCCAGCATCCATGTGCCGTTTGGCCAGAACGCATCGAAGGCAAAGGCAAACATCACATCATGCGGGACATCGCGCCCGGCACTGTCACGCACGCGGATGCTGCCCACGTCACGCCCCTTGCCGATCTGCCCAGCATCTAGGGCCGAAGCCTGCCCTGCCCGCCATGTGATCGTCACACCAGCTTCGCGGACCTCACCTTCCTCGGCCAGCCGATTAAGCCTCCACGCCCGGTCTCCCACACGCACCACGCGCTCTAGCGGTGCAATTCCGTGCGGCGGCTGCGCGCCGTCGTAGAGGAAGGGTTTGGCCGAAGAATCATAGTTCCGGTAAGGGTTGCGGCCATAGTCGCGGTTGTAGGAAGGTTCCTCCATCACCAGCCCGTCGGGGTATCGCGCGGTGAAATCGGCCCAGCTTTCCAGCCAGCTTGGGAGGTGCTTTAGCTCGGTGCCCGTCAGCGCCCCCACGATGGCGCGGCCTTCGGCCTGTTGCCACCAGCTTTGGGTCTCGCGGTCATACATTACCATGTCGGAATGGCGCAGCTTCCCTGATACGCCAAAGCGCAGCACCTGCCCCGCGACGCGGCGGTCAAAGACAAGTGCAGAGTTGCACAGCGGGCAAAAGGTCACGGCGATAGGCTGGCCATTAACCCTATCGTTAACAATCTCATGCCATGTCAGATAGCGGATCGGATAGGCGCGCGGTTTGGCACCCTCTATCGCGACCGTGATGACTGGCTCGCGCGGGGCGATGCGGGTTTCGGCGCGCGCGGCTTTGAAACCCGGTGCATCGAGTGCCGGGATGCCATCCTTGGGCGGCCCGCCCGAGATGATCTCGGACCAATCTGTGATGCTTGTTTTGGAAAAATCGGTCTCCGGCCATTCCCCCTGCCAGCGGGCGGGATCGGCGAGAAGACTGTTGGCCGCAAGGCCAAGGCTCAGAACGATGGCGCTTAATTTTATCATGGTCCGAGCGTGCCGCATGCGGGGGTGAGCAAGCAAGCCCACCCCACGCAATCGGGAACAGATGTTACTCGGTCCCCGATGCGACTTGGGGCCGACGGTTACTCGGTCACAGTGACCTTTTGCATCACGTCCGGCGTGCCGACAACGGCACCGTTGGGGCCGGTGCCGCGTTTGATGGCATCGACCACGTCCTGACCTTCGGTGACCTGGCCTACGACGGTGTACTGACCGTCAAGGAAGGGGGCTTCGTCGAACATGATGAAGAACTGACTGTTTGCGCTGTTCGGGCTCTGGCTGCGGGCCATGCCCACGACGCCCTTCTCATAGGCGATGTCCGAGAACTCCGCCTCTAGGTCGGGCTTGTCGGAGCCGCCCATGCCAGCACGCGCGGTGTCGCCATCGGCGCGGCCAAACTGCACGTCGCCGGTCTGCGCCATGAACCCGTCGATCACGCGGTGGAAGACCACCCCGTCATAGGCGCCTTCTTCGGCCAGTTCGGTGATCTGCGCGACATGGGCGGGTGCCACATCTTCAAGCAGGTCGATCTTGACGGTGCCATTGGCCTCGCCCGCAACTTCGATCTCAAGCCCGGTGGCCATGGCCGCCGAACCGAGGAGCGCCAAAACGGCGCTGGTGCCTACGAGCTTACGCATCTGCGGCCACCTTGACGGAGATCATGCGGTCGGGGTTCGCAGGCGGCTCGCCCCGTGTGAGCGCATCAACATGTTCCATGCCCGAGATGACTTGCCCGTAAACGGTGTACTGACCGTTGAGGAAATCATTGTCCTTGAAGTTGATGAAGAACTGGCTGTTGGCGCTGTCGGGGTTGGCCGAACGAGCGGCGCCGATGGTGCCACGCGCGTGGGGAACCTTGGAGAATTCCGCAGGCAGGTTCGGCAGGTCGGAGCCGCCGGTGCCGGCCGCACGCAGGTTGAAGTTGTCTTCCATGTTGCCGTTGGCCACATCGCCCGTCTGGGCCATGAAACCTTCGATCACGCGGTGGAAAGCCACGTTGTCGTATTTCCCGGCGCGGGCCAGTTCTTTCATGCGCTCGACGTGCTTGGGCGCAAGGTCAGGCATCAACTCAATCGTGACGGTGCCGCCTTTGAGTTCCATCAGAATGGTGTTTTCGGGGTCTTTGATCTCGGCCATTGGGCAATCCTTTGGTTTGTCTTTGCCAGATACCTAAGGAGCTTGGCCGCGATTGCCAAGCCGCGCATTGACCTGGAGCCAGATAACAGCAAAACACAGCGCAACGGATTGGATTGGGAGAAGACCGATGGGCTGGAAGTCACTGGACGATATGGAACTGGACGGCAAGCGGGTGCTTTTGCGCGTCGACATCAACGTACCGGTCGAAGATGGCCGGGTGACCGATGCCACACGGATCGAGCGGATCGTGCCAACGGTGACCGACATCTTGTCGCGCGGCGGCAACGTGACGCTGCTGGCGCATTTCGGACGGCCCAAGGGCAAGGTCGTGGACGAGATGAGCCTGAAACAAGTCCTCCCCGCGCTGGAAAAGGCATTGGGCTGCGATGTGGCTTTCGTGCCCTCGCTGGACGCCGCTGCCGAGGCGCAGGGCGATCTGCAACTTATGGAAAACATCCGCTTTTATCCGGGCGAAGAAGCCAATGACGATGGTTTCGCCCGCCAACTGGCCGCGCTTGGCGATATCTATTGTAACGATGCATTCTCTGCCGCCCACCGCGCCCATGCCTCGACCGAGGCGCTGGCGCGGCTGTTGCCTGCCTGCGCGGGCCGTTTGATGCAGGCGGAACTCTCGGCGCTTGAGGCAGCCCTCGCTAAGCCTGAGCGTCCTGTTGGCGCTGTCGTTGGGGGGGCCAAGGTCTCGACCAAAATCGCGCTTTTAGAAAACCTCGTGAACCGGCTGGATGTTCTGGTGATCGGCGGCGGCATGGCGAACACCTTCCTCGCAGCGCTCGGTGCTGATCTGGGCAAGTCATTGGAAGAGCCGGATTATTACGACACGGCCAAAGACATCATGGCGCAGGCCGACAAGGCGGGCTGCCGCGTGATCTTGCCCGTCGATGGGCTGGTCGCGCGTGAGTTTGCCAAAGGGGCCGCGCATGAGGTGGCTCAGCTCGGCCCCGATGCGAAACTGTCGGATGATCAAATGGTGCTGGATGCTGGCCCCGATACCGTCGCGCTGATTGAAACCGCCTTTGCCGGGTTGCGCACGTTGATCTGGAATGGGCCGATGGGGGCCTTTGAAATCCCGCCCTTCGATACTGCCACCGTCGCCGCGGCCCGCGCAGCAGCGGCCAAGACGCGCGAAGGCACGCTGACCTCGGTCGCCGGGGGCGGTGACACGGTTGCCGCGCTGAACCAAGCGGGCGTGGCGGATGATTTCACCTATATCTCAACCGCCGGGGGCGCTTTCCTTGAGTGGATGGAAGGCAAAACCCTGCCCGGCGTTGCCGCCTTGGGCGGCTAAGCCGCGCAAAATCGTGATTTCGCGGTAAAAACAACGGGTTTCCCGCAATTGTGGGATTCCCATGTCGAATCGCCTGTGTCATACTGATGTCACGTCCGCCAAGAGACGCAGAGGCAGAACCATGACCCGCAACACCCGTCCGGCATTCGGCACATTGCTGTTTTTCGCAATCGCTTTCGCGCTGAGCCTGTATTTCACCTTTGCCGCCGTGCAGGGGGATTTCGGCCTGTTCCGCCGAACCGAGATCGTGGCCGAGAACCAAAAGCTGAGCGACCGTCTGGCCGAGGTCCGCGCCGAGGTTGCGCGGATGGAAAACCTGACCCGCAGGCTGTCGGACGATTACCTCGACCTTGATCTTTTAGACGAACGCGCGCGCAGAGTGCTGGGCATGGTCCGCACAGATGAGATCGTCATTCGCTGACCTTTCGCGTCCGATCGCCCCGCCCCGCGCCTGCGGTCTTGCAATCACTTAAAATCTCTGGCCTCCTTTGACTTGTCAGCCGTGGTGCGAGCGCCACGTCACAAAGTCCCTCGCAATCCGTTCCGGAATGCGTTAGGGAATAGTTTAACGCTAAACTACTTTTGGCATCTGACCAGAGCCGACGGAGGAGACGTCCATGGCCGCGAAGAAATCGAGCAAGAAACCCAATGTCTCTGCGGAGGAGCTGACCAGCTATTACCGCGACATGCTGCTGATCCGACGCTTTGAAGAGAAAGCCGGGCAGCTTTACGGCATGGGGCTGATCGGGGGGTTCTGCCACCTTTATATCGGGCAAGAAGCTGTCGTTGTGGGCCTAGAGGCCGCCGCCGAAGAAGGCGACAAGCGCGTCACTTCCTACCGCGATCACGGCCATATGCTGGCCTGTGGCATGGACCCGAACGGCGTCATGGCCGAGTTGACGGGCCGCGAGGGTGGCTACTCCAAGGGCAAGGGCGGGAGCATGCATATGTTCTCGAAAGAAAAGCATTTTTACGGCGGCCACGGCATTGTCGCAGCGCAGGTGCCGCTCGGCGCGGGGCTGGCCTTTGCCGATCAGTACAAGGGCAACGGGCGCGTCACTTTCACCTATTTCGGCGATGGTGCGGCGAACCAAGGTCAGGTCTATGAGACTTTCAACATGGCCGCGCTTTGGAAGCTGCCGGTGATCTTTGTGATCGAGAACAACCAATACGCCATGGGCACATCGCAGCAGCGCTCGACCTCCTCTGCCGAGATTTGGGAGCGCGGCAAAGCCTTTGGCATCCCCGGTGAGGCCGTCGATGGGATGGACGTGCTTGCGGTGAAAGAGGCCGGTCAGAAAGCCGTCGCCCACGCCCGCGAGAACGGGCCGTATATTCTGGAGATCAAGACCTATCGCTACCGTGGTCACTCCATGTCCGACCCCGCAAAATATCGCACCCGCGAAGAGGTCCAAAAAATGCGCGATGAGCGTGACCCGATTGAATCGGTCCGCACCCTGCTGCTCGAAGGTAATCACGCCACCGAAGACGACCTCAAGGCCATCGATAAAGAGATCAAGAAGATCGTGAACGAGAGCGCCGATTTCGCCAAGGAAAGCCCCGAGCCTGCGCTCGAAGAGCTTTGGACCGATATCTACGCAACCGAAGTTCCGCAGGAGGCCGAAGCCTGATGCCGCATTTCGAGATCCACGCAAGCGACGTCGCGGCCGCCAAAACTTTCTATGCCGGATTGTTCGGTTGGGAATTTTCTCCCATGGAGGGGGGCGAAGACGCTTCCTATCACCTGATCGAAGGCCGGGACATCGGCACGGGCAAAGGCCTGACGGGTGGCATGTTGACACGCGGTGACGCGACCCCAACTGCTGGCGGCCCGATCCGTGGCGGCACAATGACTTTTGAGGTCGAAGACTGTGACGCCCGCTATCGCTGGGCGCTTGATAACGGCGGGGCCGAGGCCCTTCCCCCCACAGATTTTCCGGGCATCGGCCGCTGCGCCTATGTCGAGGACGGCCAAGGCAACGTCGTCGGAATGATTACTCCTGCGGAGAAAAACTGATATGGCAACCGAAATTCTTATGCCCGCCCTCAGCCCTACCATGGAAGAAGGCACGCTGGCCAAATGGCTGGTCAAGGAAGGCGATGAAGTCTCTTCTGGTGACATTCTGGCAGAGATCGAAACCGACAAGGCCACGATGGAATTCGAAGCCGTTGACGAAGGCACCATCGGCAAGATCCTGATCGAGGAAGGCACCGAAGGCGTGAAGGTGAACACCGCTATCGCCGTTCTGCTGGAAGAAGGCGAAAGCGCGGACGATATCGACAGCGCGACATCGGCCCCCGCCGAGGACAAGGGCGAGGACGCCAAGCCTGCGCAGGCCAAATCCTCGGACGACAACCGCGAGCCCCCCGCCGAGGGCAAGAAACAGCCCGAGCCCGACACCAGCCCCGACTGGCCCGAAGGCACGGCGATGAAGCAGCAGACCGTGCGCGAAGCGCTGCGTGATGCCATGGCCGAAGAGATGCGCCGCGACGAAGATGTCTTCCTCATGGGTGAGGAAGTCGCGGAGTACCAAGGCGCATATAAAATCACCCAAGGGATGCTGGACGAATTCGGCCCCAAACGGGTGATCGACACGCCGATCACCGAACATGGCTTTGCCGGGATCGGTGTTGGTGCGGCCTTCGGCGGTCTGCGCCCGATTGTTGAGTTCATGACCTTCAACTTCGCCATGCAAGCGATGGATCAGATCATCAACTCCGCGGCCAAGACGCTCTACATGTCCGGCGGCCAGATGGGCGCGCCCATGGTCTTCCGTGGCCCCAACGGTGCCGCCGCCCGTGTCGGCGCGCAGCACTCACAGGACTATGCCGCGTGGTTCATGCAGATCCCCGGCCTGAAGGTTGCGATGCCCTATTCTGCGAGCGATTACAAAGGCTTGATGAAAACCGCCATCCGTGACCCGAACCCGGTGATCTTCCTTGAAAACGAAATCCTCTATGGCCGCAGCTTCGACGTGCCGGATATTGAGGATTACACCGTGCCCTTCGGCAAGGCTCGCATCTGGCGCGAAGGGTCCGACGTGACCATCGTCAGCTTTGGCATCGGCATGACCTATGCGTTGGAGGCTGCTGGGAAGCTGGCCGAAGAAGGCATTGACGCCGAGGTCATCGACCTGCGCACACTGCGCCCGATGGACACGGACACGATCCTGAAATCGGTGATGAAGACCAACCGCTGCGTCACCGTCGAAGAAGGCTGGCCGCAGGGCTCCGTCGGTGGCTACATCAGCGGCGTGATCATGCAAGAGGCGTTTGATTACCTCGACGCTCCGGTCATCACCTGCACCGGCAAGGACGTTCCCATGCCCTATGCCGCCAACCTTGAAAAACACGCGCTGGTCACCACCGACGAGGTGATCGAAGCCGTGAAATCAGTCACTTACCGGTAAGGAGCGGATCATGCCCACAGAAATTCTCATGCCCGCCCTATCCCCCACGATGGAGGAAGGCACGCTTGCCAAATGGCTGGTCAAGGAAGGCGACGAAGTCTCCTCTGGTGACATTCTGGCCGAGATCGAGACCGACAAGGCCACGATGGAATTCGAAGCCGTCGACGAAGGCACCATCGGCAAGATCCTGATCAGCGAAGGCAGCGAGGGGGTGAAGGTCAACACCCCGATCGCCGTATTGCTCGAAGAAGGCGAAAGCGTCGACGACATCGACAGCAGCGCCGCTCCGGCCAAGGAAGAAAAACCGCAGGCCGAAGCAGCGCCCAAAGCCGCCGAAGCTGAGACGCCCGAAGCGGGCTATGGCCGCGGTGCGACGGATGCGAATGAGGCGACGGGCAAAAGCGACAGCAAATCCCCCGCCGCACCGAAAAGCGATAAGGGCGAGCGTATCTTTGCCTCCCCCCTCGCCCGCCGGATCGCCGCCGACAAGGGGTTGGACCTGTCGCAAATCGACGGCAGCGGCCCGCGCGGTCGGATCGTCAAAGCGGAT
Source organism: Sulfitobacter sp. OXR-159 (assembly GCF_034377145.1). NCBI lineage: Bacteria > Pseudomonadati > Pseudomonadota > Alphaproteobacteria > Rhodobacterales > Roseobacteraceae > Sulfitobacter > Sulfitobacter sp. OXR-159. The sequence goes on from NZ_CP139707.1 coordinate 2,025,295, forward strand.
GTCGAAAACGCACAGCCAACTGCGGCAAAATCCGACAGCGCGGCACCTGCCAAAGATGCCGCCCCGGTCGCCCAAGCCGCGGCCACCGGCCCCTCTGCCGATGCGGTCGCCAAGATGTACGAGGGCCGGGAGTACGAGGAAGTCACCCTCAACGGCATGCGCAAGACCATCGCCGCGCGCCTTACCGAGGCCAAGCAAACCGTGCCGCATTTCTACCTGCGCCGCGACATTCAGATCGACGCGCTGCTTTCCTTCCGCAGCGATCTGAACAAGCAGTTGGAATCGCGGAGTGTAAAGCTCTCGGTCAACGACTTCATCATCAAAGCCTGCGCGCTGGCCCTGCAATCGGTGCCGGATGCCAATGCCGTCTGGGCCGGTGATCGCATCCTCAAGCTGAAACCCTCGGATGTGGCCGTGGCCGTGGCGATCGAAGGCGGTCTCTTCACCCCCGTGTTGCAGGACGCCGACACCAAGTCGCTCTCGACCCTCTCGGCGCAGATGAAAGACCTCGCCACCCGCGCCCGCGACCGCAAACTGGCGCCGCATGAGTATCAGGGCGGCAGCTTTGCGATTTCCAACTTGGGCATGTTCGGCATCGACAATTTCGATGCGGTCATCAACCCGCCGCATGGCGCGATCCTTGCCGTGGGGGCTGGAGTCAAGAAACCGATCATCGGCAAGGATGGAGAGATCACCGCAGCAACGGTCATGTCCGTAACCCTATCGGTCGACCACCGTGTCATCGACGGTGCCCTCGGTGCGCAGCTGTTGAATGCGATTGTCGAGAACCTCGAAAATCCGATGATCATGCTGGCCTAAAGCCCGCACTCTACGAAACGAAAAAGCCGGGGCATGCCCCGGCTTTTTTTTGCAACGCTGGCTTCTGCGCCTATTCGGCGTCTGGCCCAAAAAGGTGGTTCATCGACATCGACGGCTGATCGCAGCCCGCCTCTCCCACGATCCGCGCCGGAATTCCGGCAACAGTTTTGCAGGCAGGCACAGGCTCCAGCACCACCGAGCCGGCGGCGATCCGGCTGCAATGGCCAATGGTGATATTGCCCAACACCTTTGCGCCTGCGCCAATCAACACGCCGTTCCCGATCTTAGGGTGACGGTCCTCTTCTTCCTTGCCGGTCCCCCCTAGCGTCACAGAATGCAGCATCGAGACGTTGTCGCCCACCACCGCCGTCTCACCAATGACGATGGAATGCGCGTGGTCGATCATGATGCCCTTGCCCATTTTGGCCGCCGGGTGAATATCCACGCCGAAAATCTCGCTCACCCGCATTTGGATGAAATATGCCAAATCGCGTTTGCCCTTCATATAGAGGTAGTGGCCAACCCGATAGGCCTGCACCGCTTGATAGCCTTTGAAGTAAAGGATCGGCTGCAGCAACCGATGGCAGGCCGGGTCACGGTCATATATCGCCACCAGATCGGCGCGCGCCGCGGCGACGAGGTCCGGGTCTTCGGCATAGGCCTCCTCGACCATTTCGCGCACGACCATCATCGACATCTCGTTGGACGACAGCTTCGCAGCGATGCGATAGGAAAGCGCGTTCTCGATGGATTTATGATGCAGGATACAGGCGTGAACAAAGCCGCCGATCAGCGGCTCATCACGCACCGCATCCTCAGCTTCTTGCTGAATCTGATCCCAAACCGGGTCCACTTTCGAGATATTTCTGTGTGTCTGCGCCATGGCACGGGCTCCTTCACTCTGCCGCTAGGGTAGCTCATGCAATAGCGTAGGACCATTTGTAAATCCGCACATGCTCAAAATCGTGATAACGCGCAGGCCTATCCGGGCACCACTAACGTGGCGGCAAGCCCCGCGCCGTAGCTGGCAGAGACCTGCGCCACCGTTACCTCAAACGCCCCGGTCAGCCCATCAGCCGCCCGTGCCGCAGTGCTGTAGGTCCACCCGGGCGTATCGAGCAGTACGTCCCGCAGGTGCTGACCGCCTGCAAAAACCCGCAGAAGATACCGCTCACTTTCTTCGCCAAGCGGCACCTCTGGCCCGTCCCAAGCGTCCCCGTCGATACGCGTCCGTCGGATCCAGCTAAAGGTAATATCACCACCGGGCAGCGCCTCGGCCCGCAGATGGCACGGGCTGTAGGGCCGCAGGCCATTCCCGTCAAACGCATGAACCTGATGCAGATAGGACGGATCATCCACGGGGCGCCGGGCAGGACCTATGCGGTAGTGCTGGGCCACGCGGCGCAGATGCGGGCTGAACTCAACCTGTTGCGGTGTCCCATTCATCAGCACAAAGCGCGACCCCACGGGCCAAGCCTCCGGCATCAGCCCATCACTTCCCGCCTGCCCGCGCAGGCGTCCCGTCAGCCAATAGGTCGCAGGGGCGACAAGCTGCGCCTCCTGAAATTGAAATAACTCCCATCGGTCCGCGCTTCCATCGCCGATCGCGGCAAGGTTCGCCCCATTCAAAAGCGCCTCTTTGCTGACCGATTCAAGGCTGCCGCTGCTGAGTTTGACTTCCAGCACCGGTCCTGCGTCGATCACCCCCGGCCGCGCCGCGCGCAGGGCCGTTTGGGTGACCCCCATGATGGACCGACTGGAAACGACGCCGTTGAGCGCATAATCAGCATCAACCGTAGAGCGATAAACGGCGACTGACCCCGGCCAAGGGGTTGCCGTCACCGCCAGATGCGGCGCATGGGGCACCTCATCCCCGCGCAAAAGCGGCAAGTCCATGAACTGGGGCAAGACCGGCAGCGGCGGCGCGAAAGGCCGCAGAGACGCCAGTTCTTCTTCAAGCGGCGCGGGGTCATAGACTTCGGGTTCAATCCGAACGGCATCAATCAGCAGGGAACCGGCCTGTTCGACGCGGTCAATGCGGTAGCGCCCCGGCCCCTCCGCGCCATCGCCCGGCAGTTCGATCACGTCCCCCGCCCCGATAGCCATCTGCGATGGCGGCAACGCCAGCCGCAGCGTTTCGCGGGCGACACGCGCCTCGGTCAACCAGCGCTCGGCCACCTGCCGCCCCTCGCCCCGGGTCAGGGCCATGTTCAGTTCGGTCCCGGTGACCGCATGGGTCGCCTCATCCGGCAGAACCGCCTCTTCCGCGATCGCGTCGAAATCCGCATCGGCCTGAATGAACCGCAGCCGAACACGGCCCGACACCTCGGCCTCAGCCTCGCGCAACTGCTCGGTCAGCCCGCCGAGGTCGGGGTGTATCGCAAGCCCGTCGGGGTCAAGTGGTACCGCATCCGTCCCATCACGCATCCGAAACCGCAAAACCCCATCGCGTTCGATCGCGTCGAACCCATAGCGCAGCATCAAAGGTTGCAAGGCGGCGCGCGCCTCTCCGACCACGTCCACGGTGTAGCCGCGGACATAGCCGAAAAGCTGAGAGGTATCGAAATGCATCACACCCGCGCGGCGGCAAATCTCCCCGACCACCGAGGCCAGCGAACGCGCCGAGACCCGTCCGTTCAGCCAATGACCCCGGCTGTAATTCTCCCCATCGCTCCATAGATCGACATTGTTGGGAAAGAAGGGAAAGGGCCGCGTGTCCCAAGCCCAAACGAAGGCGCGCGACATATCCAGCATCGGAGCGCCATATTCGTCCGAGATCGGGTTGCGCGCCGGATCACGCCAATATTCCGACAGCGCGCGCAGATATTGCATCTGCATCAAATCGTCCCGTTCGCCGGTGGAATGATGCGGCAAGGCGCTTTCCGAGCTTTTCAGATCGAGGAACTTGTTGGGTTGGTTCGCGCCTTTGTCGATGGCGGCACAGCCGTATTCCGTGAACCAGATCGGCTTGGACATGGGCTGCCATTCCGTGGGTGCTGCCTGCCGCTCTCCACCGATGCGCGGATGGTGATGGTTCTGCCACCAACGGCGCAGGTCTTTGTAACGATAGACCCAAGGTTCATCATGGGCGCCATCAGTGATCGGCGTTCGGATCTGTGCCGTACGGGCTTCGGGCGAATGGTAGTACCAGTCATAACCCTCACCACCTTCGATGTTGGATTTCAGATAGCCGACATCGTAGATCGCGGGCCAGTCTTCCCCATCGACATGCCCCTCCTCATCGCGCCAATCGGCCAGCGGCATATAGTTGTCGATCCCGATGAAATCGATCTGCGGATCGGCCCACAGCGGATCGAGGTGGAAGTAAACATCACCGCTGCCATCCTGCGGCTGATAGCCAAAATACTCTGACCAATCAGCGGCATAGCTGATCTTCGCATCCGGCCCGAGCAAGGCACGCACCTCTCCGGCCAAGGCCCGCAGCGCGGTGACCGCAGGGAAGCTATTCCCCGCCGCGCGTATCTGGGTCAGGCCTCGCATTTCAGAAGAGATGCAAAAGGCTTCGACCCCGCCCGCCGCGGCGCAGAGTGCGGCGTAGTGCAGGATGAACCGCGAAAGGGTCCATTCCGCTGGGCCATCGTAGCTCACCGCGCCCTCGGTCACCGTGAAATCCGCCGCAGTGGCTGTGCCGAAAAACGCGGCAACCTCTGCCGCTGCCGCCGCTGACCCATCCGGGCTGCCCGGTCGCCCCGGTGCGACCGAGAGGGTGATCCGCCCGCGCCACGGCAAGCGGGGTTGATCCTCGGCATCGCTATAGGGGTCCGGCAAGCCGTTGCCTTCGGTCTGATCCATCAAGATGAACGGGTAGAACATCACCGCCTTGCCCGCCGCCTTCAGCGCGTGAATGGCCTCAACCACCGCGGCATCGGCTGGCGTGCCGCCATAGATCGGGCGCGCGCCGTGCTGGGTGATGACCTCGGCCGTGCCGCGCGTCACCCCAGACACCCGCCACGGCATGTTCTCCCCGTCAATGTCCGGATCTTCCACCTTGGGGCGCAGGCGGCAATCGCCACAGCGCAGATCGCTGCCGAACCATGACACGACGAGAGAGGCCGCTTCTAGCCGGGGCAGTTCCTCTGTCAAGGTCTCCAGCGACACCGAGAAATCAGTCTTGGCCGCCGGTGAATTCACATTCGCGCTCCAACGGCTGCCGGGGCCGTCGGTATAATGAACCGGCGTGGTCGCCAGCGCATATTCCCCCGTGCCGGGGATCAAGGCGACCCCCTGCACACCAAAGGCAGGCGCATGTTCCCACCCCGGGGCCTGCGGCTGTTCGGGGCGCATAACCTCGAAAGAGAACTGCGGCACGCGGTTGCCGAACTGCGCCAAGTCGAGGTCTTCCATCACCACATAAGCCGTGCCGCGATAGGCTGGCACCCGGTCCGCGCCCTCAATCGCGGCGATGGTCGGGTCGGGCTGCTGATCCGCCTCGCCCCTGTAGACGCGCATGTTCAGATCGTCCGGGGCAATCTCTTCCCCATCCGCCCAGATGCGCCCGACGCTGGCGATCTCCCCTTCGCAAAGCGCGATGGCAAGGCTGACGGTATAGCTGTACTCGGTCGTCTTTGGCGTCGGGGGACCGCCCTTGCCGCCCCCGCTGACATGGGTGACCTCTTGGAACTGCGACGCCCAGATGACATGCCCAGCCAGTCGCATCCGGCCATAAAGCTGCGAGATCGCCGCCCCCTCGCCCGAGCCCGTCAGCCGAAAGCGATCGACCTTGCCGGTCTCGACCGCCTGCCCACCTTGGCCCAGCAAGCGTTGATCGACCAGTCGCCCAAGGCTCGCCCCCACCGCCCGGCCCACTGCGACAGAAGACAGCCCCGCCAGCGTGCCCCCGATGGAGCCACCAACCGCGGCCCCCGCTGCCGAAAGAACAATCGTCGCCATCAGGAGACCTCCTCAGGAAATACAAATCGCGCCACGATGCGCCGCTGCCATGGCAGGCTAAGCGGGCTTTCGACGACCCCGTGCCGTGCATAGGCGTGAATAAAACTGGGACTGGCGCCGATGCGCCCCTGCAACCCAAGGTGTTTTGCCACAGCGCCGTGGCGCATTCGGAATAGCAGCACATCACCGGGCGCGGGCGCACCGCTGTTCTTCACCGCCATATGCCGCAGCGCCGCCGCCCAGAGCTGTTCCTCTCCCTGCGGCTCGGACCAGTCCATCGAATAGGGCGGCACCGCCTCGGGTTCAGCCCCCATCCGTTCACGCCAAAGCCCCCGGATGAGGCCGAGACAGTCGCAGCCCGCCCCCTTCGCCGCAGCCTGATGCACATAAGGCGTGCCGATCCACCCGCGTGCCGCATGCAGCAACGGTTCACCCCCGGCGCTCACCTGCGCGACCCGCCCGCGTTCGCACCGTCTGAGCGCGGGACGGCCATCATCCAATCCTCACCCGGCAGATCCGGAAAACCTCGATAGTTCAGCAGGTTGTTGAATTTCAGCCGACAGGTCTCCATCCGCTTGTCGCAGCCTGCCGTAAGCCGTACGCGAGTGCCCTCCGCGACCGCCCCGCGGATCGGCTCCCAAAGCTCGATCACCCGCTGCCCGTCCTCATGGTAGTCACGTTTTACCATGCCCCAGAGCCCCGCCGCCGGGCCATCCAACACGTCAAGCCGCCCACGGGCGAACCAGCCCTCGTCATATCCCGGGAATGCGGCCCAGCGGAAACACTGCGCCTCTGCCACAGTCTCAACCGCGCGTTCCTCGGCATAGCCCGGCGTGGTGAGATCAAAGCGGCAATCGCCATCCCCCAGAACCGCCGAACAGGGCTTTTGAAAGACCCGTCCGAAGGGGCGGTTCAGCGGCTCCGTCAGCCCGCGCAGTTCAGCACGAAAGCTGCCGCCCGTGCGGTGCAACTCGCCGATCGATCCACGAAACTGCAGCACCCGCTGCGCAGGCTCCGCCCAGTTCACCAACCACGCCTGAACCTCGGCCCCATCGAAACGTCCCTGCTCGATCTCATCCTCGCGGATCGCATCATCGCTTAGCGCGCCAAGCGCCTCGGTGTTGTCGACCGACAGCCCGCTGGTTTGGGCCAGCGCCCGCGCACTCAGCCCCGTATCAGCGCGAAACGCGACCCCCGCGAATGCCAGCGGCATATCGTGATCGGTAAAGGCAAACACCACTCCATCCGCCCGCGTCACCTGCCAGCAATGGCAAAGCGTTGTCACACCGGGCGCAATATGGTTTGCAAACCCTGTATTGAGCCCCGCCATCAGACCCGCACCTCGATTACCGGCACGTCGGGCACCTGCCCGGCCTGAAAACTCTCGACCGAGATAAGAATGCGGTCCGTGTCAAAGCGCACGGGCACGTCGAATTCGAAGCCCGCGAAGATCTCCATCTCAGGGTCCGGCGGATGGGCAAATGTTACAATCCCCGTGCTTGCGTCGACCTCGTATTCGACACCCTCGCGCAGCTCGTCTTGTTCCACCCCCACACGCACCGTCCCGGCCACGGGTTTGGTGATCGGACGCCGGTAGGAATGCGCGCCGGAGCGGTAAGTCTTGGTCAGCTGAAACGCCGCCCGAACCCCGTCCCCATAACCGAGGCTCTGGTCGTCAAAGGCCACCGAAAGCGCCGTCTTGCCCGTTTTATAGTCGGCCCAGTCCTTCCAGCGAAACCCGTACATCTGCCCCAGTCGCGCTTCGAAAAAAGCAATCAGCAACTGAAGGTCATCGATAGAACGCATCCCCAGCCCCGCATCATAGACCCGCCGAGAATGGGCCCAAGGCGTGTTGCGTTCCTCATGGCCATTGGCCAGCGTGACCACATCCGTCTGCCGCTGCGGCCCCCCGACTGATCCAAAGCTCAGCGAGGGCGGAAATCTGACATCGTGAAATTGCATGATCTGCTCCTTTAACCGCCGCGCGGCTTATCGGTTGCGGTTGCCCGAGCTAAGAGCGCGGCTTAGTTGAGCGGCAATCTGGCTTTGGCTGCGCTGAAACCCCTGCACATCGGGCGTGGTGATGTTCATCACGATGGTGGTCGCCCCCCCGCCATTGCCGCGCACCCCCAGCTTGCCATCCGGCCCCCGCGTCAGCGGCATGATCGCCTCTGGCCCGGCCTCTCCCATCAGCCCCGTGCCGCCGCGCATGGGAAACGCGGTGACCGAAGTCACCACCCCGCCCTGCGCAAACGGCATGACCTTGCCTTGGGAAAAGGGCGCGCCATTCGCGAAGGGCAAAATGCCTTCCACAACACTGCCCACCCCCTCGCCGATCAGCCCGCCGAAGTGATCCGTCACCGGGCGCATCGCGGCGTTGTAGGTCGTACGGATCATCGATTGCGCCAAGTCGCTCAGCGCGTCCGACAGTTTGGCGCCGTCAAAAACTACCCCGTCGAACGCCCGGCGCAGCCCACGGCTCAGCCCTTTTTCGAGGGTCGCCACATCTTTGCCCGTCGCGGAAAGCGCACTGCGCATGCGCCGCAACTCACCGCCGAACCCGGCAACCAAACCGCTGGTTTGAGCCAGCGTCTCATTCAGCCCGTCAGCGCGGCTCTCAAGGTTCTCGAAATCATCAAAGTCAGCCATCATCGGCCCCTTTCATCTCGTCTGGATAGGCGGCCATCAGCGCGGCGAGGCCCTCGCTCAGCAGCGGCGCTGCCGCGGACGGTGGGCCCAGCATCAACTGCAACTCCGCCGGCGTCAGCGCCCAGAATTGTTCCGGCGGCAGGCGCAATCGCGACAGGCCCACCCGCAGCAGGGCGGGCCAGTCAAAGCCCTGCGCCGTGCTCACGCGTGCACCGTAAAGGCCCGCGCCAGCAATTCCGCCGCCGCTCGTGCCGCCGCCATCGGCCCGCCCTCAATCTGTGCATGTTCAAGCGTTGCGGCATCCATCACCGCTCCGCCCCCGCGCAGCCCGGCAAGCAGCAGGGCCAGTACATCACGGCTGGAAAAGCGATTGCTTTCAAACCGCTCCACCAAGGCGACAAGGCTGTCGGCCTCCAACGTCGCCTCCAACTCGGCCAAGGCGCCAAGGGTCAGCCGCGCCTGATGCCGCTTGCCATCGATCACCAGGCTCACCTCGCCGCGCCATGGGTTTGCCATGCTCACACCACCACATCGGGGGTAAAGACTAACTCCCCTGCAGATTGCAGGCTCAACTCAAACGTGGCCTCCCCATTCAGCGACCCCGCGTATTCCAGGGCGGAGACCTGAAACGGCCCCTGCACCACACCGAAATCCGGGATGATGACCTGAAAATCCGGCGTCAGCCCGTTAAAGAACAGCTGCCGAGCCCGTTCATCCGTGCCCGCATCGCGAAACACCCCCGAGCCGCTGATCGCAGCCGAGCGCACCCCCGCGCCCGCCAGCAACTCCCGCCAGCCCCCGCTTGAATCGAGCGAGGTCACATCCACCGTTTCGGCGTTGAAACTCACCCGCTTGGCCCTCAGCCCGGCGATCGTCTCGAACTGACCATCGCTGGTCATATCCACTTTGACCAAAAGGTCTTTGCCCGCTTGCACTGCCATCTCTATCTCCTCGCACCAATCTAGAATCTGAAGTCTTACGCATCCGCGACCCGGGCGCGGAATTGCAGGTCGATCTGCCGCCCTGCGGCCCCGTCGATCCGCCGTGCCGTCGCTTTGAGAAAGGCCATATCCACCACATGCCCGCGGCTAAGCGTCGGCTGCGCCCCATGCAGCAAATCGCAGATCAACGCCGCGCAGCCCTTCGCCATGCTGAACCCCGGCGCGCTGGTGATCACCGACAGGGTCAGGCGGTGCTCCGCGCCCGCGCCCTCGGGGTCCGAGAGATCCTTCGCCACCTCTTGGCCCAGCAGAACGTAGGTCTCGGGCAAGCTCCCCCCCGGCACCGCGTCATAGACCGCATCGCCGATCATGGCCGTGAGCCCCGGATCACTCTGCAACAGGTCATATACCGCCGCCTGCAAGGCCCCTGAAAGCGCGTAGGTCATACCGCCACCTCCTCATCGGCAAAGCAGGTCAGATACCGCCCGCCCGCATCGCCCTCGGCCACCGCCCGGATCACGAAAACCCGCGTGCCTTCCCGAAACCGCTGATCCGGCGTCGGCCTGTCGGGCGCGCCCTGCGGTGCCGCGCGGACCGTGATCTTGAGCCCCATCCGGCTGACGGCCACCCCGCCTGCGGTGGTTTCCCGCCCCGTCCGCGCGCGAACCTCTGCCCAAAGGGTGCCCAAAGTCTGCCAGACTTCGGTATGCCCCCCCGCGCCATCGCTCACCCGTTCTGGGGCTTCCAAGGCCAGCGGGCGGTTCAAATGCGGGCGGCTCATGCCGCACCACCAAAGCCGACACGTACGCGGCGGTAGCGCTCGATCAGGCTGCTGACACCAAAGGGCATGCACCCTTCGCCAAGCGCCGTATCGTCGCGGTATTCGTAGTAATGTGCCGCCAGCAGCATCACCCCTTGGGCCAAATCATCCGGCAGCCCGGCCCAATCGGCGGCCATGCCTGCGTCGAAACTGATCAGCGCGGCCCCGGCACTCGGGATGCGGGGCAAGGCGGCTGTGCTAGCGCGCAACCGCGGCGCTTGCGCATCGCGCTCCAGCCAATAGCGGTCGGGGTCAACCAGCGTCTCTGCCCCATCACGCGCGACCAATGCCACCCGCGCGACCTCCTGCACGGGCGCCACCGGCAAAACCTGCGCCGCCGCATCGCGCCAAAAGGTCAGCGACAGGGCAAAACGCCGGGTGATCAACACCTTCCCCGTCCGCGCCTCCACCGCCGCGATTGCCGCACGCAGGAAACTGCGCAGCACCGGATCCTGAAGGCCGTCCTGCCCAAAACCGCTGCCAAGGCGCAGATGCATTCTGAAGGCCTCAACCGGCAAGACCGCATCCGGCACATTTGTCTCTTCGATCAACATCATCGAACGTCTCCAAAATTCGCTCCCTCGCCCCATGGGCCATGCGCTTATTCCCGGACGCGCACCGGTTGTATTGCTCGGTCGGAGGGGAGCAGCTAGACAATACAACCTTTCAGGCGCACGTCCGGACCGGGGCCAAGTTGCCCCGGCCCCGGCTTCGGCACCGGCTTACGCCAGGCCGAATTTCATCAGCTTGATCGCCGCGAAATCGCTCACGTCACCGCCGACACGTTTGGTCGCATAGAACAGCACATGCGGCTTGGCGCTGAAGGGATCGCGCAGGATCCGCAGATCGGGGCGCTCAGCCACCGTGTACCCGGCCGAGAAGTCACCAAATGCGATAGCCATCGCATCCGTCGCCGGGTCGGGCATATCCTCGGCCACCAGCACCGGATATCCCATCAACCGCGCAGGCTCTCCCGCGGCCAGCCCATCCGACCACAGAAAGCGCCCGTCGGTGTCTTTCAACTTGCGCACCTTGGCCGTGGTCTTGGAGTTCATCACGAAGACCGCGTTCTTGCGGTAAGCCGCGCCAAGGGCGTAGACCAATTCAATGATCGCATCCGCCTCGGGATTGGCGTTGGTGCCGCTGGGGACATAGCCCAGATTGCCCCAGCTCCAGACGTCGTTATCGACCGCCGGATGGCTCAAAAAACCGGTCGGCTTGTCGATCCCATCACCGCTGACAAAGGCCGCCGCTTCGGCCCGTGCGAATTTGTCGGCGATGCGGCCCGCGAGCCAGCCTTCGATATCAAAGGCGCTGTCGTCCAGCAGCCGTTGGCTCGCCTTGGGCAGCGCACTCAACTCATGCAGCGGCACGGTGATCCGGTCGATCTGCGGCGTGTCCGTCTCGGCCTGCCCACCACTTTCGGTGGCCCAGCCCGCCCCCACATCGGCGTGATCGACCAGCACGTCATAAGACGTGGCCTCGACCTGCACCACCGCCGCAATCGCGCGGATCGATGCGCCCGAATTCAGCACAGACTGCACCCGCTCCGATGTCTGCGGATCCACCAGATAGCCGCCATCCGAGTTCACCGCCGTCGACATCGATTTGCCGTCCAGTTCCAGCCCCCGCAGCCCATCGTCATCGCCATTGCGCAGATAGGCATCAAAGGCTTTCTTATGCGGTGCATCTTGCTCAATCGCGCCGCCCAAAGGGCTGCGGGCAGGCAGGGTCATCTTGCGGTCCATCATGGCAATTCGCTCTTCTGATTGTTGAAGTTTCGTATTGATCTCGGCCCGAAAGCCGTTGAAGTCACTGACAAAACCGCTCACGGCCTGCCGCACTTCCTCCGCCGGGGACAGGTCTGCGCCCGCCTTTGTGCTCATCTCGCTCTTGGTCATTTCTTTTCCTCTGATCTTGCTCAGTCAAACTCAGGCTCAGCCGCGCGCCATATCGCGCCGCGCCGCGTCAAAGGCCGCCGCCATGTCCCGCAGAACATCACCCACAGCCTTGAAATCCCCCTTGGCCCCCACCCGCGCCGAGGGCAGCATCGGAAAGGTCACCAAAGACACCTCCCAAAGCTCCAACTCCGTCAGCAGCCGTTGCCCCTTGGTATTCTTGCCCGCCTTCACGGTGCGGTAGCCGATGCTGAGCCCGTCGATGGCTCCTGCCTCAATCAGCGCGGCCGCTTCCCGCCCCTTGGCAACACTGCTCAGGATGCGCCCCTTGACCCACAGGCCCCGGCCATCCTCATGCACCTCATCCCAGACCCCGATGGGCTGGGCAGGATCATGCTGCCACAGCATTTTGACGCTGCGCCCGGCCTTCGTGACTTGGGCAAGGCTCGCCGCATAGGCACCGGCTTCCACCACGTCGCCCCCCTGATCCACCGCGCCGAAAAGGCTGGCGTAGCCGCTGATCTCCAGCCCGCCTTCCACCTCAGCCACCGTGCCGAAACGGGCGAACTTATGTTCCAAAGCGGCCCCAGCACACAGACCTTCCTCGTTCTCCGGCAAAGCGCCGGAGTTAATAATCGGATAACCCATTGTTATTTCCTCTTTTTCAGCCCGCTACGGCGCCACCACCAGAAAGGATTGGACCGCCTGTGCCAAAATCACCGCGACCACGCCGTAAACCGTCAACCACAAGCGCCGTTCCAGCCGCTCCATCATCTGCTCAATCCGGTCCAGCCGCTTTTGCATGTTCTCGCGGTGCACCGCGCTCAGCGTCTCATGCGCCTGAAGCCGCAAGCCCGGCGCGCATTCGAACCGCTCGATCTCGCGCAACTCAGGCATCATTCGCCACCGCAGGCAGCCCCAACAGGGCGCGCTTTTCCGCATCGCTCAAGAACGCCGCTGCCGAGACCCGCGACCATTGCGCATCCCTCTCGGCCGCCAAGGCCGGCACTTGGTCTAAGTCCGGCTTCAAACTCACCGCCTCACCCAAGTATCCGCTTAACCACTCCGCCAGCGCAGCCGTCACACGTGTCGCCAGGGGCAGAACGGTCAGACGATAGAACGCCCGATGCGCCTCTTGATAGTTGGCATAGGTCGCATCCCCCTGCACCCCAATCAGCATCGGCGGCACCCCAAAGGCCAGCGCAATCTCCCGCGCCGCACTCTCCTTGGTCTTCTGAAATTCCATGTCCGAGGGCGAAAACCCCATCGGTTTCCAGTCAAGCCCACCTTCCAGCAACATCGGTCGCCCCGCATTGCGCGCGCCCTGATGATGGCTCTCCATTTCGCTCACTAGCCGATCATACTGATCCTCACTCAGCTTGCCCTGCCCCTCGGCCCCGCGATAGACAATCGCCCCCGAGGGCCGCGCCGCGTTATCCAGCAGCGCCTTCGACCAACGGCTCGCGGCGTTATGCACATCCATCGCCATCGCCGCCGCCTGCATCGGGCTAAAGCCATAGTGATCGTCCTGCGGGTGAAAATTCCGAATATGACAAACCGGCGTCACCGTCCCGCTGGCGTCAAAGCGATGCTTGCGCCCGCCCACCGCATATTCGTAAGCCACCGGCCAACCATCCGCCCCCGGCACCACGCTCATCCGATCTGAGCGCAGCACATGCAGCTCGACCGGCACCCCCCCCTCGCCGCCCACCGCTTCGACATAGCCATCGCCGCTCAACAGCATCTGGCCATACAGCGCCTCAAGCAACTCTGCCCGGCCTTGCCCCGCATTCGGGCGGCGCATCAATTCCATCAGCGGGTGTTCGTCAAAGCGCCGCGCCGCATCCTGCACGACCAGCGGCAAGGCCGCCGCCGCCTCGGCAATCAACTTGACCGACCGAAACCCCACTGGATTGCCGCAAAAGCCCGAGCGCGTCAGGCTCACACTGTCCCGCGGGCTCCAGGCGACACGACCAGAGGTTTGATAGGCCACGACCGGCCCGGTCGCCGAAGCCTTCTGCTCAACCGTCTCAGCCGCGCCGCGCCGTAGAAAATCGAATACCATCTGTCGCTCCTCATTCTGCTCGGCCTTGGCAGCGGCCTGTGCCCCATGCTGCTCGGCGTTGTCAGACTTTCTCAATTAAGTCTTAACGGCCGGGTAACCGACCGCACGCTCCCCTGCGCAACGCCCGCCTTACAGGCTCCGCACCCCCGGGCTGCGCCACTGCGATGCAGGCTCGATCATCAGCTCATGCAGCGCCCAGACCAGCGCATCGACCCGGTCCGGGCTGCCTTTGCCCTCATACCCCCGCGCCGTCATCAGACACATCTGATCCTCCAATGCATCCAACCCCGGCAAATGGCTCACCCGCCCCTGCTCATAAAGCGCCGCCACCGGCTCTGCCCGCGCGACCTTGCCCCGCGCCGCATGCACCGTCTTAAGCGACACCAGCGGATCAACTTGCCGCAGCACCTCGGAAACCAACTGCCCCCCTTGGTTCACCTCGGCCACCAAACGGTCCGCCCCGTAGCGCGTCATCGCCGCAATCGCCGCCTGCGCCCAGCCATTGGGCGTGGCCCCCTGCACCGTGCAATCGGCCAAGACCACCGCCCGCCAATCTTGCGGCGACCCCTTGGTCTGCGCGCCCACCGCAACGATCCCACATTCATCCGAGCCCGCCCCACTTGTCGTTGCCGGGTCCAAACCCACCACGATCCGGTCCAGATCCGGCACCTCTCGCACCCGCCCCGCCTCCAACAAAGCAGACGTCCACAGCGCCCCCTCTGCATCCGCCAGCAAAACCCCATCCAACTCCTGCCGCCCCAACCGCGTCCCGCGATAGCGCGCCCGCACTTCTTCAAGGAAAGACCCTGCCAAGTTCGCCGCATTCGCTTCGGTCGGCGCATGGGTCGTCACCGTCGAGGGCGATTTCAACAACGCCTTCAACACATCCACATTGCGCGGCGTCGTCGTCACACAGACCTGAGGCCGCTCGCCCAAGCGCAGCGCAAACTGCAACTGGTCCCAAGCCTCCTGCCCGCGCTTCCATTTCGCCAGTTCATCCACCCAAGCCGCATCAAACTGCGGCCCCCGCAGCCCTTCGGGATCATGCGCCGTATGCACCGTGGCAATCGACCCATTGGGCCAAACCAACCGCTTGCGCGTCGCCTCCCAATCGGGCCTCCGATCCGGTGGGCTACAGGCCAGTATCCCGCTGTCGCCAAAAATCATCACCTCGCGCACCTGCTCAATGGTCTCCCCCACCAGCGCCACGCGGCTACACGCCCCCGCATCCAACGGACGGCTCCCCTCAACCTTGCTACGCACCCATTCCGCCCCGGCGCGGGTCTTGCCCGCACCGCGCCCGCCCATGATCACCCATGTTCGCCAATCCCCCTCAGGCGGCAGCTGATGGTCCAAAGCCCAGAACTCGAACAAAAAAGGGAGAGCCAGAAGCTCTCCCTCATCTAGGTCATTCAGAAACTGCGCCTGGGTCTGAGCATCGGCGCAGGCGATCCAGCTTGCACCCGATGTCAGCCCGCGCCTTGTCCATGTCGAGGGCATAGCCCCCGCGCGCGATTCCAGTTTGTCGGTTTCGACAGTCATTCAGCGTGTTCTCCGCTTTCAGGCAATGCGCCAGCAGTCCCGCCACTTTGGACGTATTGCTGGACACCGCAGTTTCCTTGAGTTCCCCCCCGGACCGGGTCTGTTCCGTCAGACCTTCGATTTCCCGACGCAGCGCGCCGATTGCTTCTTGAAGACCGCGCAGAATTTCCGCGCTGTCTTCCGTCTCTTGCTCCGGGGTAATGATCGTCATCGCTTTACCTCTTGTTGGTTATCCCCAACCGAGCAGACACAAAAAAACGACCACCGGGTCACCCCGGGGCCGTTCGCCCATGTCCTCTAGCGTGTCACAAGTCCTACGTTAGACCGTGCGCAAAGTCAAGAAAAACTGTGTTAACAATACCTTACGCCATCGCGCGGAGAGCCCCGTCGGCAAGCAAAAACCCCGCTGTCTCCAGCGGGGTTTCTAGTCGTTTCAGTTACCACCTGTCGAGGCATTCCCGGCCGCTTCTGCGCCGCGCTCCGCCTCGATCTGACGCCAACGCGCCACGTTGCGGTTATGCTCATCCAAGGTCTCAGCAAAAGCGTGCCCCCCGGTGCCATCGGCAACGAAGAAGACGAAATCCGTCTCCGCCGGTTGCGCCGCGGCCATCAGGCTCGCGCGGCCCGGATTTGCAATCGGGGTCGGCGGCAGACCGTCGATCACATAGGTGTTCCACGGCGTTTCTGCCCGCAGTTCCGAACGACGCAGCCCGCGGCCCAGCACGCCCTTGCCCTCAGTCACACCATAGATCACCGTCGGATCCGTTTGCAAACGCATGCCTTGGTTCAGACGGTTCACGAAAACGCTCGCCACCTGCTCCCGCTCTGCCGCCACACCGGTTTCTTTTTCGATGATCGAGGCAAGGATCAGGAGTTCCTCCGGCGTCTCAATGGGCAGATCAGGGTCGCGCGCTTCAAAAGCCTGCGCCAACAGCACCTGCTGCGCTGCCGTCATCCGCGCGATCACCTCGGCGCGGTCATCACCGGGACGCACTTCATAACTGTCTGGCGCAAGGCTGCCCTCAGCGGGGAGGTCTTCAACCTCACCGGTCAATTGCTCGACCTGTTTCAGCGCTTCGACAACCTGCCAGCTTGTCACGCCCTCGGCCAATGCCACCCGAAACCGCGTGTCGTTCTTGCTAGAGATTCCGGAGTATGCCTCAGGGGTCTCTTCCTCACCCGGCGTGAACTCCGCGCGCTCAACAAACCGGCTTGTCACCGGGTCCAACTCGCGGACCTGCACGCTTACGCGGTTCACGCCCACGCGGTACACAACCTCGGTGCCGCAGGTGCTGGCCCCGCCTTGGGTCACGATATCCACGATCCCCTGCATCGACGTGCCGGGTTGCACAAGAAAACTGCCCGCTTTCAGGCTGCTCGACTTCTCCTCGTAATCCGCGCCCATGCGAAAGAGCGCGGGCGAAGAGACCGCGCCCTGTTCCTCAAGGCTCTGGCTGACCTGCCGCATGTTCGAGCCGCGCTCGACCTGCACACAGATCGCCTGCTCCAATGGCCCTTCGGAGACATAGGTCGTCTTGCCCCAGAGGATGATCCCCCCAAGCAGAAACAGGCCGACCAACAGAAACGTCACGGCGTTAGAAGCGATATGGCGCCACATTTAGCGGACTTTCCCGAACAGTACCGATGCGTTTGTGCCGCCAAAGCCGAACGAATTGCTCAACGCCACGTCGATCTTGCGCTCGACCTTTTTGTTCGGTGCCAGATCAATTGGAGTCTCAACCGCTGGGTTATCAAGGTTGATCGTCGGCGGCGCCACCTGATCGCGGATCGCGAGCATGCAGAAGATCGCCTCGATCGCGCCAGCAGCCCCCAAGAGGTGCCCGGTCGCGGATTTGGTCGAAGACATGGTCACTTTGCCCGCCGCATCGCCCATCAGACGCTCGACCGCGCCCAATTCGATGGTATCGGCCATGGTCGAGGTGCCATGCGCGTTGATGTAATCGACATCCTTCGGCTCAAGCCCAGCATTCTTCAGTGCGGCCCGCATGGAGCGTTCGCCACCTTCGCCGTCTTCCGACGGTGCCGTGATGTGATGCGCGTCGCCCGACAGGCCATAGCCCAGCACTTCGGCATAGATCTTGGCACCACGCGCCTTGGCGTGCTCATATTCTTCCAAGACCACGATGCCCGCGCCCTCACCCATGACAAAACCGTCACGGTCCACATCATAGGGGCGGCTGGCTTTCTTGGGGTCGTCTCCGCGTTTGGTCGACAGCGCCTTGCAGGCGTTAAAGCCCGCCATGCCGATCTCGCAAATCGCCGCCTCGGCGCCGCCTGCGATCATCACATCCGCATCGCCGTATTTGATCAGACGCGCCGCGTCACCGATGGCATGCGCCCCGGTCGAACAGGCGGTCACGACCGAGTGGTTCGGCCCCTTGAAACCGTAGCGGATCGAGACCTGACCCGAGATCAGGTTGATCAACGCGCCGGGCACGAAGAACGGGCTCACGCGGCGCGGACCCTTTTCGGCCATCATCACGGCGGTATTGGCAATGGAGTTCAACCCGCCGATGCCCGAGCCGATCAACACGCCAGTACGCTCTTGATCTTCCTTCTCGGTCGGCAACCACCCCGAATCCTCAACCGCCTGCTGGGCGGCGGCCATGCCGAAGAGAATGAAGGTATCTACCTTCCGCTGCTCTTTCGGCTCCATGTATTTGTTTGCGTCAAAGGTGCCATCGCTGCCATCGCCCAAAGGCACTTCGCAGGCGTATTGGGTCACCAATTTGCTGGGATCAAAGCCGGTGATCGGTCCGGCCCCGGATTGCCCATCAAGGATCCGTTTCCAGCTTTCTTCCACGCCGTCCGCGAGGGGGGTAACCAAACCCAAACCCGTTACTACAACTCTGCGCATCTCAGTGCCCCTTGCCGATAATCTCTCGGCGAACCTCTTACCCTGCAAAAGCCTGTAGGCACAAGCATATCGGCGGTGGGCCGCAGGCATAGCACAAAAACGCCTATCTGCGGAATCGGGCGGCGATCACAGGCGGTAAGGGTCTGATGGCGCCGTTAGACTGGCGGCCCACGCCGGGTTAGCAGATGCACCGGGCCACCCGCTGTCTTTGCCTCCCGCAGCGGCTGATACCCAAGCGCGCCCGCGATCCGCAACGCCGCCTCATTGCCCCCCGAAATCATGCAAACCGTGCGGCCGGTGATCACCCGATCAAACCATTCATGCGCCGCGCGTGCGGCCTCAAACCCCAGGCGCTGGTCCTGCGCCTGAGGCGCCAAGACCAGGCGCGCTTCGGGGTAAGTGTCGAAATCTTCACCGAAATTCCGTGAACCAAAGACGAAGCCCGTCTGCCCCAGCATCTCTCTTTGCCGATGAAGTTGCACCGCCCACTGCCCAAATCCCGTGATCTGCCAATGGCCTGCATTGCGCAGGAAGGCGTCCCAAGATTGCGCCTTCGCCCGAGGCCGATCAAGTATCCGGTCCGCCACATCCGGCATCGCCCAGATCTCAGCGTAACGCTCAAAATCCTCGGCCCGCATGGCACGCAATGTCAGTCTGGCTGTGTTGATGGTCGGGATCGTTCGGGACATGGGGTGAATTGCCTTCACGCTTGAAACTTCTTGGCGAAGACATGCGGCTTCGGCACCTAAGGAACAAGCCCACCCCGCTGCGACAAATAAAAACGGCGTCATTCCGCTAGGAACAACGCCGTTCTAAAATCTCAATTCCGCCGGTCGCCCGGCAAAGCCTTACGAGGCTTCTTTGATGAACTTAACCGCATCGCCAACGGTCTGGATGTTCTCAGCGGCGTCATCGGGGATCTCGATGCCGAACTCTTCTTCGAACGCCATCACCAGTTCCACGGTGTCAAGGCTGTCTGCGCCGAGATCGTCGATGAACGACGCATTCTCAGTCACTTTGTCCTCTTCCACGCTCAGGTGTTCTACAACGATCTTTTTCACGCGGTCTGCGACGTCGCTCATAATAAGTCCTCATGTCTTCGGGCCATTCAGGCCCCTTTTGGTTTCCGCCCGCCGATGATCAGCGTTTGGAGGATGCCCCAAAAGGGGCGGCTATTTTCCTTGTTCGCACAAGGCGGAGGGGGCAATCAAGCTCCCTTCGTTTCGATTCTGCGCCCCCTTTAGCACATGCCGAAGGCTTGGCAAACGCTATTGCAGCGCAGGGTCACAACATGGCCATACCGCCGTTCACATGCAAGGTGGTCCCTGTCACATAAGCGGCCTCGGCACTGGAAAGATAAACCACGGCGGCGGCAATTTCATCCGGATCACCCATGCGGCCTGCCGGAATTTGCCCCATGATTCCAGACTTTTGCTCGTCCGTCAGCTTGTCTGTCATGGCAGTGGTGATAAAGCCCGGTGCCACAGCATTCACGGTGATCCCACGGCTTGCCACCTCATAGGCAAGCGATTTGGACATGCCCACGACACCCGCTTTGGAGGCCGCATAGTTTGCTTGACCGGGGTTGCCCGTGGCCCCCACCACGCTTGAGATATTCACGATCCGGCCCCAACGCGCCTTCATCATGCCGCGCATCACGCCTTTGCAGAGCTTAAAGGTCGCGGTGAGGTTCACGTTCAGGACCGACTGCCATTCATCATCTGACATGCGCATGAACAGGTTATCGCGGGTGATCCCGGCGTTGTTCACCAGAATATCGACCGAGCCCATCGCCTCAGCCGCCTGTTTCGGCAGCGCGTCGACGGCTTCCATGTCGCTCAGGTTACAGGGCAGCACATGCGCCCGCTCGCCCAATTCGGCCTTCAGCGCCTCCAGCGGTTCGGTCCGCGTGCCCGACAGCCCGACGGTGGCGCCTTGGGCATGCAATTTGCGGGCGATATCCGCGCCAATGCCGCCCGAAGCGCCGGTGATCAGGGCATTCTTTCCTGTAAGATCGAACATGTCTCTTCCTTTATTCTATCAGTCAGGGCCGCGTCAGCAGCCCGTAGCGGCGGATTTCATCCGCTGTCATCTTGTGTATCCCGTCAGATGGCGCTGCCTGCAAGGTAAACCAGTAAAAGGCGTCATTGCCCAGCATCTCGGCCATATAGCGCCGTGTCATCTGATGTTTGGGCGATTGCCGTGGATAGCTGCTGCCCTCGCGGTAGCCATTGCGCCATGAATGCACCCGCAGCGCCGCCCCCGGTGCCATGCGCCGCTCGGCCCCCGCGATGAAGATCTCCACACCGCCAGAATCAACCACACTGCCCGACCGCAGCTCGGTCGCCAGTCCCAATCTGCGAATCTGTCGCCCCATACGGTGCGTCGCTGCCGCATCGATAGAGCCGTCGATCCGCCCCAGCACCACCGTATCAATCCGCGGATTCTCGGCCAGATGCCGCGCGAAAGCCGCAGGCGTCCGGCTGGTGATCGTGCCGGACATCAACAGATAAGGCCCCTGAACCTGCATCCGCGTGCCATCGCTGGCATTCTCAAGCGTGCCGCAGGCCACGACCGAAAGCAGCAGTGCAAAGACGGCAATCAGCCGCCTCATGCGTCACTCCCCAGCGGCGTCCGGTCGCCCAAGATATAACGCAGCACATCCACCACATCGAAGGCCAGCGAGATCAGCAAGGTGACCAAAATCACCCGGATGATCCACCGCGCCGCGATGGACATGGCGTCCTTAGCCTGTTTGCGGAACAGATAGAACGCCAACGGCCCCCAGATCAGCAGATGCGGCAGACCGAGAAGTTTGACGTATCCCATTTGCCGGAACATGCCGTAAACCGCCGCTCCGGTAAGAATACTGGCGGCCACGGCAATCACCCCAACCTTGCGGCTCTGCGGCCAGATCAGCAGCGCTAAGGGCAAGACCGCCACGGCAAAGACCAGCCAGTTGAACCACCAGATCAGCCATTCCGGCAGCAGGGTCAGGGTTTCTTGCATCGTCATCTCGGCCCTCCGGGGCGTTACGTCTCTTTCGCGGCTTTAACCTCTTCCGGCGTGCCGATGCTGCGGGTGGCGAGGGATTTGTCGATCCGGCGGATCATGCCCGACAGCGCCTTGCCCGCGCCGATCTCCCATGCTTCGGTGACACCCTGCGCGGCCATCCACTCAACCGAAGACCGCCAGCGCACCCGGCCTGTGACCTGCTCGACCAGCAACTCGCGAATCTTCGCGGCATCGGTGACGGCCTGCGCAGTGACATTGGCGACCAGCGGCACGGCGGGATCATTAAACGTAACCTCACCCAAAGCGCGGGCCATCTCTTCCGCCGCAGGCCCCATCAGCGGGCAATGGAAAGGCGCAGAGACCGGCAGCAGCAACGCGCGTTTGGCGCCAGCATCCTTGGCCATGGCCACAGCACGTTCCACTGCGGCTTTGTGGCCCGACAATACGTTCTGGCTGGGGTCGTTTTCATTGGCGACCTGACAGACCTCGCCTTCGGCGGCGGCTTCGGCCAGTTTCTCGGTCTCTTCGATGCCAAGGCCAAGGATCGCCGCCATGGCACCCTCGCCCACTGGGACAGCCGCCTGCATCGCCTTGCCGCGAATGCGCAGCAGCCGCGCGGTGTCGGCAAGCGACAGTGACCCTGCGGCGCAAAGCGCGGAATATTCGCCAAGACTATGGCCCGCCACATAGGCCGCTTTGCCAACCTCGATCCCTTCGGCCTTCAGCGCGGCCATCGCCGCCATCGACGTGGCCATCAACGCAGGCTGGGCGTTCTGAGTGAGGGTCAGCGTCTCGATGTCCCCCTCCCAGATCAGGTCAGACAGTTTTTCGCCAAGGGCGTCGTCGACTTCTTGGAAAACGGCGCGGGCTTCAGGATAGGCTTCAGCCAGATCGCGGCCCATGCCGATGGTTTGGGCACCCTGGCCCGGGAAAACGAATGCAATGCTCATGGTTGCGGCCTCTCTTATGCGTCTCGCCTGATGTATCCTCTGCGCCCCAGCCGAACAAGCCTTGCCGCAGGCGCTTGGGGCTTGCCGTGCGGCGCAAACCGTGTATACGGGCGCTTCCTTGCAAAGCATATGAACCGCGCAGACTCTCGTGGTGGGGCCGCAAGGATGAATGCCCCGCCTATGAAATGCGCCTTGATATAAATAGGAGTGCACATGCCGCTTTATGAGCATGTTATGATTGCGCGTCAGGACCTGTCCAACACGCAAGCAGAAGGCCTCATCGAACACTTTGGCACCGTCCTCGCGGACAACGACGGCAAGCTCGTCGACAGCGAGTACTGGGGCGTCAAAACGATGGCCTACAAGATCAACAAAAACCGCAAGGGCCACTATGCCTTCCTGCGTTCGGACGCCCCTGCGACCGCCGTGCAGGAAATGGAGCGCCTGATGCGCCTGCATGATGACGTGATGCGCGTTCTGACCATCAAAGTTGATGAGCACAAAGAACTGCCGTCCGTACAGATGCAAAAGCGTGACGAGCGTTCCGAACGCCGCGAACGCCGTTGATCAACGCTTGAAGAAAAGGACTTAAATCATGGCTGCAAAACCATTTTTCCGTCGTCGTAAAGTGTGCCCTTTCTCGGGCGACAACGCACCTGCGATCGACTACAAGGACACACGTCTGCTGCAACGCTACATCTCTGAGCGTGGCAAGATCGTTCCTTCCCGTATCACCGCCGTATCGGCCAAGAAACAACGCGAGCTGGCCCGTGCCATCAAACGCGCTCGTTTCCTCGCCCTGCTGCCCTACGCCGTCAAGTAAGGAGAGAGCACATGCAAGTTATCCTTCTGGAACGTGTGGCCAAACTGGGCCAGATGGGCGAAGTCGTGGACGTAAAGCCCGGCTATGCTCGCAACTACCTGCTGCCGCAGGGCAAGGCGCTGTCGGCCTCCAAGGCCAACGTCGAAGCCTTTGAGGGCCAAAAAGCCCAGCTCGAAGCACAGAACCTCGAAACCAAAAAAGAAGCCGAACAATTCGCCGAGAAGCTGAACGGTCAGCAGTTCGTCGTGATTCGCTCCGCTTCCGACGCCGGTGCGCTTTATGGCTCCGTCACCACCCGTGACGCCGCCGATGCCGCAACCGCCGAAGGGTTCACCGTCGACCGCAAGCAGGTTGTTCTGGGCAACCCGATCAAGGAACTGGGCGTGCATGACGTGCGCATCATCCTGCACCCCGAAGTCGATGCCACAATCGAGCTGAACGTCGCACGTTCGCCCGAAGAAGCCGAGCTTCAGGCGTCGGGCAAATCGATTCAGGAACTGGCCGCCGAAGAGGAAGCCGCAGCTGAATTCGAGATCTCCGAACTCTTCGACGACATCGGCTCTGCCGCTGACGAAGACGGCGACTCGGACGTGGTGCGCACCCCTGAGGGCGACGCGCAGGACGACAGCAACAGCTGATCCGACCTGTCCGATCTGACATGAAACGCCGCGCGGCTTTCCGCGCGGCGTTTTTTTATGCGCCGGCCTGTCGCAGGGCCTGCCTGCACCTCTCGTGCGAAATCCTGTAAAAACAGACCATTCTGTGCTATGCTACCTCCATTCAGCATGGAGGATGACACATGCGTTACATCACCATCACCACCTGGGAGATCGCCGACGGGGCGGATTACGACGTGGCCCTACGCGCCATCGAAGAAAAGCGATTGCCTGCCCTCAAAAGCTTTGGCGCCAGCCGCGTCACCGTGGTCCGCACCTCTGAGCGCACCAGTGCCGCAATCACCGAATGGCCCGACAAGGCCACGCGCGACGCTGCCGAGCTCAAGATCGACGAGGTCCGCCGCTCGGTGAAGCGCGAAGATCAGACCCGCATGACCGGTGAAATGAAAGGCGAAATCGTCGCCGACGTCTAAGCGTGGCGGAAAGCCGCGCTTTGCGCCCCAACCGCTGGGCAAGGGGCCGCGTATGTTTTGCCGACACGCTTGCCCGAGAGGCCCACAACGGTGATCTTCGCGCCGATATAACAAGCCTCGGTGCATCATGCCTCAGACAACACGCCGCATGTTTCTCTCTTTCATCGCTGCCACGGCACTCACCGCCTGCAATGCCGCTCCTGTAGTGTCGCATGTGCCCCCGCAGCGCCCGGCCCTGCCCCTCCACCCGAATGAGACGCCCGACCTGCGGCGCAAGATCAACCACTGGGCCGACTTCTACGACCTGCCGCGCCCTTTGGTTCATCGTCTGGCCATCCGCGAGAGCACCCATAACCCGCACGCCCGCAACGGCCCATATTACGGCCTGCTGCAAATCCTGCCCGCCACAGCCCGATCTATGGGGTTCCAAGGCAGCCCGTCCGACCTTTTGGACGCCGACACCAATCTGAAATACGCCCTGAAATACCTGCGCGGCGCATGGCTTTTGTCTGACGGAGACCACGGCACGGCCATCAAATGGTACGCGCGGGGCTATTATTACGAAGCCAAGAAACGCGGCATGCTGGTGGAAACCGGCCTGAGGGATGGGTGATTAATTTTTAGGCTTGCGCGGCCTCACGCTTCGCCGCAGGTAGGTGTTAATCACGTTAAGAAGGAACGCCGCATGACCCTCCGCCTCAACCGCCGTCACTTTCTCGCCGGCTCTGCCGGTCTGCTGGCCCTTCACCCCTTCTCTCTCCGTGCTGCCGCCAATCAGGCGCACCTGCGCCTGATGGAGACGACGGACCTGCATGTGCATGTCTTTCCTTATGACTATTACGCCGACAAAGAGGTCGACACCGTCGGGCTTTCCCGCACCGCCAGCATCGTCAAATCGATCCGCGCCGAGGCGACCAATACGCTGATGCTTGACAACGGCGACTTCCTGCAGGGCAATCCGATGGGCGATTACATCGCTTATGAGCGCGGCATGAAAGAAGGCGACATGCACCCGGTAATCCAAGCGATGAACACGCTTGGCTATGACGCCTCGACCTTGGGCAATCATGAATTCAACTACGGGCTTGATTTCTTGATGAAATCCCTCGCCGGGGCCGACTTCCCGGTGGTCAGCGCCAATGTCGTCAAAAAGGTCGGGGCCAAGCCCAGTGACGATGACACGCTGGTCAAACCCTATGTCCTGCTGGACCGAATGTTGACCGATGGCGCGGGCGAGGCCCATCCAATCAAGATCGGGATCATCGGCTTTGTCCCGCCGCAGATCATGGCATGGGACCGCCGCCATCTCGAAGGCAAAGTGCAGGCGCGCGACATCCTAGAGGCCGCCCGCGCTTGGGTGCCGCAGATGAAAGAGGCAGGCGCCGATATCGTCATCGCCCTGTCGCATTCGGGCATTGGGGCCGCCAAAGAAGAAGACATGATGGAGAACGCTTCCGTCCCCCTCGCCGCCGTTGACGGGATCGACGCCATCATGACCGGGCACAGCCACCTCGTCTTCCCCTCGGGCAGCTACGCGGACTATCCCGGCGTGGATGTGAGCGCGGGCACGATCCACGGCAAGCCCGCCACCATGGGCGGCTTCTGGGGCAGCCATCTGGGCCTTATCGACCTGATGATGGAACGCGACGCGGGCGGTTGGCGCATCGCCAGCCACAGCGCCGAGGCGCGGGCCATTTCGCAGCGCAACGAAGACCGCTCGGTCATGCCGCTGGTGGAAAGCGACGCAGAGGTTCTGGCCTCGGTTCAGCAAGACCATGACGAAACGCTCGCTTATGTCCGCCGCGCCGTGGGCAAGACCGACGCCAATCTGCACAGCTATTTCGCGCTGGTGGCCGATGATCCGTCGGTGCAGGTCGTCTCAAACGCGCAGCGCTGGTACATCGCACAGATGCTGAAAGGGACCGAGCATGAGGGGCTGCCGATCCTGTCTGCCGCCGCCCCCTTCAAGGCTGGTGGCC
This sequence comes from Sulfitobacter sp. OXR-159, assembly GCF_034377145.1. Taxonomy (NCBI): domain Bacteria; kingdom Pseudomonadati; phylum Pseudomonadota; class Alphaproteobacteria; order Rhodobacterales; family Roseobacteraceae; genus Sulfitobacter; species Sulfitobacter sp. OXR-159. Next base: position 2,051,675 of record NZ_CP139707.1, read on the forward strand.
GGGGCGGGCCAGAGTATTACACCGATGTGCCCAAAGGCGATGTGGCGATCAAGAACGTGGCTGACCTCTATCTCTATCCCAACACCGCCCGCGCCGTGCGCGTCACCGGCGCGCAGGTGAAGGATTGGCTTGAGCGGTCCGCGGGCATGTTCAACCAGATTACCCCCGGCGAGGCCAACCAGCCACTGCTGAACCCAGAGTTCCCCAGCTACAACTTCGATGTGATCGACGGCGTAAGCTATCAGATCGACCTTAGCCAGCCGTCTAAATTCGGCCCCAAGGGCACCGTGGCGAACTCTGAGGCGAGCCGGATCGTGAACCTTGAGTTCGAAGGGCAACCGCTTGATCCCAATGCCGAATTTATCATCGCCACCAACAACTACCGCGCCAGCGGTGGCGGCGCATTCCCCGGCGCAAAGGGCGATACCATCGTCTTTGAAGGCCCCGACACCAACCGCGACGTGATCGTGCGCTATATCGTCGAAAAAGGCACCATCAGCCCCCGCGCCGATGGCAACTGGCGCTTTGCCCCGATGGAAGGCACCAGCGTGGTATTCGAAACCGGACCGAAGGCCGCGGATTACGTGGATGAGGTGACCGGCGTGGCGATGGAACAGGTCAGCGATACCGAAAACGGCTTCGCCCAGTTCCGGATCACGTTGTAAGCTGTACGAAGCCTTGCCTGTCGGGGGTGGCCCACAGCGGGCCGCCTCTCTCCGCCGCCACTCAAGTTCCGACGTTGCCACAGAGGGCATCACCCTCCCCGGGGGGCGTTGCTACGCTTGGGTTCCCCGGTAATATGCCGAAACCGCTAACGCGCCAACCATCTGACGTTGCAAAATCGCCCTCCGGAGGGAAAGCGATGCCCGGTGTACCACCGGGGCGGGACATCTGTGATCCGTGGCTGATGTTCCTGCCAAGGTTCGGTAAACCTTCTGGCTCAGTCATTGGAAGCGGCAAGAAGGCCAGCAAACCGACCTCTCACCAATGCCATATTTGGACATAGCGAAACCGCCCTCTGCAACTGAGGGCGATGCCCTCCATCCCGCCGGACGGCCCATTGCAACAACAACACCCCCCAAACGAAACAGGGGCGACGGTTGCCCGTCGCCCCTGCCCCGTAATCCGATCCGGTAAGACTTATTCGTCTTCCAGTTCCTCAACAGCCTTCTGCAGCTCTTCTTTCGAGATTTCTTTCTCGGTCACTTTGGCCTGTTCGACCACGTGATCGACAACCTTGTCCTCAAAGATCGGCGCGCGCATCTGCTGCTGCATCTGTTGGTTTTGCTGAACGAATTCAAAGAACTGGCGCTCTTGACCCGGGTACTGACGCGCCTGGTTCATGATTGCTTGGGTCATCTCGGCGTCGGTCACCTGAACCTCGGCCTTCTGGCCCAGTTCGGCCAGCAGCAGGCCAAGACGCACGCGGCGCTCGGCCAGTGTCTTGTGCTCGTCTGAGGGCTCGATCTCGGGGTGATCGTGGCCTTCTACGTCAGGGTTTTCCTCGTGCCACAGCTGATGCGCGATCTGCTTGGCTTCGGCGTCAACCAGCGACGGCGGCAGGTCAAAGCTGACCTCTTTGTCCAGCGCGTCCAGCAGGTTGCGCTTCATCACAGCGCGAGAAGCACCGGCGTATTCTGCTTCCAGACGCTCAGCGATCTGACCCTTCAGCGCGTCGAGATCCTCGGCACCGAATTTCTTTGCCATCTCGTCGTTCACTTCAGCAGCGACGGGCTCTTTCACTTCTTTGACGGTGCAAGCGAAGGTCGCTTCCTTACCGGCCAGATGCTCGGCCTGATACTCTTCGGGGAAGTTCACGACGACGGACTTTTCTTCGCCCGCCTTCACGCCGACCAACTGCTCTTCGAAGCCAGGGATGAAGGAGTTGGAGCCCAGCACCAGCGGGTAATCTTCCGCCGCGCCGCCTTCGAATTCTTCACCGTCGACGGAGCCTTTGAAGTCGATCACAACCTGATCGCCGTCTTCCGCCTTGGCGCCCTCTTTGCGGGCTTTGAAGTCTTGTGCGGTTTCGGCAAGGCTTGCCAGCGCTTCTTCGACGGCGGCGTCATCGGCCTTAACGACCATCTTTTCCAGCTCGATCTTGCTCAGATCGACTTCGGGGATTTCCGGCAGCTTTTCGTAAGCCATGGAGACCTCGACGTCGTCGCCTTCTTTCCAGTCTTCGTTGGTCATTTTGACTTCGGGCTGCATCGCGGGGCGATCGCCAGATTTTTCAAAATGCTCTGCCATGGCGCCATCAATGCTTTCCTGCATCGCTTCGCCCATGATCCGCTGGCCGAACTGCTTTTTCAGCAGTGCCATCGGAACCTTGCCCTTGCGGAAGCCCTTCATTTCGACTTCGGGCTGCGCTTCGGCCAGCTTTTCGTTGACCTTGGCTTCGAGTTCGGCGGCGGTCACGGTGATGTTGTAACCGCGTTTCAGACCTTCGTTCAGCGTCTCGTTGACCTGCATGTGTGCTCCATAGGGTAAGGCCGCGCGACGGGGGCGCGGGCGAAAATTTGTGCCCTTCTATGGGGGTTGAACCGCCTGCGCAAGGGGGTCCGCGGCCCATCGCACCACATCCGCAGAAAACGCCCCCGCCCCTACGGCGGAACCCGCCCAGACCTCAGACCAAGAGCACCGCAATATAGCCCGCATAGGCCAGTCCAAAGACCGCCCCCTGACCGCGCGTCACGCGCCCGCCGAAGGCCGCGCAGGCGATCAGCGCCACGCTGGCCCCTAGCATCACCCAGATGTCGAGCGTGGCGATCTGAGCGGCCACATTGACCGGCTGGATCACCGCCGTGACCCCCAGCACACCAAGGATGTTAAAGATGTTGGAGCCGACCACGTTGCCCAAAGCCACATCGCTCTGTCCGCGCCGGGCGGCGATGACCGATGTGACCAATTCCGGCATCGAGGTTCCCACCGCCACGATGGTCAACCCGATCACCGCCTCAGAGAGCCCCACCGCCTGCGCCAAGGCGACCGATCCCGTGACCAAAAACCGTGCCGAGACGATGGTCAGAACCAGCCCACCCAACAACCACAATAACGCCAGCCCGATCCGCGCCTGATCCGGTAAAGGCTCCGCCGCCTGCTGGCTGTCTCGATCACTGCGAAAGGTATAAATCAGGTAGGTCGCCAACCCCACGAGGGCCAAAATCCCCGCCAGCCGGTCGATGCGGCCCAGCATCACGAGGCCCAGACAAAGCAAGCTTGCCGCCAGCATCACTGTCCCGTCGCGCGCAAAGCTGCGCCGCGCGATGCCAATCGGCGCGATCAGTGCGGCAAGGCCGAGAATCAGCAGAATATTCGCGATGTTCGACCCGACGACATTGCCAAGCGCGATGTCCGGTGCCCCCAGCAAAGCCGCCTGAACCGAGGTCACCAATTCAGGCGCCGATGTGCCAAACCCCACGACCGTCAGACCGATCACCAGTGGCGATAGCCCAACCCGCTGCGCCAGCGCCACCGCACCGCGCACCAGATACTCACCACCGAGCACGAGCCCCAGCAAACCGCCAAGGACAAACAGAATGTTCACGAGAAAAACTCACCGGTCTCAGACCATCGGGCGTCGCGGAGACCGCGCAGACGCCCGATGCAAATGGGCACGGGTGACAGGCATTCAAGGCCGCGCGGAAAATTCAGTTCCGCTGCGGCCGGGCGCTCACATGCCCAAGGCTTCTTTATACATCTCCATCACCGCTTCTTCTTCGGCGATGTCGTCCTTGTCACGCTTGCGCAGGGCGATCACCTTGCGCAGCACTTTGGTGTCGTAGCCGCGCGATTTCGCTTCGGACATCACCTCTTTTTGCTGCTCGGCGAGGTCTTTCTTTTCGGCGTCCAAACGCTCGATCCGCTCGACGAACTGGCGCAGCTCATTGGCGGTGACCCGGTAGGTCGCATCGCCTTGGGATTCGACGACATCGGGGTTGGTGCTGGTATCGCTCATGGAAAGTCCTCACGGAATGGCTGGCTCTGGCGGGTTTGACTACAGGCTGGATGCCCAGCCCGCAAGCGGGACTTGCCCCCCTTGGCGGTTTGGCGTAGCTCTGCCGCCATGGAAAGCGCAAACACATCTATTTTCGATCTCATGGTCTGGGGCGGCGCAGGTCTGTCCCTTTTGGGATTGCTCGGTCTGGGCTGGTGCATCATCAAAGTGAGCCGTGCCAAACGCGCGCAGCTGGACGATGAGGCGATGCGCGTTGTATTGCGCAAAGTGGTGCCGTTGAACATGGGCGCGCTGTTTCTATCCGTCATCGGCTTGATGATGGTGATTTTGGGCATCTCTCTGAGCTGATCGAGGGGGCTGATCGGCGGGCGGTCGCGGCGGGTCTTAGCCGTCTCTGGACAGGGCCGCTGCATCTGCTTAAATCGACGCATGGATATTCGCCAAATCACCCCCCGCTATTTCGTCGCCCCGCAGATCGAGCCCGGTGACATGGAAAGCCTGCGCGCCCAAGGCATCACCCGCATTCTGTGCAACCGCCCCGATGCAGAAGTGCCGCCCAGCCACCAAGCCGCCGCCATGCGCGACGCGGCCGAGGCGGCAGGGATTGCCTTTGCCGAACAGCCGCTGACCCATCAGACCATGACCCCCGATGTCATCGCCAACAACCGCGCCCTTGGGGTCGATACGGATGACACCGTGCTGGCCTATTGCGCCTCTGGCACCCGTTCGACCATCGCTTGGGCCTTGGGTCAGGCCGGTGAGATGGACAGCGACGCGATCATCGAAGCGGCGCGTCAGGGGGGCTATGACCTTGAGAACATGCGCCCGATGCTGGGCCAGAGCTACAGCTAAGACCGCGTATCGGCCCCGACCACGGGGCCGACTACTGGGCCGGTGTCCTTTGCAGGCGGTGTCAGGACGCTCTGCGGCAATTGCACCCGGAACGCCGTGCCGGGCACATTCCCCAAAAAGCTGATCTCGCCGCCCAATCGGCACATGATCTCGCGACAGATGGCAAGGCCGAGCCCCGCGCCATCGCCCTCTCCGGTGATGCGCGAAAATTTCTCGAAAATCAGCGCCTCTGATCCTGCGTCGATCCCGTGGCCGTTGTCGACGAAATCGATCACCAAGCCCTGCGCCGTGACCTGTGCCGAGATCACCAGTTGCGGCTGATCGGCAGCGCAGTATTTGCGCGCATTGGTAACAAGGTTGATGAACACCTGCACCAGCCGGTCGAGGTCGCTGGTCAGGGTGATATCCTCAGCCTGCGGATCGCGCAGCACTTTAAGCGGGCGGGTGGCCCCGGCCTGCGCCGTGGTCACCGCCAGATCGAGCAGGTCGCGCAGGTTGCCCTCCCGCTGGTTCAGCGTCACCTGCCCGTTCTCCAGCACCGACAGGTCCAGCAGATCGTCCAAAAGCCGCGTTAGGCGGATCGTCTCGCTGTGGATGATCGTGGCATAGCGATTCTTATCCGCGTCCGTGAGGCCCGGCGCGTCGCGTAGAATTTCCGAGAACGACCGGATCGAGGTCATCGGCGTGCGCAACTCATGGCTGATCTGGCTCAGAAAACTGTCCTTTTGCAGCGACAATTGCGTGAGCTTCTCATTTGCCGCGCGCAGCTGCGCCGCCGTTTCGGTCAACTCCCGCGATTTGGTTTCAAGCTGACTGGAATACTCCAACATCTGCGCGGATTCGTCGGCCACGGCGAGCAGGTCCTGCACCGAAACAGATGCCCCGCCGACGATCTGCGCCACCATCGCATGTGCCGTCGCCGCGCCAACGGAGGCCGCCAATTCCCGCTCCAACGCCTGTACGAATCGTGGCGTGGGTTCCGGCAAGCGTTGCCCCTGCCCCTGCCGCTCGGCCTCACGGGTGAAAAACGCCTGCGCCTCTCGCGCGCCCAAGATCCGCTGCGCCATGATCATCAGGTCTTCGCTGCCCGCGACCGATGCCGTCCACCCCCGCGCCGGGCCGGAGTGGTCAAAGACATTGACGAATTGCGCGCCCTGAAGCCGCTCCAGCGGCGCGGGGAAACTGAAAAGTGAGACGACCACAAAAACCAGCGTGTTCAGCGCAAGGCTCCAGACCACCGCATGCACGGTCGGATCGATCCCGGCGATGCCGAACAGCGCCTCGGGGCGCAGCCATGCCAGCCCCCAAAGCCCGCTCTCCAAGGTCGCGCTCGACAATGCCACATCCGCGCCGAAACTGGGCAGCAGCATGGTGAAAACCCAGAGCACAAAACCCGTGCCCAGCCCACAAAGCGCGCCTGCCCGCGTGGCACCGCGCCAGAGCACGCCGCCCAGCATCGCTGGCAAAAACTGCGCCACCCCGCCGAAAGAGATCGTGCCAATTGCCGCCAGCGCCCCGCTGCCGCCCGAGGCGCGGTAGTAGAGGTAGCCTAGCCCGACCACGCAAAAGATCGACAGCCGCCGCGCGAGGATCACGATATTGCGCACATCTCCCGATTGCGTGGCCCCATCGCGCCGCATAGCCAGCCAGATCGGCATGACGATGTGGTTGCTGACCATCGTCGACAGCGCCAGCGTGGCGACGATCACCATCGACGTGGCCGAGGAAAAACCGCCCAAGAAAGACAGCATCGCCAGCCCGTTCTGCCCTTGGCTGAGCGGCAGGCTCAGCACGAAAAGATCGGGGTTTGCGCCCTCCGGCATCAGGTCCAGCCCCACGACCGCGATTGGCACGACGAAAAGGCTCATCAACATCAGATAAAGCGGGAAGGCCCAACTAGCGATTTGCAGCTGCCGCTCGTCGTCATTCTCGACAACCATGACCTGAAACATGCGCGGCAGGCACAAAAGCGCGGCCCCCGAAAGGACCGTCAGCGCGGCCCATCGGCTGCCCTGAACTTCCCACTGGCCGATGTCGGAGGCATCGATCTTCGCGAGCGTCTCACCCAATCCCCCGGCAAGACCCCAGATCACGTAGATACCGACCGCCACCAGCGCCAGCAGCTTGACAACCGCCTCCACTGCGATGGCGATGACAACGCCGTGGTGCCGCTCGTTCACATTCAGGTTCCGCGTGCCGAAAAGCACCGTGAACAGCGTCAGCCCCGCTGCCACCCACAGGGCGGCCTGCCCGCGGTTGATGACATCGCCCCCCGCCTCGGCCAGCGGCACATCGGGGGCGGCGAAAATCGACAGAGACAAGATAACTGATTGCAATTGCAGCGCAATATAGGGCGTCACGCCGATCACGGCCATGACCGTCACCACGATCGCCAGCGTGTTGGATTTGCCGTAGCGCGACGAAATCAGGTCAGCGATTGAGGTCACCCGGTGGCTCCGCCCGATGCGCACCAGCCGTCGCAAGCCCCACCACCAGCCGATCATCACCAGCGACGGGCCGAGGTAGATCGTCACATACTCCAACCCTGAGCGCGCGGCGTAGCCCACCGCGCCGTAAAAGGTCCAAGCGGTGCAGTAGATCGACAGCGACAGGGTATAGACCAACGGTGAGCGCAGCAGCCAGCCGCCCTGCCCGAGCAGGGCCGCGCGTTCGGCAGCGAAAGCCACGATGAACAGCCCCGCGACATACATCAGACAGACCGCGACCAACTGGTTGAGCGACACCATCAGCGCGGCCCGTCTTTGGTATCGGCACCCCCGTCCGTCGCCACATCGCGCGTGCGCCGCCAGAGCGCCCATGTCGCCAAGATCAGCAACGCCCAAACCCCAAAGAGATAGCGCAGCGCCACGCTCATCGCGATTGTCGGCTCACTGGGTTCAAGGGTGGCGTCAGGCAGGATCTCTGGCACGGGCCACAGCAACGGCACCATCCAAAGCATCAGCCCCAGAAACGGCAGCAACCGCACCGCATCCATCATGCGCCGCTGGCGGTAGCCGCGTTTTTCCAAAAAGATCGGAGGGCGTGGCATGGCGGGTTAACTGGCGATCAGGTCGCGCACCGCGTCCAGCATCTCTGAGTTCGAAAACGGCTTGGTCATAAAGCGGCTGACCCCGGCCTTCTCGGCCATGGCGCGGTCCCGGCTTTGGCCGCGCGCGGTCAACATCAGCACGGGCAATTCCCCCATCGCCGGGTCCCCGCGCAGCTCATCGAGTATTTCAAACCCGCTTTTGCCCGGCAGCATGACATCCAGCATCACCAAATCGGGCGATGCCTTGCGGATCACCTCTACCGCACCCGATCCATTGGCCAGCGTCTCCACCCGCCAGCCCTCTTGGCCCAACAAAAAGCGGATGGCCTCGGCGATATTCACCTCGTCCTCCACCAGAACTACGAGTTTGCTCATCGGCAAAAAGTCTCCCCCCTCGGTGTGCGACCGCCCCGTTTGTTGCAGGGTCTCGCGCACCGGGGCGAGCATGCATCGGTTTGGCAGCCCTGTCAAAAACTGCCTGAGCGTCTGTTAGATCCCGTCGCGCAGGATCGAAGGTTCGCGCCGGGCGCGGCATCCTTCGACCGGACAAATGCGGCAGGTTGCGCCCACGGGCTGCGCGGGGGCCGCCCCTGATGGCACCGGCAAAAGCAACATGACCGATTGGCTCAAGGGCGGCGTATTGTAGGCGGCAGCGGCTTGAACCTCGCAGGTCGCGATCGCCTCAAACTGCGCCTGACCCCGGCCCATCTGCATGACGCGGGATTTCACCACCAGCCCCGGCTGGCCCTGCACCGCAAAAAGCGGCCAAAGCGGGCAACAGGCCCCAAAACGCGGCACGGTGAACCCTTCGATCGACTTGGCAAAGGTCACGCTGCCCGAGCGGTCACAGACCACCAGCCCCGCACCCAAATCGGGCAAAGACGCCAAGCGTCGCAGCACCCGGCCCATCGGCTGGTCCAAACTGCGGGCCAGTTCGGCTGGGTCATGGCCCGTCTCCTCAACGGTCCGCTCCAAACGCGCCAAGGGCAACGCCGCCGCGTCCCGCGCGATCTGCTGCAACACCCCCGTCGCGATATGCTGCGCGGCCTTGGTCTTGAGCGCCTCGGCCTGCCCTACAAGCGCCGCGATTGCCTCTTGCGGGGCGCGGGCCTGCTCCAACGGGTCAAAGCGGTAGTCATGCGCGGCGAGAAAAGCTTCCACCTCCGCTTGTGGGGAGTGGGCCACCTCACGGGTCTCAGCGGCATTGTCAAAATAGGTCACCAGCGCCTGCGCGCTGTCGGACAGGCGGCGGCTGTCTTGGTGGATATTCGTGTGAAACCTGTCGCGCCATTCGGGTTGCAGACTGTCCGTCTCTGCCAAGATAGAGGCGGTCGAGCGGATGGCGGCGGCGGTACTCAGCAATTCATGCATCGACGTGGCAAGCTGCGGGTCATGGGCCAAACGGTCCGACAGCGCCTCAACCGTCTGCTCTAGTGCCGCGATACGGCGTTGGCTGCTGGCAAGCACCTTGGCCCAGCCCGGAAACCGCCCAGCAAATTCATCCGCCCGGTCACTCTCGGGCCCGGTAAGCGCTGCATCCTCTGCCGCTTCGCGCAGGGTGGCGATCAGCGCGGCTTCGGCCCCTTCGGTCAACGCCTGCGGCTCTACACCAAGCGCATGGGCGATATTGAGCAACAGCTTCCCGCCGATTCTGCGCCGGTTGTGTTCAATGAGGTTCAGATAGCTGGCCGAGATCCCGCTTTGTTGTGCCAGTTCGGCCTGTTTCAGCCCCGCCATCACGCGCCGCTCACGGATGCGGCTGCCGGTCAGCCCCTCACGCATCGGATCGCGCCGCGCGATAATTCATGCGTTGTTTCAAGGTCTTTCTGCGGCGCAACATCATATTCTTTACAAACCTCCCTGGACGGTTGCGAATATATTTACAAAAAAATCGTTTCGATCAAGCGCCTTATTGATCGGTTTTCATTTTCCACGCCATAGTTTCTTTGCACTATTGCGTGTTGTGGCACCGGGGGGAGGTTCCGGTGCCGCGACTTACAAAAATGGGAGGACTTCATGTCGTTTACGAAACTGACACGCCGCGGGCTGATTCAGACCGGCGCGGTTGCCGGTGCAGGGTTGGCGCTGCCGACCTATCTGCGCGCCGAGGCGCACGCGGGCTTTACCAATGCCCCCACGGGCAGCACGGTCACGCTGGGCTTTAACGTGCCCCAGACCGGCCCCTATGCCGAAGAAGGGCTGGACGAGTTGCGCGCCCAAGAGCTTGCGGTCGAGCACCTCAATGGCGGGGGCGACGGCGGCATGATGAACACCTTCAGCTCCAAGGCGCTGAAAGGGAACGGCATTCTGGGCAAGAAGGTCGAATATGTCACCGGTGACACCCAGACCAAATCCGACGCCGCCCGCGCATCCGCCAAGGCGATGATTGAAAAAGACGGCGCTGTGATGATCAACGGCGGCTCGTCCTCGGGCGTGGCCGTGGCGGTTCAGGGCCTGTGTCAGGAAGCGGGCGTGATCTTCATGGCCGGTCTGACACACTCCAACGACACCACGGGCAAAGACAAAAAGGCCAATGGTTTCCGCCACTTCTTTAACGGTTACATGTCCGCCGCCGCCCTCGCACCGGTGCTGAAAAACGCTTACGGCGAAGACCGCCGCGCGTACCATCTGACAGCCGACTACACATGGGGCTGGACCCAGCAGGAATCCATCGCCGCCGCGACCGAAGCGATGGGCTGGGAGACTGTGAACAACGTGCTGACGCCGCTGGCGAGCACGGATTTCAGCTCCTACATCGCGCCGGTGCTGAACTCCGGTGCCGATGTGCTGGTGCTGAACCACTACGGCGGAAACATGGTGAACTCGCTCACCAACGCGGTGCAGTTCGGCCTGCTGGACAAAGAAGTGAACGGCAAGAAATTCGAGATCGTCGTGCCGCTTTATTCCGAGCTCATGGCCGCCGGTGCCGGTGCCAACGTGCAAGGTGTTATCGGTTCGATGAACTGGAACTGGCAGCTGCAGGATGAAGGCTCCAAAGCCTTCGTGAAATCCTTTGGTGAGAAATATGGCCGTCCACCCTCCAACTCCGCGCACACCTGCTATGTGCAGACGCTGCTCTATGCGGATGCGGTGGAACGCGCGGGCACCTTCAACCCCTGCGGTGTCGTGGAAGCGCTCGAAGATTTCGAGTTCGACGGTCTGGGCAACGGTCCGGTGCTGTATCGTGGCGATGACCACCAGTGTTTCAAAGACGTGCTGGTCATGAAGGGCAAAGAAAACCCGACCAACGAATATGACACGCTGGAGATCGTCGAGGTCACCCCGCGTGCACAGGTCGAATACGCCCCGGATCACCCCATGTTCGCCGGTGGCGAATTGGGCAAGTGCAACCCGGGCGCCTGATCCACTGAACCTTTGGGGGCGCATCGGCCTTGCGCCGCGCGCCCCCTTTTCTCACCACATGGGGCGCGCCCTCATGTGAACGCATCCCTAACAGGTGGGGTCCATGGACGCTGTTCTTCTGCAAATACTTAACGGGCTCGACAAGGGCTCGGCCTATGCGCTGATCGCGCTTGGGCTCACATTGATCTTCGGCACGCTTGGCGTGGTCAACTTCGCCCATGGGGCGCTGTTCATGATCGGGGCCTTCTGCTCGGTCACGCTGCAACGGCTACTGACGCTGAGTTTTGAGACCATCGACGAGACCCAGAAAGATTTTCTGGGCAATCCGCTGAAGGTCAAAACCCCCTATGTCGAAAACTGGTTCGGTCCCGAGATGGGACAGGCCATCATCGACTGGTCGGTGCCGCTGGCGATCCTCTTTGCGATCCCGGTGATGCTGTTGATCGGCTTTGTCATGGAACGCGGGTTGATCAAGCATTTCTACAAACGCCCCCATGCGGATCAGATCCTTGTGACCTTTGGCCTCGCCATCGTGCTGCAAGAGGTGGTCAAGTATTTCTACGGCGCCAACCCGATCCCCACGCCCGCGCCCGAAGTTTTCAAAGGCAGCTTTGACTTCGCGCCGCTCTTGGGCTTGGACACCTCACTGGCCTACCCCTACTGGCGTCTGGTCTATTTCGGCTTTTCCACAGTCATCATCGCTGCCGTCTTTGCCTTCTTGCAATTCACCACCTTCGGGATGGTTGTCCGCGCCGGCATGGCAGACCGCGAAACCGTGGGCCTTCTGGGCATCGACATCGACCGCCGCTTTACCATCATGTTCGGCATCGCTGCTGCCGTGGCGGGGCTTGCGGGCGTGATGTATGCGCCGATTAACTCACCGAATTATCACATGGGCATGGACTTTCTGGTGCTGAGCTTTGTCGTCGTCGTGGTCGGCGGCATGGGCTCCCTGCCCGGCGCGGTCTTGGCGGGCTTTCTGCTTGGGATCCTCGAAAGCCTTGCGTCCATGAATGAAATCAAAAGCATCATCTACGGTATCGACCAGATCATCATCTACGTCGTTGCCATCGTGATCCTGCTGGTCCGCCCGCGCGGTCTGATGGGTCGCCGCGGCGTGATGGAGGAATAAGACATGTTCGGACTGGAAAAACGCGATACGCTTCTCTTGGGGGTCGTGGTCGTTCTCACGCTCTTTGCCCCCTTCATCCTCAACCCCTTTCCGGCGGATTCGGGCCTCGCGCAGTTCAATGCGGGCTACCCTGGTCTGATGCAGCGCTTTGTAATCTTTGGCATCTTTGCTATCGGGTTCAACATACTCTTCGGGTTGACCGGCTATCTCTCCTTTGGTCACGCGGCCTTTCTGGGTGTCGGTTCTTACTCTGCCGTCTGGATGTTCAAACTGCTCAGCTACAACGTCGTGCCCGCGCTGGTGCTGGCCGTCATCATGGCGGGGCTGTTCTCGGCGCTCATCGGCTTTATCAGCCTGCGGCGGTCGGGCATCTACTTCTCCATCCTGACGCTGGCCTTTGCGCAGATGTCGTTCAACCTCGCCTATTCGGTGCTGACACCGATCACTAATGGCGAGACGGGATTGCAGATCTACAACTCCGATCCGCAGTATCTTCAGTCTGTCGATGCACCGTCATTCCCCAACCTTTTCGGCGCGGCGATGAACTCTTCGACGACGCTGTTCTTCGGCGGATGGACCTTTACCTTTTCCGTCGGCTACTACTTCTGCGCAATCTTCCTGATCCTCGCCTTCTATCTGGCGATCCGCATCTTCCGCTCGCCCTTTGGCATGATGCTGCGGGCGGTGAAGTCGAACCAGCAGCGGATGAACTACACAGGCCTGAACACCCGGCCCTACACGCTGGCGGCATTTGTGATCTCTGGCATGTATGCCGGGCTGGCCGGTGGTCTGCTGGCGGCGATGGACCCGCTTGCCGGGGCTGAGCGGATGCAGTGGACGGCCTCGGGTGAAGTGGTGCTGATGACCATCCTCGGCGGCGCGGGCACCTTGATCGGGCCGGTGCTGGGCGCAGGGTTCATCAAGTACTTTGAAAACATCTTTGCCAAGATCAACGACAACGTGCTGCACGGCTGGTTTGCCTTCATGCCCGACGGGATCGAAGACGCGATGGTCGCGATCATCCACCCCTTCGTCGGCAAGGGCTGGCACCTGACGCTTGGCTTGCTGTTCATGCTGGTCGTGATCTTCCTGCCCGGTGGGCTGGTCGAAGGTGGCCAACGTCTGGGCCGTGTCTTCCGCCGCCGGGACAAGAATGCAGGCTCGGTCGAGGCCGACGCCGCCCAACAACGCAGCGAAGCCGCAGAATAGGAGAGACATCATGTCCATTCTCGAAGTCAAAAATGTCGGCAAACGATTTGGTGGTCTGCAGGCGCTGAGCGATGTGAACCTGAGCGTGGCAGAGAACTCTGTCCATGCGATCATCGGCCCCAACGGGGCGGGCAAATCCACCCTGCTGAACTGTCTGGTGGGCAAGCTTATCCCAGATACCGGCTCGGTCATGTTCGACGGCCAGTCGGTGCTGGGGCGCAAACCCTATGAGATCAACCAGATGGGCATCTCCCGCGTTTTCCAAACGCCCGAGATCTTTGGCGATCTCACGGTGATGGAAAACATGCTGATCCCTTGTCTTGCCAAACGCGATGGGGCCTTCCAGCTCAATGGTTGGTCGCGGGTCGTTGGCCAGCGTGACATGATCGACAAGGCCGAAGAGATGCTGCGCGACATGAACATGATCGACAAACGTCACATGCACGCGGCCTCCATGTCACGCGGCGATAAACGGCGGCTGGAAATCGCCATGTGTCTGGCTCAAGACCCGCGTCTGCTGCTGCTGGACGAACCTACTGCGGGGATGGCACGGGCCGATACCAACAATACGATCGACCTGCTGAAACAGATCAAGGACGAGCGCGACATCACCATCGCGATCATTGAACACGACATGCATGTGGTCTTTTCGCTGGCCGAGCGGATCACCGTGCTGGCCCAAGGCACGCCACTGGTCGAAGACACGCCCGACCGGATCAAGGGCCACCCCAAGGTCCGCGAAGCCTATCTGGGCGAGAGCCAAGACGCCGCCTGATCTATCCTGTTGCCGAACCCCAAGGACACCCCGATGAGCACCGACACGCTAGACAAAAACGCCAACCATGCCCAAACCGCCCCGGCCTTCCTCTCGGTCTGGGACATTCACGCCTATTACGGCGAGAGCTATATCGTGCAGGGGGTCAGCTTTAACGTCCATGAAGGCGAAATTCTCGCCCTGCTGGGCCGCAACGGGGCGGGCAAAACCTCGACCCTGCGGGCCATCTCAAGGGTCAGCGACCCGGAACTCAAGCGCGGCGAGATTTGGCTCGATCATCAACCGCTGCACAATATGGCCAGCCACCAAGCCTCGGCTGCGGGGCTGGCGCTGGTGCCCGAAGATCGGCGCATCATTTCTGGCCTCACGGTCGAAGAGAACCTCAAGCTGGCCCAGATCGCCCCGCCCATCGGCTGGTCACTCGACCGGCTCTATGACCTCTTCCCGCGCCTGCGTGAGCGGCGGAACCAAGAGGGGGTGACCCTTTCGGGCGGGGAGCAACAGATGCTCGCCATCGCCCGCGCCTTGGCCCGCGACATCAAGGTGCTGCTGCTGGATGAACCCTACGAAGGTCTTGCCCCGGTGATCGTGGATGAGATCGAAAAGACGCTGGGGCTGATCAAGGCGCAGGGCATCACCACCATTCTGGTTGAGCAGAACGCCGTGCGCGCCCTGAAACTGGCCGACCGTGCGGTGATCCTTGATACCGGCGGCGTGGTCTTTGACGGCACCGCGGCAGAGGTGTTGAACAACGCGGAACTGCGGGCGGAATACCTCGCGATCTGACGCTACGTGACCTTGCCCCGGTGCGCGAAGATGTGGCGCGGCCTCATTCTTGCGCCCCGGGGGCCATTGCGCGACAAAAAACCGATCCTACCCCCTAGACAACAGTTGGCTTTTCATGGCTTTGCCCATGCCCTATAAGCGAGCCAATCAATCGCGCAGCGACGGGCTATTGGCCTGTCGAAATCTTCGAGGATCCAATGACAAAAAACACCCATGACAGTGACGTGGCCTTCATCAAGGCCCTCGCCGAGCTGCTGAACGAAAACGACCTGACAGAGCTTCAGGTGAAACGCGACTATGCCGAGGATGACAGCCTGAACGTGCGCGTCAGCCGCAAGCCGCCGCAGCAGGTCATGGCCGCCCCCCAGCAGCAGTACCAAGCCGCCCCCGCGCCTGCCGCTGCCCCGGCCCCCGCCGCTCCCGCGGCCGCCGCACCTGCCGCTGACGCCGATCCGGCTGATCACCCTGGTGCTGTGACATCGCCCATGGTCGGCACCGTCTACCTGCAAGGTGAACCGGGCGCGCCTGCGTTCATCTCCGTGGGCGCTTCGGTTTCCGAAGGCGACACGCTGCTCATCGTCGAGGCGATGAAAACCATGAACCACATCCCCGCGCCCCGCGCCGGCACCGTCAAGCGCATCCTCGTCGGCGACGGCGATGCTGTTGAATTCGGCGCCCCGCTGGTGATCCTGGAATAAGGGCCGGACATGTTCAGCAAAATCCTAGTCGCCAACCGGGGAGAGATCGCGCTGCGCGTCATCCGCGCGGCCCGCGAGATGGGCATTCAGACTGTCGCGGTGCATTCCACTGCCGACAGTGACGCGATGCATGTGCGCATGGCCGACGAATCCGTCTGCATCGGCCCGCCCTCCTCCACCCAATCCTACCTCTCGATCCCCGCGATCATCGCGGCCTGTGAAATCACCGGGGCCGAAGCGATTCACCCTGGCTACGGTTTCCTGTCGGAAAACGCAGGCTTTGTGCAGGTGATCGAAGACCACGGTCTGACCTTCATCGGCCCCACCGCCGAACACATCCGCGTCATGGGTGACAAGATCACCGCCAAGGACACGATGAAAAAGCTCGGCGTGCCTTGCGTGCCCGGCTCGGATGGTGGCGTCGCATCGCTGGAAGAGGCCAAGCGCCTGGGCGAAGAGATCGGCTATCCGGTCATCATCAAGGCCACGGCAGGCGGCGGCGGCAAGGGCATGAAAGTCGCCCAAACCGCCAAAGACATGGAAAAAGCCTTCCAGACCGCGCGGGCCGAGGGGAAATCGAACTTCGGCAATGACGAAGTCTATATCGAAAAATACCTCACCACCCCGCGCCACATCGAGATTCAGGTCTTTGGGGATGGCAAGGGCAACGCGGTCCATCTGGGCGAGCGCGACTGCTCGCTGCAACGCCGCCACCAGAAGGTTTTCGAAGAGGCCCCCGGCCCTTCGATCACCGAAGAGGAACGCGCGCGGATCGGTAAGGTCTGCGCCGACGCCGTGGCCAATATCAACTACATCGGCGCGGGCACGATCGAATTCCTCTATGAGAATGGCGAGTTCTATTTCATCGAAATGAACACCCGTCTTCAGGTGGAACATCCAGTGACCGAGGCGATCTTTGGTGTCGATCTGGTGCGCGAACAGATTCGCGTGGCCGAAGGGCTGCCGATGTCCTTTACCCAAGACGATCTGACCATCAATGGCCATGCCATCGAAGTCCGCATCAACGCCGAGAAACTGCCGAATTTCGCGCCCTGCCCGGGCAAAATCACGCAGTATCACGCCCCCGGCGGGCTTGGCGTGCGAATGGATTCGGCGCTTTATGACGGCTATTCAATCCCGCCCTATTACGACAGTCTCATCGGTAAGCTGATCGTGCATGGCCGCGACCGTCCCGAAGCGCTGGCGCGTCTTGGTCGGGCCTTGGGTGAGCTGATCGTGGATGGTGTCGATACCACCGTGCCGCTGTTCCACGCGCTGCTGGCCGAAGAAGACATCCAGTCGGGTGGCTACAACATCCACTGGCTTGAGCATTGGCTGGAAACCAACCTCGGTAACGCCTGACACCGATGTCGGATCTGACACCAGAGATCCTGCTCCACGGCTATTCCATCGGGATATTCCCCATGGCCGAACACCGCGACGATCCAGAGATTTTCTGGGTCGATCCGCGGCGTCGGGGGGTGATGCCGCTCAATGGCTTCCACATCTCGCGCTCGCTCACCCGCGCCATGCGACGCAGCACTTTTCACCACACGATCAACCGCGATTTCGATGGGGTCGTCGCCGGCTGCGCAGACCGCGAAGACACATGGATCAACGCCGAGATCACCGCCCTCTACACCGCACTGCACCACGCAGGCCACGCCCATTCGCTTGAGGTTTGGGATGGCACAGCACTGGTGGGCGGGGTCTATGGCGTAACGCTGGGCCGCGCGTTTTTCGGCGAAAGCATGTTCTCCCGCCGGACCAACGCCTCAAAAATGGCGCTGGCGGCGCTGGTGGATCGGCTGCGCCATGCGAGTTTTACCCTCTTTGACACGCAGTTTCTGACCGATCACCTTGCCTCTCTCGGGGCGCAAGAGATCAGCCGCGCGGAATATCACGCGCAGCTCGATGTGGCCAAACGCGGCACTGCACGGTTCGACGCGGGGGGTTTAGTCAGTTTTCAGGACGTGCTGCAGCGCATGACCCAGATGTCATAGCGAAAATGCTCCAGCGCGTGCAGCGCCGGGGCCGAAGCGATCATCCAGCCAGAAAAAAGCGCGCCGCTGCTGCCCTCTTCGGTGATCTCAAGCGCGGCATAGGCATTGGCCGCCGGATCGCCCGCCGGATAGCGGCAATCGACCATGGAGATCTGCAAATTGCCCAAAGAAAGGCTGTCGCCCTTGGCAATCTCCAGATCGATTGTATCGCCGGAAATCTTGTCCAAAGCGCGCAAAACGCCACCCGTGGCACTGGCGATCTGTGCGCCCTCTTGGGCATGCAGCGGCGCGGCCAGCAAAAGCGCGGCCAAGAGAAGCTTTTTCATTCATCCACCCGGATTGCGTGAAACTTGGGGCCGCACCTCAGGCGCGGCCAACCGATCATTCAGGCTGCCAGGCCTCATAGTCCTTACGCTCGACAGGTTCGGCGCGGCGCAGCGACCCGGCGGGCGCATAGGCCATGGCGGTGCCGGTGCGATTCTCGACATGCGCCTTTTCCCACGGCTTGTGGATCAGCGGCTTGTCGGTTGGCGGCTCGTCCCATGTGCGGTGCAGCCAGCCATGCCAATCGGGGCTCACGCGGCTGGCCTCGGCCTCACCGTTGAAAATGACCCAGCGTTTGCTGTCATCGGCGTTGCGGTAATAGATATTGCCCTGCGCGTCTTCGCCCACCTTGCTGCCCTTGCGCCAAGTGAAAAGCTGGGTGTTCAGCGTCTGGCCGTTCCACCAAGTGACGCCGCGCAGAAGTGAATTGAGAATGCCCATCGAGGTCTCCGTTCCTGTTGTCCGTTATATGCACCATGGAGGCTTTGGCGTCCAGCCTCGCCGCAAAGGAGCTTGGCGCGCGGGCGACCTCTGGCTAGGGTTAGAAAAACGAAAGAGGGCAGCGATGACTGAGGCAAGAGGGGCCGCACCGGCAGCGGCGGAATGTCATGGCATCAATGTGCCCCAGTCGCCCTTTCTGAACGAGACGCGCATCCAGCGGATCAATGCAGGCCGCTACGAGCGCAAAGAGATCGATGGCGCGCTGGCTGTCGTCCGCCCCGGTGACCGGGTGCTTGAGATGGGCGCGGGTCTGGGACTGGTGGGTGCGATCGTCGCCAAAAAGGCCGCGCCCGAAGCGGTGCTCTCGTTCGAAGCAAACCCAAACTTGATCCCCCACATCCGCGCGCTCTATGCGCTCAACGGACTTCAAGAAAAAATCACTCTTCGCAATCAGGTGGTGATCTCTGCCCCCGACCAGCCAGAAACCCTGCTGTTTCACCTGCGCAACTCTTTCCTCGGCTCCTCTCTCATCGATAGCGACATGCGTGAGACGACGGAGGTTCAGGTGCCCACCGCAAGCTTTGATGACATCCGCCGCAGCTTTAAACCCGACGTGCTGTTGATGGATATCGAAGGCGGCGAGTTGGAGTTTCTGCGCCATGCCGCGCTCGACGGGCTGCGCGCCGTGGTGATGGAATTCCACCCCGAGGCCTATGGCCGCGAGGGGATGCGCGAATGCAAACGCATCCTTGAGCGCGCCGGATTTCGCAAATCACCCGGGCATTGCACCCGGCAGGTCTGGGCCTGTATCTTTGACCCCGCCGAGCGCCCGCCCGTCCCAGAGGGGGGCTGGTCGACCGAGATCACGACCTTAGATAATGCGCTGGTCATCCTGCCTGAGGACAGCGGGTTGGTGCAGCCCGCCGGGGTGTTGCACAGCGATGGCCGCCCCTGCCCCCAAGCCGCACTTTGGCGCAACGGTCGCGCGCTGACCACGCCGCCAGAAGCACCGCAGGGCAAGGTGGCTGAGCGCAGGGGCACATGGCTTTGGGGCGGGGTCCTTTGGCTGCATTTCGGGCATTTCTTGGTTGAAAGCACCGCGCGTCTTTGGGCGCTGGATCACCTTGAAGAAGAGATCGACGGCATTCTCTTTATCCCCAAACGCCCCCGCAACGGCGGAGAGGTGGCAGGGTATCAGCGTGATTTCCTTGCCCTTCTGGGCTGCGATAAGCCGCTGGTGAGTTTAGACGCACCGACACGGGTCGAGCGGTTGATCGTTCCGGGGCAAGGCTTTGGACTGGGAAGTTTGATCACCGGCACAGAACCCTACCGCAACACCATCGCCAATCGGTTCGCGCAAGAGATCGCGCCCGAGGGGCCAGAGAAGCTCTATATCAGCCGCAGTAAATTGCCCGCAGGGCGCGGCAACCTGATCGGGGAAGAGGCGTTGGAAACCTATCTGGCGGCGCAGGGCTACACCGTCTTTCACCCCGAGAAACACGGGCTGCGCGAACAGATCGCGGTCTATAAGGCGGCCAAGCAGATCATCGCCGCCGAAGGCTCCGCCCTGCATCTCTTGGGGATGGTCGCCCGGCCCATGCAGCAAGTGGCCATCGTTGTGCGCCGCCCGTCCTCTGCCACGCGCGGGTTGGAACAGCACCTGCAGAGTTTTGCGGGGATCGCCACCGCGACGCTCTGCCACCTTACTCGCTCGTGGAAACCGCTCGGAAAGGCCAAGGCGCGGCTTTGGATGGGCGAGCTGGATATGCCCGCGCTGCAAGATAGCCTGCGTGAGACGGGTTTCATCGACGACAGCGGGCCGCTTTGGGCAAACCTTGATCCCGCAGAGGTGCGCGCCCGGCTGGGGGATGACTTTGAACTGGTGCCGGAGAAAACTTAACCCTCCGCCGCATCTCGCAGCATCGCGGTGACTTCGATTTCAATGCGGTATTTCGGGTCAATCAGCCCGCATTCGATCATCGTCGCCGCAGGCGGGTGTGCGCCAAAGGCCTCGCGCAGCAGCGGCCAGCAGGGCTCAAACTCTGCGGCATCAGGCAGCATGTAGGTGACACGAACCACATGGGCGAAATCGCTTCCCGCCTCTGCCAGTGCTCGCTCAATCGTCGCCAATGCGGCTGCGCATTGCGCTTTGACATCCGCCCCTTCACCGACGCAGCCCGAGACATAGACCATGCCGCCCGCCACCACGGCGCGGCTGTAGCCGATCTTTTCCTCATAGGCGCCGCCCGATGAAATCCGCTTCATGATCATCCCTTCAATGTAAAAGGGCGGACCCTTTGGCCCGCCCTCTATCTTTCTGCCTAGCGTCGGGTCTTAGCCCGCGCTGGCTGGCTCTTTGCTTTCGCTGTCGGCGTGGATCATCAGCGGTTTGGCCTCGGATGTAACGGCCTCTTCGTTGACGACCACCTCGGTCACCGTCTCCAACCCCGGCAGTTCGAACATCGTGTCGAGCAGGATGTCTTCGAGGATAGAGCGCAGACCCCGCGCGCCGGTTTTCCGTTCAATCGCACGTTTGGCAATCGCTTGCAGCGCGTCATCGGTGAAGGTCAGCTGCGTGTCTTCCAGTTCGAACAGACGCTGGTATTGCTTGACCAAAGCGTTCTTCGGCTCGGTCAGAATGGTCACCAGCGCGTCTTCGTCCAGATCTTCGAGGGTTGCCAGAACCGGCAGACGACCGACGAATTCCGGGATCAGACCGAACTTCAACAGGTCTTCCGGCTCAAGGTCGGTGAAAATCTCACCGATGCCGCGCGCGTCATTGTCACGCACGTCAGCGCCAAAGCCCATGGCCGAACCCTTGCCCCGCGCCGCGATGATTTTGTCGAGGCCCGCAAAGGCACCACCGCAGATGAAGAGGATGTTGGTCGTGTCCACTTGCAGGAATTCCTGCTGTGGATGCTTGCGCCCGCCTTGCGGGGGCACAGAAGCCACGGTGCCTTCCATCAGTTTCAGCAGCGCCTGCTGCACGCCCTCGCCCGAGACATCACGGGTGATGCTGGGGTTTTCGGACTTGCGCGTGATCTTGTCGACTTCGTCGATATAGACGATGCCGCGCTGCGCACGTTCCACGTTGTATTCAGACGATTGCAGCAGCTTGAGGATGATGTTCTCCACATCCTCGCCCACATAACCGGCTTCGGTCAGCGTGGTCGCATCGGCCATGGTGAAAGGCACATCCAGAATACGCGCCAGCGTTTGGGCCAGCAACGTCTTGCCGCAACCGGTGGGGCCGATCAGCAGGATGTTGGATTTCGCCAATTCGATATCGCCGCCCTTTTGGGCGTGGTTCAACCGTTTGTAGTGGTTGTGGACCGCCACCGAGAGCACGCGCTTGGCCATCGCCTGACCGATCACGTAATCGTCCAACACGCCGCAGATGTCGCGGGGTGTCGGCACGCCGTCGGTCGCCTTGAGGCCCGAGGCTTTGGTCTCTTCTCGGATGATGTCCATGCACAGCTCGACGCATTCGTCACAGATGAACACGGTCGGCCCCGCAATCAGCTTGCGCACCTCGTGCTGGCTCTTGCCGCAGAAGCTACAGTAGAGCGTGTTTTTGCTGTCGTTGCCGGAATTATTCGCCATCTCAAACCTTTCAGGTCTGTCGTGTATGTCCGCCCCGAACTTGGGGCTGCGAGATTTGGCCTCAAGCTTAGGCCAGTGACCCCGGCGCTACAATCGCAAAATATGCAGCGCCGGGCCCCTCTATTATTTGTCTTTCTTACCCTTACCGCTGGCAGCGGCATCATCCGCCTTGCCACGGCTTTCGACGATCTCGTCCAAGTGGCCCCATTCCTTGGCTTCTTCGGGGGTCATCCAAAGATCACGGTCGAGCGCCTTTTGCACGACATCCAGCGGCTGGCCGGAGTGTTTGACGTAAAGCTGGTACATCCGCTCACGGGTGCGTTCGATGTGACGCGCCGAGATCAAGATATCTTCGGCCATGCCCTGCGAGCCGCCGGACGGCTGGTGGATCATCACTTCGGCATTGGGCAGCGCGAAACGCATGCCCTTTTCGCCGCCAATCGCGATGACTGACCCCATGGAGGCCGCCATGCCGCAGATCAGGGTCGAGACCTTGGGTTTGATGTATTGCATCGTGTCATAGATCGACAGGCCCGCCGTCACCTCGCCACCGGGCGAGTTGATGTACATGCTGATTTCCTTGGTCGGGTTCTCCGCCTCAAGGTGCAGCAACTGGGCGACGACCAGATGGCTCATCCCGCTGTGGATCGGGCCGTTGACGAAAATGATCCGCTCTTTCAGCAAACGCGAGAAGATATCGTAGGACCGCTCGCCCCGGCTGGTTTGCTCAACCACCATCGGGACAAGCGTATTCATATAGGTGTTGATCGGATCGTTCATGCGTGCCTGCCTCAGTCCCTGTTCGCGGGACCATACCCGCAAAACTGTTACCCAGAGATTAGTCCCCCCGGTATGGGGGTTCAAGGGGGGCAGGCACGTCAGTTTTCTCTAATCGCCGCAATCACTCCGACGCATCACGCAGGTAGGCGATCAGCGCGTCGATGTCTTCTTCTTTGCGCACACCGGGGAAAGACATTTTCGTGCCTTTCATATAGCCTTTGGGGCTGGCCAAAAACGCGCTCAGCTCGCTTTCAGTCCAGACCAGCCCGGCCTCGGCTGCGGCTGCCATCGGTTTGGAGTACCGGAAGTCTTCGACCGCACCCGCCGGGCCATCCACGATGCCGTTCAGCACCGGGCCGACGCGGTTCTTGGCCTTGGCGCCGATCTGGTGGCAGGATTTGCATTTGCGGAACACCTTTTCGCCGGCTTTGATAAGCGCCGGGTCGGCGGCAGGAGCCTCGGCGACCTCAACCGCCGGTGCCTCGGCGGTCGGCGCTTCGGGTGTGGGTTCGGCGGCTTGTGCCTCTTCGGCCTTGGCGGCGGCTTTGGCGGCGGTTTCTTCGGGCGTCACATCCAACACGGCGGCGCGCATGGTGATTTCGACCGATGGTTTGCAGTCGCTCATGCAGGGCTCTTCTTTAAAGGCCTTAAACTCGACCTCTGCCCGGTCATCGGGTTTGAAGGCCTCCTCATTCGGCAGACGCGCTTCGGCAAAGTTGTCCGAAGAAAGCACGAAATCCTCATCCACCTCATCGTTGAGATAGAGGAGATAGGCCGTGATCGCATAGACCTCATCATGGGTCAGCGACTGCGCGTTGCCAAAGGGCATGGCGCGGTTCACATAGTCGTAAACCGTTGAGAGATAAGGCCAATAGCTGCCGATCGTCTTGACCGGGCGCGCATCGGACAGGCTGCCCTGCCCGCCCGCCAGCACCGGCCAGCGGCCCGTACCTTCGCCAAAGACCCCGTGACAGGCCGAACATTTTTCGGTGTAGATTTTATCGCCGGTCATCACGTCGCCACTGCCCGCAGGCAGGCCCAGACCGTCGGGGCGCACGTCGATGTCCCAAAGGGCAATTTCCTCGGGCGTGGCGGCGCGGCCAAGGCCCAGAGGCTCGGCGGCAAGGGGGCTGGCCATGGCGCTGGCCAGCAGCGCAAGTTTAAGAAATCTCGACATTTTCAGCCTTTCCGTCAGCGTCAACAGCCCAAGTCTGGATGCCATTGTTGTGGTAGATCGAATTCTCACCCCGGATCTCGCGCAGGGCATCCTTGGTCGGCTGGACATAACCGGTGCTGTCATGCGCACGGCTTTGCAGCAGCAACGGTTTTCCGTCCCATTCGAAATCATAGTAAAAGCGGTGCAGCGCTTTGGGCGTGCTTGGCCCGTCCATCCGTGCCTCATGCCAAGTGATGCCACCGTCGATGGTCACATCGACACGCGGGATCGTGCCCCGGCCCGACCACGCCAGCCCCGTCAGAACGGTCGGTCCCGGCCCATGGGTGATCGGCGCCTGCGGGCTGGGGCTGGTGATGACCGATTTCGCGTCCATCTCCCAAGTAAAGCGGCGCGCCACGCCGTCGGCCAGAAGGTCGGTATACTTGCTGGTTTCTTCGCGGTGGTGCCAAGGTTGATCGCCCACTTCGATGCGGCGCAGCCATTTCACCCACATGTTGCCCTCCCAACCCGGCACAACCAGACGGACCGGGTAGCCCTGTTCGGGGCGCAGCGCTTCACCATTCATTTTGAAGGCGACGAGGCAGTCATCGAGCGCCTTTTCCATCGGGATTGAGCGCGTCATAGCGGCGGCATCGGCCCCTTCGGCAAGCAGCCACTTGCCCTCAGGCTTGATCCCCGCCTCTTCCAGCACCAGCCGCAGTGGCACGCCGGTGTACATGACGTTATGGATCATACCATGGGTGAACTGACAGCCGTTAAGCTGAGAACCGCGCCACTCCATCCCGGAATTCGCTGCACATTCAAGGAAGTAGACGTGGTTCTGCCGGGGAAACCGTTTGAGGTCTTCCATGGTCAGCACCAAGGGTTTGTCGACCAACCCGTGGATCATCAGCCGATGCTGCGCTGGATCGACGCGGGCGACGCCAGAGTGGTGCCGCTCGAAACACAAACCATTGGGGGTGATCGTCCCGTCGAGGTCATGCAGCGGCGTAAAATTGATCGAGCTAACCGGATCGGCAGTGAGCCACTCCACGGTGCGGCGTTTCACATCTGCCTCATGCGGCGATGGCATCCCATAGGGCGCGGCGTCAACGCCATCGCCCAACTCCTGCATCCAAGGATGAATGGCAATCGCCGGGTCCGCCTGGGCGCTGGCGCCGCCCGCCAGCGTCCCCGCAGCCGCCGCCCCTGCCCCCGTTAGAAAGGCACGGCGCGATGGCCCATTTTGATTTTTGTCGGTCATATCGTGGCCCTCACATATTCAAATTCATTTTATTGAATTTGTTGCCGCGTGAGAACCCCTATTCTGCTTTTTCTCAGTCTGGCAGAACGATTTCCACCGGTGTGCGGGCCCCATCGGAAACGGTTCCCAACTTGGCGATATGGCTTTCGACCACATCCCAGATCGGCGGCCCTTCGGTGCCCTCGTTGACCGAGGCCCAACCAGCGACGACATAGTTCCTCGACGGATCAATCGGCTCACCGGAACTGAGCAGGGTCATATCGCTGATCCGTTCACCCTGCGGCTTGGCGATGTCCATCTTGAAGCCCATGCCGCCAACGCGCACCATGTCGCCGCCCTGCTGGTAATAGGGGTCGGGGTTGAACAGGTTGTCGCCTACATCTTCCAGCACGACCTTCAGGAATTCCCCTGTCATTTCCGTGCGATAGGCATTGGGATAGGTCATCGAGGTAACGTTAAAGATATCTTCGCGCGTGATGTCTTGGCCCGGCAAGATCGACGGCCCCCACCGCACACCGGGGCTCAGCGCGATCTCGGCATCGCGTTCGCTCAGCAAGGCGTCGCAAATGAGGTCGTCCCATGTGCCGTTGAAGTTACCCCGGCGGTAGAGCAGCGCGTCGGACTGCCCGACCACATGGGTCAACTCATCCAGATAAGGCGCGCGCTGCGCGTCGATCAACTTGGCCACCTCTTGATCGGGGGTGATGAGGTCCGAGAAAATTGGGATCAGCTTGTGCCGGATGCCCATCATCTTGCCGTCCCGCACGTCCAGATCCACGCGGGAAACGAATTTCCCGTTCGAGCCAGAGGCGATGATATGCGTCTGCCCCACCAGCACCGGTTCAGGCAGCGCGTCATGGGTGTGACCCGAAAGGATCACGTCGATCCCCTTGACGATCCCGGCCATCTTCTTGTCGACGTCGAAACCATTGTGGCTCAGGCAAACGACCAGTTCGGCGCCTTGCGCGCGGACCTCGTCGACCATCTCCTGCATATGCTCGTCGCGAATGCCAAAGGAATATTCGGGGAACATCCAGCCGGGGTTGGCGATGGGCATGTAGGGGAAAGCCTGCCCGATCACGGCGATCTTCACGCCGCCGCGCTCGAAAAACTCGTAGGGTTTGAACAGTTCCGCAGGCTCGTCCCATTCGCGGTCAAAGATGTTCTGGCCAAGGGCGGCAAAGGGCAGCCCCTCGACAATCTCCTGCACCCGTTCGGAGCCCAACGTAAACTCCCAATGGAAGGTCATCGCGTCGGGCTTCAGCGCGTTCATCACGTTGACCATGTCCTGCCCTTGGGTCTTGAGACAGGTCATAGAGCCGTGCCACGTATCCCCGCCGTCCAAAAGCAGCGCATCAGGCCGGTCGGCGCGGATCGCGTTGAGCACGGTCGCCACACGGTCGAGGCCGCCGACCTTGCCGTAGGCCTGCGCATGGGCGACGAAATCGTCATAGGTCAGCGCGTAATCCAGCGGCGTGCCGCCGCCGATGCCATAGCGAATGCGGAAATCCTCGCCGGTGATATGGGGCACCTTGCCGGGGTTGTCGCCGACGCCGATGTTGACCGATGGCTCACGGAAATAGATCGGCTTCAGCTGCGCGTGGATGTCGGTCACATGCATCAGGGTGACATTGCCGAACTTCTCAAACTCCAAGAGCGCATCCTGATCGAAACGGTCCTGTGCCGCCAGCCGCGCCCAGTTGCCGAAGCCCGAGCCGCCGTAGATGGAGGCCGCAGCCATGGACATTTGCAGAAAATCACGGCGAGACAGCATGTTACGCTCCAGCACTTGAAAACAGGGAAAGGCCCCGCCCCCGGTTGAGAGGGCGGGATCATGTCAGGCAAAAAGCCCGGATGTTAAATCAGTTACGCACCGAAGGCGCTTCGACCGACAGGCCGTTGCCACGGCTGGCGACGTAAAGCTCAAGCGCCACGAACTCGGGGCTGCCGGGGCTGAAAGTCTCGGCCCGGGTGTCGCGGATACAGCCTTTGAAACGGGCGTGGCTGCTGTTGAGCTTGGTGTTCTTCAGACGGTAAACCGGAAAGCCGTTGATCTGACCTTGGCTCAGATGGTCGGCGCGGATCATGTTGCCGTAGTTGTCCTCATGGCAATTGGCACAGCTCAGCTCAAGTTGACCATAGCGGGTGTAGTACATCTCCTTGCCCTGCTCCCAAACACTCTGGGCCGGGCCGTCGATGGCCACATTGACCGGCATGCCGCGCGACTGGACCGAGATCAGCGCCTCCATCGCGGTCATGTCGCCGCCGTCGTATTTCCACGGCTCGGCGCCCATCTGGGTCTCGCGGCAGTCGTTGATCTGCATCGCCAACGTGCGGACCTCGCCCGCCTCTTCGTTCCATTTGGGATAGACGGCCCGGACGCCTTCCATCGATTCCACGTCATTGTGACAGGACGCGCAGGACTTGTCCTCGCTGCCCTCTGCCGTGTCCCACACCGCTTGGGCTTGGTCGACAAAGATCATGCCGGGGTTGTCGAAATCGTCCATCTGCGTTTGCTGCGTCTCATCCGAGCGGAAGCGCCAGCCAGACATGATTTCCGGCAAAGCCCCCTCAAGATGCGCAGGCGCATCGGTCTTGGTCACCATCTCGATCTCGCCGTTGACGACAAGCTCGGCCTCCTCATCGGCCATCCCCAGCATGGGGGCGGCCACCAAAAGCGCCGCGACCGCGGTCATTGCCTTGAATTTCATGTCTTTCCTCCCTGTTCCACGCACGGTGCTGGCTGACGCGGGGTCAGCCAACCGTGATGGATTTGACTTCTTCGTAGACAGAACCGTCGTCATCGTACCACGTGAATTTGAAGTCGCCGGCCTCAGGCACAGTGGCGTCAAATTCGAAATAGGGGTTGGTCGACATCGCCGGTTCCATCTTCACGTCGATCACGCTCTCGCCGTTGAACTCAGCGGTGAAGCGGTTGATGATCGAACGCGGGATGACATTGCCGTCGCCGTCTTTGCGCTGGCCCGATTCCATCGGGTGGCTGATCAGGGTCTTGATCGTGATGACCTCACCTGCCTCGGCTTTTTTCGGCACTTTGACGCGAGGGGTTACACCTTCTGCCATTTTGAAAACTCCTGAAAATAGGGGCGCGCGGGCTTAGCCGCCGCAGCCGCCGATTGTGACTTTGATCTCTGCGCTGGTGCGGGCGAATGTGCCGTCTTCCAGCTTGGCGATGGCAACAACGTCTTGGGTCGCGGCCAAACGAATGCGGGTGGAGGCGCTGCGGCTCCCGGCCAAGGGGCCGAAGTTAAAGGTGCCGACGGGCGGGGTCGGGTTGCCAGTGGCCAGCACCATGATTGCAGACGCACCCGGCGCTTCGACCGAGATTGGCACAGTGTTGCCGTTCTCAGCGATTTCGGGCGCGGTCAGGGTCACGCCGGTGTCCGCCATATCGGCCCCGCCGGTGAATTCCGCGATCAGCTCGTCGACCGTGGCGGCAGAGGCCCCCACGGGCAGCATGGTCAGCGCCACGGCACCAAGGCCGAGGCCGAAAGTTTCACGTCTTGAGAAGTTCATCTCTCATCTCCTTATGCGTCAGCGGCGCTCTGCGCCGTTATTCCATTGCCGCGGTGCACGAGACCGCGATGATCTGTCGAGCCCTCCGCCGCCCCTCGGCTGCGCAGGCCCCGCGTTATTCTTTCAACGTGACCAAGAAAGCCACGATATCTTCGATCTGCTGGGCGTCCAACAGAGGCGGCAGCGGCTCAGACCCGGCCTTGCCGGTGAAACCATCGCCGGGGCGGATATATCCGCTTGTCTTGTAGTAGGAGGGCATCATCGAGCCTTCGAAGGTCATCTTGCTGTTGGCAACGATGCCGCGCAGCTCTGCCTCGGTCCAGCGGTCGCCCGCCCCGTCAAGCATCGGGCCGATCTCACCTTGGAAAGGCACATCGCTGAGCGCGCCGATCTGGTGGCAGGCCACGCAGTTGCCCGCCTTTTTGTTGCCGACGATGGCGGCACCGCTGGCGGCGTCTCCGGCCGTGCCGGTCAAGGATTGTTCAACCGAACCATAGTCATCATAGGTCACGTCGGCAGGTGCCACGGTTTCAGCGGCGGCCAGAACGGGCGCGCCCGACACAATTGCGGCGGCGATCCATCTCATCATCGAAAACTTCCTCCCAGTGCCGATCACGGTGATGTGTGATCCGGTTTACCTGACCCTAAGACAGGGATGCGGCGCGGCGCAACAACAAATTCAAACTTTTGAATAGCTTTACATCCGCGGCGCTGTTTTTCATGGGTTAATCCGTGCTGCCATTGCTGCGTTCTTGGATCATCCGCGCATGGTATCGCTGGAAATCCTCGTCGCCTTCGAGGGCGTAGCGTTCTTCGTTGACCCAAGTCAGCATATCCAGCGTAGTACCCTTGCCAAAGGCACCCGGCATCACCGCCACCGCGGCCTGCGGCGCGGCTGCGCCTTCGGCCACCTCTTGGGGCAGGAACATCAACGTTGGGGTAAAGAGAATCCCCCATTTCCGCGCCATCTGCTTTTCCGAGAGGGTCTCACCATCGAAATCGGTCACTTCGATGTCCCCGTGCAGGTTGAGCTGCACGACGAAGTAATTCTCTTCGATATAATTTGCGATTTCGGGGGCGGGATAGACCTCCTCGTGCATCTTGGTGCAATAGATGCAGCCGCGCTGCTCGAACATCAGCATCAGGCGCTTGTCTTCGGCGTTGGCCTCCTCCAAATCCTCGCGCAGGTCTTTGAAGGTGTCGCGCATCCAAGCCGTCTTATGCAACCCGTCGTCGCCCAGTTCCGCCGCGGCCAATGGCCAAGCCAGCACCGCTGCCGCCACTGCGGCCCCTATCCTTGAGATAATCATCTTGGCGTCCTCCTCCTTGTTGCGGTTACCCTAACGTCGTGAAGCTGGGGAACCAACGGATCATCGCATCCGCGATCAATTGCACCCCGCCCGTCACGATCAGCACGGCAAAGAGGATCAGCATGACCCCCATCGCCTTTTCGACCTTTTGCACCAGCGCCATATGCCGCGCGGCCAAGTTGAGGAACGGCTTGGCAAAGAGGGCCGCCACCACGAAGGGCGCGGTCATCCCGACGCCATAGGCGAACAACAACAGCCCCCCATGCGTGATGTCCCCCATGCCCGACGCTATCATCAAGATCGCCGCCAGCGCCGGGCCCACGCAAGGCGTCCAGCCAAAGCCAAAGGCCAGCCCCATCACATAGGCGCCCCAGATCGACGTGGGCTTGCCACCGCCCTCCAGCCGCGCTTCGCGGTAGAGCAGCGGCACCTTGATGACGCCCAGAAAATGCAGACCAAAGACCAGCAGGATCGCCGCCGCCACCCAGCTGAGCGGCTCAAGGTATTGGGTAAACACCTGCCCCAAGGCCGTGGCCCCCATGCCCAGCAGTACAAAGATCGTCGAGACCCCAAGCGCAAATAGCACCGAAGACAGCACCAACCGACGCTGCGCCCCCGGCGCAATCGCGCCATCGCCGCGCAACTCGGTCACGCTGAGCCCCGCCATATAGCTGAGGTAGAACGGCACCATCGGCAGAATGCAGGGCGTAAAGAAGCTGAGCAGCCCCGCCAGCAGCGCGCCTGCATAGGTGATGTCGAACATGTTACCCCCCGCCTGCGCCGACACATGTCGCCGCGCTTGAACAATTCACATATTCAAATTACGTTGAGTGTTGTCCAAACGTCAATCAGGCAAGCCAATGATCCGCACAGTGACCGCCCTGAGCCTCGCGGCCCTAACCGCCCTGCCCGCCTTGGCGGTGGAATTGGTCATGGTCGAACAGCCCGGCTGCATCTATTGCGAACGCTGGGACAATGAGATCGCCCCCGCCTACCCCAAGACCGCCGAGGGGGAATTTGCTCCGCTGCGCCGCGTTGATATTTCTGTCGTCGATGACAGCGTCACCACCCAGCGCGCGGTGGTCTTTACCCCAACCTTCCTATTGGTCGAAGATGACGCAGAACTGGGCCGCCTCGAAGGCTACCCCGGCGCAGAATTTTTCTGGCCCATGCTGAATATGCTATTGCGCGACAAGACTGATTTCGAGGAACCAACCGAATGACAGCCCTGCCCGTGATGACACCCGACATGTCCGAAGAGGACATGGACCGCATGCTGACCAATGCCGTGACCGCATCGAATTTCCTCAAGGCGATCAGCCATGAGGGGCGCTTGATGATCCTGTGTCACCTTGTTTCGGGTGAGAAATCGGTGAGCGAGTTGGAAGCCCTGCTCTCGACCCGGCAGGCGGCGGTATCGCAGCAACTCTCGCGGCTCAGGCTCGAAGGTTTGGTGACACCGCGGCGCGACGGTAAAACGATTTACTACCGTCTGGCCGATGACCGCCCGCGCAAGATGCTGGAGCTGGTCTACGAATTGTTCTGCAAGGATGATTGAGCTTCTGGGCCAGCCGCTGACCGCCGCCCTCTTGGGTGGATTGGGCGGCGTATTGCTGGGCCTTGCCGCACGATTGGGGCGGTTCTGTACAATGGGCGCCATCGAAGACCTGCTCTATGGCGGCTCCAGCCACCGAATGCGCATGTGGGGCTTGGCCATCGGCGTGGCGATGCTGGGCAGTTTCACCCTCGGCGGTCTTGGCCTGATCAACATCGACCGCGCCTTTCACCTGACCATCGCCTTCTCATGGGCGCCCGCGATCTTTGGCGGGCTGATCTTTGGCTACGGCATGGCGCTGGCGGGCACCTGCGGTTTTGGCGCATTGGCGCGGCTTGGCGGAGGTGATCTGCGCGCCTTCGTGATTGTCTTGGTCATGGGGCTGGCGGCCTTTGCCGTGCTCTCTGGCCCTCTCGCCCCGGCGCGTGTGTTCCTCTTCCCCCGGCAATTGAACGCAGGCCCGCCCGATGGCATCGCCCATGCGCTCTCCGCACTCACAGGCGGATCGGTGGCCATGATCGGCGTGGCTGTGGGGATGGTGATCTGTGCCCTTATGCTGAGCGCCCGCAGCTTTTGCCGCGATTTTCGAATGGTTTTCTGGAGCGTGGTCGCCGGTCTCGCCATCGTCTCGGGCTGGGCGGGCACGGCTTGGCTGGCACAGACCGGCTTTGGCACACAGACACTCATGTCTCACAGCTATGCCGCCCCGGTAGGAGAGACACTGCTCTACGCCATGCAGGGCTCTGTCCGCCCGTTGAGCTTTGGCATCGGCTCGGTCTCGGGCGTCTGGGTCGGCGCCTTCCTCGGCTCGCTCTGGCAGGGGCATTTCCGTTGGGAGGCCTGCGAAGACCCGCGCGAACTGCGGCGCCAGATATTTGGTGCTGGGCTTATGGGCGCAGGCGCGGTGATCGCTATGGGCTGCACCATCGGGCAAGGCATCTCGGCCATCTCGGTGCTGGCCTTCAGTGGGCCTGTCACCTTGGCGTCGATCTTTGCCGGGGCCGCTTTGGGCCTGCGCCAACTCATCGTAGGATTTCGCCGCAGCGCCTTCTGACGCGTCATAAAACCGTGACAGTCTTGGTGCAGATGGGGGCCAGCCAAGTCAGCAAAGGAAGCATGATGACCCGCCGCGATATCCTCAACGACCCCGCCATCGGCAACAAGGCCGAAGCCTTTGAGGCCTTTGACGACATCCCCACCAACGCGAACCTGTCGCGCACCATCGGCGATGTGATCAACGCCCGCTATGGCCGCCGCGACATCCTGCGCGGCATGCTTGGGGTTTCCGCCACCACCGCGCTTTTCGGCACCGCCGCCGCCATCGCCCCGTCCAAGGCCCGCGCCGCCGAGAGCCGCTATGTCTTTGACGAACTGGCATGGGGCAATGATGAAACCCACCACGTCGCCCCCGGCTATGATGCGCAGATCCTGCTGCGGTGGGGCGATCCGATCACCGCCGACGCGCCCGAATTCGACGTGATGAACCAAACCGCCGCCGCGCAGCTCAAACAGTTCGGCTATAACAACGACTACGTGGGCTTCGTGCCGCTGAACGAAGACGGCAGCCGTGGCCTTTTGTGCGTGAACCACGAATACACCAACGAAGAGGTCATGTTCCCCGGTCTGGGCCGTCAGGACAAAGTCGACTTCAAAGGCATGACGCCTGAGCTGATCGACATCGAGATGGCAGCCCACGGCGGCTCTGTCGTCGAGATCGCCCGCGACAATGCGGGCAAGTGGCAAGTGGTGCGCGATGGCAAGATGAACCGCCGCATTACCCCGCTCGACACCGCGATGACGCTGAGCGGCCCTGCCGCCGGTCACGCGCGGATGAAGACCAACGACGATCCTAGTGGCACCCAGGTCATCGGCACGCTTAACAACTGCGCGGGCGGGCTGACCCCTTGGGGCACATGGCTAATGGCCGAAGAAAACTTCCACGGCTATTTCTGGACCGACAAGCTGGACGCCGAAGGCAAGCCCGACACCACCGGTGCCGCGGAGGAGAAATCGTGGGACCGCTACGGTGTGCCGGGCATGTGGTACGCTTGGGGCCAGAAACACGACCGTTTCAACGTCGACGCCGAACCCAACATGCCCAATAAATTCGGCTGGGTGGTTGAGGTCGACCCGATGGATCCGACCTCAACCCCCGTCAAACGCACCGCTCTGGGCCGTTTTCGCCACGAGGGGGCCGAGACCACGGTCAGCAAAGACGGCAAGCTGGTGGTCTATATGGGCGACGACAACCGCTTTGACTACCAGTATAAATACGTCTCCGAAGGCACCGTCTCGGATGATCCGGCGGCCAATGGCGCTCTGCTGGACGAGGGTACGCTCTATGTCGCGCGCTTTGAAGAGGACGGCACGATCAACTGGCTGCCGCTGGTGCATGGCACCGGACCACTGACCGCCGAGAACGGCTTTAACGACCAAGGCGACGTGATGATCGACACACGCATCGCCGCCGACCTGCTGGGCGCCACCCCCATGGACCGCCCCGAAGACGCGCAGCCGCGCGGCGATGGCACGGCCTATATCCTGCTGACCAACAACACCAAGCGCAAGGAAGGCGACACCAACGCCGCAAACCCGCGCCCCGACAGCAGCTTTGGCCATATCATCGAGATCAAGGAAGAAAACGCCGACCACGCCGCCACCAGCGGCACTTGGTCGATCCTCGTGCAATGCGGTGACCCAAAGGTTGCCGAGGTCGGCGCGCAGTGGAACCCCGAAACGTCCGAAAACGGCTGGTTCGGCAGCCCCGACAACGCCGCGATGGACGCCGACGGGCGGCTCTGGATCAGCACCGATCAGGGCAGCAGCTGGGGCAAGACCGGTAAATCCGACGGGCTTTATGCGCTAGAGACCGAAGGCGAAGCGCGCGGTACCTCAAAGCTCTTCTTCCGCTGCCCCGTGGGCGGTGAGATGTGCGGTCCCTACTTCACCGAGGATGGCGAGACGCTTTTCGTCGCGGTGCAACACCCCGGTACGGACGGGACCAAGGACATCCCCGGCTTTGAGCGGGAAAGCACGTTCGAAGACCCAGCCACCCGCTGGCCCGACTTCGACCCCAAGATGCCTCCGCGCCCGGCGGTGGTTGTCATCACCAAAGAAGGCGGCGGTAAAATCGCCGTCTGATCAGAATTCTATAAAAGTTATTTCAGCATGTAAGATGTGGTGCAGCTTCCCCGGCTGCACCACTTTTTCGTTTCGGCGCTAGGCTCAATCCGACAGGCAAGCGGCCATGTTCTCTGCCATGCCGCGCAGCAGATCGGCATAGAGCGCTGCGCCCGGTTCCAGATCAGCCCCCAGCGGATCGAGCGTGCCGGTCCCGGTGCCCTGCCCTTCGGTCACGGCGGCGATCAGGCCGGGGTTGAACTGCGGCTCGGCAAAGACGCATTTCGCGCCGCTTTCGGCCACCAAGTCGCGCAATTCAGAAACCCGCGCCGCGCCGGGCGCGCGGGCGTCATTCTCGCTGATGGCGCCGCGTGCTTCGATGTCAAAACGCGCTTCGAAATAGTGGTAGGCATCATGGAAAACGATGAAGGGGCGGCTTTTAACCGGGGCGAGGGTCTCGGCGATGTCCTCTTCCAAGGCGGCAAGCTCGGCCTGCGCCGCGGCGGCGTTCTCACGGTACTGTGCGGCGTTGTCGGGGTCTAGCTCGGCCAACGCCTCGGCGATCTGGCCCAGCCAAAGCTGACCGTTCTGCGGATCAAGCCAGACGTGGGGGTCAACGCCGCTATGCGCATGAGCCTCATCATGCCCGTGATCGTCATGTCCTTCGTCAGGCGCTGGCGCGTCATGTCCTGCGTCGTCCTGTCCTGCGTCGTCATGTCCTTCGTGACCGTGCGCATCGTGGTCATGCTGCTCATGGTCATGCCCCTCGTGATCATGCTCCTCATCATCATGCTCTTCGTGGTCATGCTCCTCATCGTCATGCTTCTCGTGGTGATGCTCCTCATGCGCCTCGTCACCATGCGCGTCGTGATCATGCGTTTCTTGATCGTCCCCCTTTTCGGCATGCTCCTCCCCCCCGTGGTCTTCATCTCCCTCATCGCCGTGATCATGGGCTTCGAATGTCGCCCCCTCACGGAACGCCAATACGCGGGTGCCCGGCTGCTCCAACAAGGCCAGATGGCTCGCGCTGCTGGCAAGAGATTCCAGCGGATCGGCCAGCCAAGGGGTCAGCAACGGGCCGACCCAGACGACCAAGTCCGCCCCGCTCAGCGCCCGCGCCTCGGAAGGGCGCATCGCATAGCCATGTGGCGAACTGCGCGGCGGCACGATGAGGTCGGGCGTGCCAACCCCTTCCATCACCTGAGACACCAGCGCGTGAACCGGGGCGATATCCGTGGCGACTGCGGGCACATCCGCCCAAAGCGGCGATGCGGCCGAGGCAAGAATGGCAGCGGGGAGCGTGAAACGATACATGGCAGACCTTAAAAATGTTATAGTATCACCTTGCTACCACCGCTGTTATAACATATCAATACCCAAACGAATTGAGGTCCCCCATGAGCGCCATCGAATTCCGCGATCACGACCATGCCGCCTGTATGCGCAGCACCATGCAGGCCGCCGAAGCACAATGCGCCGCGCGCGGGCTGCGGCTGACGCCGGTGCGCCGCCGCGCGCTTGAAATTTTGCTGTCAGAGCACCGCGCTTTGGGCGCCTATGACCTCTTGGCCCACCTCTCGGCCGAAGGCTTGGGCGCGCAGCCCCCCGTGGCCTATCGCGCCTTGGATTTTCTGGTCAAAGCCGGGCTAGCCCATAAGATCGAAGCGCTCAACGCCTATGTGGGCTGCGTACACCCGGGCGAAGACCACGCGCCCGCCTTTCTGATCTGCCGCGGTTGCCGGTCGGTGGCAGAGGCCGAAACCTCACCCACCAAAAGCCGCCTTGGCGATGCCGCCCGGGCCGCAGGCTTCCGCATTGAGCGCAGCGTGGTCGAGGCCGAGGGCCTTTGCCCCGCCTGTCAGGAGACCGGCGCATGAGCCTGATTGAGACCCGTGGCCTGACCCTGCGCCACGACGGGCAAGTCGCGCTGCGCGATGTGAACTTCAACATCGAACCGGGGGAGATCGTCACCATCGTCGGCCCCAACGGATCGGGCAAATCCAGCCTGCTGCGGGCGCTGATCGGGGCGCTGAAACCGGCGTCAGGTAAAATCACCCGCAGGCCGGGGCTGCGCATCGGCTATGTGCCGCAGAAGTTGCAGATCGATGCCACCCTGCCGTTGACCGTGCGCCGATTCGTCAACCTGCCGCGCCGCCAAACGCCCGAGGCGATCCGCGATGCCCTTGCCACCGCTGGCGTACCGGAATTGGCCGAGCGGCAGATGGTCGATCTTTCCGGCGGGCAGTTCCAGCGCGTGTTGCTGGCCCGTGCGCTGCTGGAAAAACCTGACCTGCTGATCCTTGATGAGGCGACCCAAGGGCTGGATCAACCCGGATCTGCCGCCTTTTACCGCCAAATCGAAGCGGTGCGCCGAGACCTCGGTTGCGCCGTGCTGATGGTCAGCCATGATCTACACGTCGTGATGGCCGCCAGTGACCGGGTGCTCTGCCTCAATGGCCATGTCTGCTGCGAAGGCACGCCCGAAACCGTGGCCGACGCGCCGGAATACCGCGCGCTCTTCGGCAGCGGCACCCAAGGGGCGCTGGCGCTGTACCGCCACGATCACGACCATCACCACCATCACACCCACCACCACGGCGACGCATGTGATGGGCACCACAAAGAGACCGAGAATGCTTGACGAATTTATTCTGCGCGCAGCGCTTGCCGGGCTTGGCGTAGCGCTGGCCGCCGCGCCCTTGGGCTGTTTCGTGATCTGGCGGCGCATGGCCTATTTCGGCGATGCCACCAGCCACGCGGCCTTGCTAGGCGTGGCCTTGGCGCTGGCGACCGATCTGCCGATCACCGCAGGCGTGCTTTTGGTGGCGCTGGTGATGGCGCTGGTGATCAGCACGCTCTCGGGTCGCAATGTCAGCGCCGATGCGCTTTTGGGCGTCATGGCCCATTCCGCGCTGGCGCTTGGGTTGGTAGCCGTGTCCCTGCTGCCGGGGCAGCGGGTTGATCTATCGTCTTACCTTTTTGGGGAAATCCTCGCCGTCACCCGCTTTGACCTTGCCGTCATTTGGGGCGGTGCGCTGGCCGTGGCGCTGCTGTTGGCGTGGCGCTGGTCGGCGCTGCTGGCCGCCACGCTGAACCCTGATCTTGCCCAAGCCTCTGGCGGGAACCCGAAACGCGAGCAATTGATCCTGACATTGGCACTGGCGATCATGGTCGCCGTGGCGATCAAAGTGGTGGGCGCACTGCTCATCGCCGCCATGCTGATCATCCCCGCCGCCACCGCCCGCCCCTTTGCCCGCACGCCCGAGACTATGGCGATTTGGGCGATGGGACTGGGCGCTCTGGCGGCGTTGGGCGGGCTGATGGCATCACTGGAATTCGACACGCCGACAGGGCCCAGCATCGTCAGCATCGCCGCAGGTCTCTTTGCGCTCTCCTCGGCCTTTTCGGCGGCGCTTCCGGCGTTGCGCCGCCGCGGCTGACCCCGGCGGCGGGATCGCTTAGCGCGAGATCACCGCATCGGCTTCGATCTCAAGTTTGGCGTCATCCTCGACCAATTCGGCGACGACCACCATTGCCATGGCCGGGAAATGCTTGCCCATGACCTCACGATAGGCGCGGCCCACGTCCTTTTGCGCGGCAAGGTATTCTTTCTTATCCGTCACATACCACGTCAGACGGGTGATATCTTCGGGCGTGCCGCCAGCAGCTTCGACCACCTCGCGGATGTTTTGCAACGCCTGTTTCATCTGGCCGATAAAGTCATGGCATTCGAACTTCTGCTCGGCGGTCCAGCCGATCTGACCGCCGACGAACAGGTGACCATCCGCGCTCAGCACGCCGTTTGCATAGCCCTTCGCGGGGGCCCAGCCTTCGGGCTGAATGATTTGATGCGACATGTCGTGTTCCTTTTTGTTAACAGTCACACGCCGAGAAATTGATCGGCGATTTGGGAATCGAGCGCGGGCATCGGGCCAGACCAGACCGAGCGGCCACGTTCGAGAATGACGGCGTGATCGGCCACGCGGCGCAGCTCGGCGAGGGATTTGTCCACCACCAAAAGCGCCAGCCCGCTGTCGCGTTTAAGCTGCGCCACAGCGGCCCAGATTTCTTGGCGCACCACGGGGGCCAAGCCCTCGGTCGCTTCATCCAGCAGCAGCAATTTCGGGTTGGTCATCAACGCACGGCCAATCGCCAGCATCTGCTGCTCCCCGCCCGAAAGCGAGCCTGCCGCCTGATCGCGCCGCTCCCCCAGCCGTGGGAAAAGCGCCGTGACCCGCGCCTCGTCCCATGCACCGGGGCGAGCGGCGGCGATGAGGTTTTCGTGCACCGTCAGCGGCGCGAAACAGCGCCGACCCTCGGGCACCAGGCCCACCCCGGCCTGCGCGGCGCGGAAACTGGGCAGGCCCGCGATGTCGCGCCCGTCAAAGCGCAGCCCACCGCCATCGTGTTTCAGCATCCGGCAGATCACCTTGATGGTCGAGGATTTGCCCATCCCGTTGCGCCCCATCAGCGCGCAGACCTCGCCTGCCTCTAGCGACAGATCGACGCCAAAAAGCGCCTGCGTCGGCCCGTAGGAGGCAGTGATGTCGTTCAACTCCAGCAAGCTCATGCCGCGTCCTCCTCGCCCAGATAGGCCACGCGGACCTGCGGATCGGCCTTGATCTCGGCCGCCGTGCCGCTGGCGATGATCTGGCCATAGACCAGCACCGAAATGCGGTCCGCCAGCGCGAAAACCGCGTCCATGTCATGTTCCACCAGCAGGATCGGCGCCTCGCGGCGCAGCCCGTCGAGAAAGCCGGTCATCTCCTTAGAGCCGCTGGCCCCGAGCCCCGCCATCGGTTCGTCCATCAGAAACACCTTGGGCCGCAGGGTCAGCGCCACGGCGACTTCAAGCTGGCGACGTTGCCCATGCGACAGGTCCGCGGTGCGCTTGGCCGCGTGATCCGCGAGGCCTACCAACTCTAAGGCGCGCATCGCCTCTTGCCGCAACTTCTGCTGCCGCATCACCGGCGCGAAGAAACGCATCACCCGGCCCGATTGCCCAAGCGCGCCCAGCACCGCGTTTTGCAGCACCGTATATTCCATCGCCAGCGAGGAGATCTGGAAGGTCCTCCCCAGCCCCGCCCGCGCACGCTGCACGGTGGTCATCGGCGTCACGTCCTGTCCGGCAAATTGGACCGATCCGCTGTCCGATCGCAGCCCGCCCGCGATCTGCTTGATCAGCGTCGACTTGCCCGCCCCGTTGGGGCCGATAAGCGCGTGGATTTCGCCCGTCCCCAGGGTGAGGGAGACATCATCAGTCGCCTTCAACGCGCCAAAGCTTTTGTGCAGGTTGCGCACGTCCAACAGCACATCTGTCATCCCTTCAGTCATGGGCCACCTCCCGTCCAGCAACGAGGCCGATCATGCCGCCGCGCGCAAAGAGCACCACCAGCAACAGCAGCAGCCCCAGATAGATGTGCCAGAACTCCGACAGCCCGCCCAAGACATGCTCAAGCAAGATGAATAGCGCCGCCCCGGCCACCGGGCCAAAGAGCCGCCCCACCCCGCCAAGGATCACGAAGATCATGATCTCACCAGAGGTCTGCCACGAGAACATCGTCGGGCTGACGAAACGGTTGAGATCGGCAAAAAGCGCGCCCGCCAGCCCTGTCACCGCCCCCGAGATGACAAAGGCCACCAGCCGCAGCCGGAAGGGCGCGAGACCCACGGCTTCGACCCGCTCGGCATTCTGCCGCGCCGCCGACAGCGCAAGGCCAAAGGGCGCCCGCGCCAGACGCCCCGCAAACAGCAGCACCAGCGCCAGCACCGCAAAGGCGATGGCAAAGAAGGTCAGCGGATCAAGCGTGTTCAGCCCCGGAAAGCCGTTGCGCACATAAATCGAGAGCCCGTCCTCGCCGCCATAGGCGGGCCATGAGATCGAGAAGTAGAACAGCATCTGCCCGAAGGCGAGTGTGACCATGATGAAATAGACGCCCGAGGTGCGCAAAGACAGCGCCCCGATCAGCAGCGCAGCAAGGCCAGAGACCACGATCGCCACCAGCCAGATCACCGGCATCGACTTGGTGCCTTCGATCAGAAATGGACTCTCCATGATCGGTGTGTAGCTCTGCGCATGGGCGGCGAGAATGCCCATGACATAGCCGCCGATCCCAAAGAATGCCGCATGGCCAAAGCTCACCAGCCCGCCGAGGCCGAGCGCGATGTTCAGCCCCACGCCCGCAAGGGCGAGGATCGCCGCCTTGGTGGCCAGCGTGATGATGAATGGCTCGTCCAACGCGAAAGCCGCCAACGCCGTTACCGGCAGCAGCAGGAAGAGAAAGAGGTTTACGAGTTTTTCGCGCATCATGGCTCAGGCCTCCCCAAAGAGGCCGGTGGGTTTGAACAGCAAGACCCCCGCCATCAGAATGTAAATCGACATGGAGGCGAGCGAGGAGCCGACGGACGTGGCCGCCGAGGCCTCCATGAAATTCGCAAAAAAGAGCGGCAGCAGGACAGAGCCAAGCGTATCCGTCAGCCCCACCAACAGCGCCCCGATCAGCGCGCCCTTGATCGAGCCGATGCCGCCGATAACGATCACCACAAAGGCAAGGATCAGCACCGGCTCCCCCATGCCCACCTGCACCGACTGGATCGCGCCCACCAGCGCACCGGCAAGCCCCGCCAGCGCCGCACCGAGCGCGAAGATCAGCGTGTAGAGTTTGGCGATATCGACCCCAAGCGCGGCGATCATTTCACGGTCGGCCTCACCTGCGCGGATCTGGATGCCGATGCGCGTGCGGGCGATCAGCAGAAACAGACCTGCAGCAATCACCAGACCGACGCCGATGATGACAAGGCGGTAGAGCGGATACTGGATGCCGCCCGGCAGGGTCACAGGCCCCGCCAGCGCGGAAGGAATGTCGAGAAACAGCGGGAAGGAGCCAAAGAGAAACCGTGTGCCTTCTGAAAAAATCAGGATCAGCGCAAAGGTCGCCAACACTTGGTCAAGGTGGTCGCGGTCATAGAGCCTGCGGATCACCGTCATCTCGATCAAGCAGCCCGCCAGCGCCGCCGCGGCCAAGGCCGCCACCAGCGCCAAGAGAAACGACCCCGTCGCCGCCGCAACCGCCGCGGCGGCAAAGGCACCGACCATGTAAAGCGAGCCATGGGCGAGGTTAATGAGCCCCATGACCCCGAAGATGAGCGTGAGCCCCGCAGCCATCAAAAACAGCATGACCCCGGATTGGACTCCGTTCAGCACCTGTTCAATCAGCAGGATGAGTGACATTTGGCAAAG
Source organism: Sulfitobacter sp. OXR-159 (assembly GCF_034377145.1). Classification (NCBI taxonomy): domain Bacteria; kingdom Pseudomonadati; phylum Pseudomonadota; class Alphaproteobacteria; order Rhodobacterales; family Roseobacteraceae; genus Sulfitobacter; species Sulfitobacter sp. OXR-159. Next base: position 2,093,830 of record NZ_CP139707.1, read on the forward strand.
CCTCCCGGCGCGCCGGACGCGAGGACCGGCGTGAAAGCGTTGATACGTCGGCCCCGGCGCGCCAAATCAGCGCCCGGGGCCGCGCGGGATTACATTTTGCAGTCAGCCGCGTAGGCATCCGCGTGATCGGTCAACGAGGGGCCAATCAGCTTGTTGGTATAGACATCACCCTCTTTGACCACTTCGCGCACGTAGTAGTCTTGGATCGGGTGGTTGTTGTTACCGAACGAGAATTTGCCTCGCACGCTATCGAAATCAGCCTCTTTCAGCGCCGCGCCAAAGGCTTCGGCATCCGACACATCCGCCTTCTCCATCGCGCTTAGCAGCAGGTTCGCGGTATCATAACCCTGACTTGCGTAGAGCGACGGCAGACGGTCGTACTCTTCCTGAAAGGCTTCGACGAAGGTCTTGTTGGCTTCGTTATCAAGATCCTTGTTCCACTGGCTGGTGTTCTTGATCCCAAGAGCGGCCTCGCCCACGGCCTGCAAGATGCCTTGGTCAAAGCTGAAGGCCGGACCCACGACGGGCAGATCCACGCCCGAGTTGGCATATTGCTTGAGGAAGGAAATCCCCATCCCGCCGGGCAAGAAGAAGAACACGCTGTCAGCGCCCGAGGCACGGATCTGCGCGATCTCGGCGGCATAGTCGGTTTGGCCCAGATCAGTATAGACCTCGCCCGCCGCTGCACCGTCATAGGTCCGTTTGTAGCCCGTCAGCGCGTCCTTGCCCGCAGGATAGTTCGGCGCCAGCATGAAGGTGTTTTCATAGCCCGTGTCATTGGCATAAGCGCCCGCCGCTTCGTGCAGGTTGTCGTTCTGCCATGCCACGTTGAAGTAAAGCGGGTTGCAGCCCTTGCCCGCCAATGCCGAAGGGCCCGCGTTGGGCGAGAGGTAGAATTTGCCCTGCGCCGTCGCCGCGGGCACCACGGCCATGGCGAGGTTGGACCAGATGATGCCGGTCATCACGTCGACCTTCTCGGACTGGATCATCTTGTCGGCCAATTGCACTGCAATCTCGGGCTTGCGCTGGTCGTCTTCGACCACGACCTCAAGGTTCTCGTTCCCGGCCATTTTGGTGGCCAGCATAAAGCCATCGCGCACGTCGATGCCAAGGCCCGCGCCGCCGCCCGAGAGGGTGGTGATCATGCCGACCTTCACCTTACCCTCTTCGGCCCATGCGCCGCCTGCCGCCAGTGCCGCGACCGAAGCCGCCATCACAAATGTCTTCATCTTCATTTCAGTCTCCCTTGGTTGATTTGGGCCTCTTTACCGGGCCCGTTCTATTGGGTCGTATCGCCAGCTTAGCGAGTGCGCCTGACGCTGTCAGGTCACCCGCGCGCGGGTCTTGTATTTTTCGTTATCCCAGAGACGGTTCTCCATCACATCGCGGATAATCGCGACCGCTTTGGAGACATCTTCGGCGTCGATATAAAGCGGCGTGAAGCCGAAACGCATGATGTCGGGCGCGCGGAAATCGCCGATCACTCCGCGGTCGATCACCGCCTGCATCGCGGCATAGCCTTCGTCAAAGCGGAACGACACCTGACTGCCCCGCTCGGCGCTGTTGCGCGGGCTGGCCAGGGTCAGCTGCAGCACGTCGCGCTCGATCTCTTTGATAAACTGCTCTTGCAGCGCGATAGAGGCCGCGCGCAGTTCTTGCATGTCCACATCCGCCCAAAGCTCCATCGCCACTTCAAGCGCGGTCAACTGGATCACCGGCGGGGTGCCGACGCGCATCCGCTCGATCCCCTGTCCGGGCTGGTAGCTCTGCTCAAAAGCGAAGGGCTGGCGGTGCCCCAGCCAACCGGCCAGCGCCGGTTGCACGTGGTCGGCCAGATCGGGGCGGACGTAGATGAAGCCCGGCGCACCCGGCCCGCCGTTGAGATACTTGTAGGTGCAGCCCACCGCGAACTCGCAGTTGCTGCCCGCAAGGTCCACCGGCAGCGCGCCCGCTGAATGGGCCAGATCCCAGATCATCACCGCGCCATTGGCATGGGCCAATTCGGTGATCGCCTTCATGTCGTGCTTGCGGCCAGTGCGGTAGTCGACCTCGGTCAGCATCACGGCGGCGATTTCTTCGCCAATGGCCCCCGTCACCTCTTCTGGCGGCACGGTGCGCAGCTCATAGCCCTGCTCCAGCAGCCCCACCAGCCCCTCGGCCATGTAGAGGTCCGACGGGAAGTTGCCGCTGTCCGACAGGATCACCCTGCGGTTCGGGCGCAGCTTCAGCGCCGAGGCCAGCGCCTGAAAAACCTTGATCGACAGCGTGTCGCCCATCACGACCGAGCCTTCTGGCGCGCCAACGATCCCGGCAACCATATTGCCAACGCGGGCGGGCTGTTCCATCCAACCGGCTTGGTTCCAGCCGCGGATCAACATCTCACCCCATTCAGCAGTGATCATCTCCTGCACACGCGCGGCGGCCGCCTTGGGCAATGGCCCCAGCGAATTGCCGTCGAGGTAGATGACGCCCTCCGGCAGGATGAACTGATCTTTTTTCAAAACAGACACTTACAGTGCTCCTCTCACATGCCAAAGCTCGGGGAAAAGCTCCACTTCAAGCATTTTGCGCAGATAGGTCACCCCAGCAGTGCCGCCGGTGCCGCGCTTGAAACCAATGATACGTTCCACGGTGGTCACGTGGTTGAACCGCCAGCGTCGGAAGTAGTCTTCGAGATCGACCAGCTTTTCCGCCAATTCGTAGAGTTCCCAATGAGTTGTCGGGTCTTCATAAACCTGTTTCCACAGGGCTTGAACCTCGGCCTTCGGCTGCCAAGCCTGCGGCTCGGGGCTGCCGGCAAGCGACGGCTCCCCCAGCCGTGTGCAAAGCAGATCAATCGCCACCTGATAGAGGCTTGGCTGCTGCATCTCCGCCACCAGCGCCGCATGAGGTTCGGGCGTATGTTCGTGCAGTTTGGTCAGCGCCGCGATCCGGTTGCCCAGCAGGTATTCGATCAGACGGTACTGGTAGGACTGAAACCCAGAAGAGGCACCAAGGTGCGGACGGAACTGGGTATATTCGCTCGGCGTCATGGTCCGCAGCACGTCCCAAGCCGAATTAAGCTGCTCGAAAATCCGTGCCACACGGGTCAACATCTTGAAACTCTGGCGCAATTCCCCTGCCTGAAGCGCCTTTCGGCAGGCGGTCAACTCATGGATCGCCAGCTTCATCCATAGCTCCGAAGTCTGGTGCTGGATGATAAAAAGCAGCCCATCATGCGCCATGTCGAGCGGATTCTCGGTGGTCAGGATTTGGTCCAGCCCAAGGTAATCGCCATAGGATTTGTCCTTGGCGAAATCCATCTTGGCGCCTTTGGAGGCTTCGTCGAAACTGCTCATGTATCCTCTCTCAGCGCGAAACGCTGGATCTTGCCGGTCGCGGTTTTGGGCAGTTCTTTGATGAAACGAATGTCGCGCGGGTATTTATAGGGTGCGATGGTCGCTTTAACATGATCCTGCAATATCTTGATAGTATTGGCGTCTTCGGGCGTTCCGTCAACCAGAACCACATGCGCCTGAACGATAGAGCCGCGCGCGTCATCCGCGGCGGCGACCACCCCGCATTCGCTGACACAAGGATGGCTCAACAGCGCCGCCTCAACCTCCGGCCCGGCGATATTGTAGCCAGAACTGATGATCATATCGTCGTTGCGGGCGGCGAAATGCAGATAGCCGTCCCCGTCCATGGTGAAACTGTCGCCGGTGATGTTCCACCCGTCCTTGACGTAATCCGCCTGCCGCTTGTCGCCCAAATAGCGGCAGCCGATTGGACCCCGCACGGCCAGACGGCCTACCTCGCCGCGCGGCACCTCGTTTCCGTCGGCGTCGATCACCCGCGCCTCATAGCCCGCGACGGGCTTGCCGGTACAAGCGGCGCGGTGGTCGTCGAAGCGGTTCGAGATGAAGATATGCAGCATTTCCGTCGCGCCGATGCCGTCAAGCATGGGTTTACCGGTCTTTTCCTGCCACTCGTGATAAACTGGTGCAGGCAGCGTCTCTCCGGCGGAAACGGCGGCACGCAGGCTGCTGAGGTCCGCGCCCTCTTCCATCGCCTGCAACATCGCGCGGTAAGCGGTGGGCGCGGTGAAACAGACGGTGGCTTTGTACTTCTCGATGATCTCGATCATGTTGGGCGGGCTTGCGGTTTCCAAAAGCGTCGCGGCGGCCCCGAAGCGCAGCGGGAAAACCGCGAGGCCACCAAGGCCAAAGGTAAAGGCCAAGGGCGGCGAGCCGACGAAAACATCCCTTGGCGTGACGTTCAGCACTTCGCGCGCATAGCCATCTGCGATGATCAGAAGATCGCGATGAAAATGCATTGTTGCCTTAGGGTTACCGGTGGTTCCTGAGGTAAAACCCAAGAGCGCCACATCGTCCTGCGCGGTGTCCACCGGCTCGAACTGCACCGGTTTTTCCAGCGCGAGACGGTCCAATTCGGCGTCGTGGTTGCTGGTGCCGTCGAAACCCGCGACCGTTTTGAGGAATTTGGAGGTTTTCGCGCATGCCGTCATCTCATCCATCAACCGCGTGTCGCAGAGCGCGTGGGTGATCTCGGCCTTGTCGACGATGGCCGCAAGCTCGCCCGCGCGCAGCATCGGCATGGTGTTGACCACCACCGCCCCCGCCTTGGTCGCCGCCAACCAGCAGGCCACCATCGCGGGATTGTTGGCCGAGCGGATCAACACCCGGTTGCCGGGTTTCACCCCCAAATCCTCGACCAGCGCGGAAGCCAGACGGTTGGTCCAGTCAGCTAGCTCCTTGTATGTGCGCCGGCGCCCGTTGCCGATCAGTGCGGTGTGGTCGCCAAACCCTTTTTCCACCATCTTGTCAGTTAGTTCGACGCCGACGTTCAGGCGATCGGGATAGTCGAAGCGGTCCAACAGCAAGTCTGGCCACTGGTCGAAGGGCGGCAGGTTTTCACGGGCGAAGGTGTCTTCATGTCCGGTCGGGTGCAGTTTCATGACATGGCTCCCAAAGTCTGGCGGGCGATGACAATACGTTGCACGTCCGACGCGCCCTCGTAAATGCGCAAGGCCCTGATTTCGCGGTAAAGTCGCTCCACTGCCTCGCCATTGCGCACGCCGTCGCCACCGTGCAATTGAACGGCCTTGTCGATCACCTTTTGTGCCTGATCCGTGGCGAAAAGCTTGGCCATCGCCGCCTCGCGGGTGACGCGCGGCGCGCCGCTGTCTTTTGTCCAAGCGGCGCGGTAAACCAGCAAAGCGGCGGCATCGACGTCAAGCGCCATGTCCGCGATATGGCCCTGCACCAGTTGCAATTCGCTCAGCGGCGCGCCCTGTACCTGACGGCTGGTGACGCGCAAAAGCGCCTCGTCCAGCGCACGGCGGGCAAAGCCGAGGGCGGCGGCGGCGACGGTGGAGCGGAAGACATCCAGCACCGACATGGCAATGGCAAAGCCGCGCCCCGCCTCACCCAAAAGCGCCGAGCCGGGTAGTTTCACGCCATCGAAATGCAAGGTGGCCAGTGGATGCGGCGCCATAACCTCTAGCCGTTCCTCGACCCTAAGCCCCGGTGTGTCGGCGGGCACGATGAAGGCCGACAACCCCTTGGCGCCCGGTGCCTCTCCGGTGCGGGCGAAGACGGTGTAGACATCCGCGATGCCGCCGTTGGAAATCCACGTCTTGCGTCCGTCGAGCACATAGCCGTTGCCGTCTGGCGTGGCTGTCATGGTAGAGTTTGCAACGTCTGAGCCGGACTGCGGCTCGGTTAGGGCAAAGGCCGAAATCGCCTGTCCCGAACGGGTCTTGGGGAGCCATTCGGCCTTTTGCTCATCACTCCCGAAAAGCGAGATCGCGCCGGTGCCAAGCCCTTGCATAGCAAAGGCAAAATCCGCCAACCCGTCATGGCGCGCCAGCGTTTCGCGGATCAGGCAAAGGCTGCGTACATCAAGCACCTCGTCCCCCTCCGCGCCGCTGTGGCGCAGCCAGCCGTCTTGGCCCATCATCGTCACCAGATCGCGGCAGGCCCCATCGGTGTCGCCGTGATCCACGTTCTTCAACTCGCGTGCCGCCCACTCGTCCATGGCCAGCGCCAACTCCTTGTGCCGCGGCTCAAAAAAGGGCCAGTCGAGAAAACTTTTGTCAGCCATGGTTTACGCCTCCCCGCGTGTTTATCTTTTGGCTATTCGTGGCTCAGTCCCCTTCGAAGACCGGGCGTTCCTTGGCGACGAAAGCGTTGTAGGCGCGTTCAAAATCGCCCGTTTGCATGCAGATCGCCTGCGCTTGCGCCTCGGCTTCGATCGCCTGTTCGATGGACATCGCCCATTCTTGGGCCAACATCGTCTTGGTCATCATATGCGCGAAATTCGGGCCGGCTTGGATTTTCTGCGCCAGCTTTAGCGCCTCACCTTCCAGCGTCTCGCCCGTCACCAACCGGTTGTAGAAACCCCAGCGTTCCCCTTCTTCGGCAGACATGGCGCGCCCGGTGTAGAGCAGTTCGGCCGCCCGTGTCTGGCCGATGATGCGCGGCAGGATCGCGCAGGCGCCCATGTCGCAGCCCGCAAGGCCTACGCGAGTGAAAAGGAAGGCGGTCTTGGCCTCTGCCGTTGCCAGCCGCAGGTCCGAGGCCATGGCGATAATCGCGCCCGCGCCCACGCAGACGCCATCGACGGCGGCAATGACCGGCTTGCCGCAGTTCACGATGGCCTTGACCAAATCGCCGGTCATGCGCGTGAAACGCAGTAGTTCCTTCATATTCATGCGGGTCAAAGGACCAATGATATCATGCACATCGCCGCCGGAGCTAAAGTTTCCGCCGTTGGAGCCAAAGATCACCACATCAACGTCATCGGCATAGACCAGATCGCGGAACCAGTCGCGCAGCTCGGCGTAGCTGTCGAAGGTCAGGGGGTTCTTGCGGTCAGGCCGGTCAAGCCGCACGGTGGCGATCCGGTCTTTGATTTCACATTGGAAATGCGTCACATCACTGCGCATTGGCTTTTTCCTTTTCTTCCGTTTGGGCGGCGAAAGCCTGCAGGCGGGCCGCCATGGCGCGGGCTTCCTCGGAGGAGATTCCGCGCAGTTTTTCGTTGATCCAGTCTTCATGCGCCTGCGCTTGGCGGGCGAATTGCGCCGTGCCCGCGGGGGTCAAGCGCAGCATCATCGCGCGGCGGTCGCCGGGGACCGGGATGCGTTCGACCAGCCCCTCCTCGCTCAGACGGTCGGCGATGCCGGTGACATTGCCGTTAGACACGCGCAGCACGCCCGAAAGCTGGCTCATCTTCAGCCCTTCGGGATGGCGCGAGAGGGCCGACATTACGTCGAACCGCGGCAGCGTCGTGTTATGCTCGCGCCGCAGCGTATCGCGCAACTCTTGCTCCAGCCCCCGCACGACTTTCAGCAGCCGCAGCCAGAGGCGCACGCGATCCTTGGCCACATCGCTCATACTTCGCCCCCCGATAGCGCGAGCGCGTGGCCGTTGACCGAAGCCGCGGCGCCCGACAGCAGGTAGAGCACAGCACCGGCGACCTCGGAGGTTTCGACAAAGCGGTTCTGCGGGCTGGCGCGTTTCAGCAAGGCGCGGGCCTCCTCGGCGCTTTTGCCGGTGGTCTTCGTGATGTTCTCGACCGAGCGTTCCAAGAGCGGCGTGTCGATGAAGCCCGGGCATATTGCGTTCACGGTGATGCCCGTGCGCGCCAGTTCCAACGCCAGCGCGCGGGTCAGGCCGACGACCCCATGTTTCGCCGCGACATAGCCCGCAACGTAAGGATAGCCCTTGAGCCCCGCGGTGGAGGCCACGGCGATCAAACGCCCCTGCCCGGCGTCTTTCATCTCCGACAGCGCGGCCTGCCAGACGTTGAAGACGCCGGTGACGTTCACCGCCATCATATTATTCATGTCCTGTGCGGTGATCTTGTGGAAGGGCGCGGAATGCGCCGCGCCCGCATTGGCGATGACGCCGGTGATCGGGCCATTCTGCTCGCGGGCGGCGGCAAAGGCCGCTTGCACGGCATCCGCATCGGTCACGTCGCAGGTCTGAAACGGCAGGCCCTGATCGCGCAGCGGCCCCTCGCGGCGGCCCATGATGGTGACCTTGGCGCCGGTTCCGGCCACCGCATGGGCGATCTCGGCCCCTACGCCAGTGCCGCCGCCGGTGATGACGATATGGCTCATACTTTCTCCATCTCCGCCGCGCGGTCTGCCAGACGCCATGCCTGATCGCGGCCCGGGCCGTAGGGCAGCGGCCAATCGGCGTGGCGGTCGCCGATGGCGGCCGCGGCGTGCAGGGTCCAATAGGGATCGGCCAGATGTGGCCGGGCAAGGCAGACCAGATCGGCACGCCCCGCCATCAGGATCGAGTTGACGTGGTCGGCCTCGTAGATGTTGCCCACGGCCATGGTCTTGATACCGCCATCGTTGCGGATGCGGTCGCTGAACGGGGTCTGGAACATGCGGCCATAGACAGGCTTGGCCTGTTTCGAGGTCTGGCCTGCCGAGACGTCGATGATATCGGCCCCCGCCTCACTGAACATACGAGCGATTTCAACGGCTTCGTCGGGGGTCACGCCGTCTTCTTCGACCCAGTCGTTGGCCGAGATGCGCACCGCCATCGGCTTGCCTTCGGGCCAAGCGTCGCGCATCGCTTTGAACACCTCAAGCGGGTAGCGCATGCGGTTTTCAAGACTGCCGCCATAGGCATCCTCGCGCTGGTTCGACAGCGGCGAGATGAAGGACGAGATCAAGTAGCCGTGTGCCGCATGCAGTTCGACCATGTCGAAGTTGGCGCGCTCGGCCATGCGGGTGGCTTCGACGAATTCGTCGCGGATCACGTCCATGTCTGCGCGGGTCGCCGCTTTGGGCAGGGCATTGTTGTCCGACCACGGGATCGCGGAAGCCGAGATGATGTCCCAGTTGCCCGTTTTCAGCGGCGCGTCCATTTCCTCCCAACCCAGTTGGGTCGAGCCTTTGCGGCCCGAGTGGCCGATCTGGCAGCAAATCTTCGCTTCGGTCTCGGCATGAACGAAATCGGTCAGGCGTTTCCACGCGGCTTCGTGCTCAGGCGCATAAAGGCCCGGACAGCCCGGCGTGATGCGGCCCTCGGGCGAGACGCAGGTCATCTCGGTATAGACCAGCCCCGCGCCGCCCTTGGCGCGTTCGGCGTAATGCACGAAATGCCAGTCGGTCGGGCAGCCGTCGACGGCCTTGTACTGCGCCATGGGCGAGACGACGATGCGGTTTTCAAGCTTCATGTCGCGCAGTTGAAACGGCGCGAACATTGGCGCGCGGACGGGGCCATTGGTGTCAGCACCGGCCTGTTCGAGGAACCATCTCTCGGCCCCCTCAAGCCACTTGGGGTCACGCTCGCGCAGGTTCTCGTGGCTGATCCGCTGGCTGCGGGTCAGCATGGAGTAGTTCAACTGCACCGGGTCCAGATCGAGGTAACGCTCAACATCCTCGAACCATTCAACCGAGTTGCGCGCCGCCGATTGCAGGCGCAGCACTTCAAGGCGGCGGGCTTCTTCGTATTTCTCGAAGGCGGTGGTCAGGTCTTTGTCGTCGCTGACATGTTTCGCTAGCGAGATCGCAGATTCCAGCGCCAGTTTCGTGCCCGACCCGATCGAGAAATGCGCCGTGGCCGAGGCATCGCCCAGCAGCACAACATTCTGGTGGCTCCACTTTTCGCAAAGCACGCGAGGGAACTTGATCCAAGCCGAACCGCGGATGTGGCTGGCGTTGGTCATCAGTTTGTGGCCGTCGAGGTGGTCCTTAAAGATCTCCTCGCAGATCGCGATGGTTTCTTCTTGGGTTTTTTCGCCAAATCCATAGGCGTCAAAGGTGTCTTGGCTACATTCGACGATGAAAGTCGCCGTGTCTTTGTCGAACTGATAGGCGTGGACCCAGATCCAGCCTTTGCCGGTCTTTTCAAAGATGAAGGTAAAAGCGTTGTCGAATTTCTGATGCGTGCCGAGCCAGACGAAGGGGCAGCGGCGCACGTCGATGTCTGGTTTAAAGGTTTCTTCGAATTCCATCCGGGTTCTGGAGTTCAGACCGTCGGAGGCGACCACCAGATCGTAGTCATCCATGTATTCGGAGGCATCCTTGACCTCGGTCTCGAACTGCAGGTTCACGCCCAACGCGCGCGCCCGCTCTTGCAAGATCAGCAGCAGCCGCTTGCGCCCAATACCGCAGAAACCATGGCCGGTGCTGTGGATCACGTTGCCCTTGTGGTGCAGGGCGATATCGTCCCAATAGGCGAAATGGCTGCGGATTTCGCGTGCCGAGACGGGGTCGTTAACCTCAAGATTATCCAGCGTTTCATCCGACAGCACAACGCCCCAGCCGAAGGTATCATCGGCGCGGTTGCGTTCCAGCACCGTCACATCGGCCTCGGGCTGGCGCAGTTTCAGCGAAATCGCGAAGTACAGCCCCGCAGGACCGCCGCCAAGACAGATTGCACGCATCGAAATTCCCCTCTGGTTCGCTTTGGAACGGAGCCTAGGCTGAGTCGCTTTTTCGTTCAAGGATAAATATTTTAGGTTTGAAGTAATTGGGCGGTCTCACGGCTGACAGGGCATCGGACGCATTGAACCCGCAGCCCACAGGGCCTATGCCAGACGGAACTTCACGACGAGAGGCGGTGCGATGACCGATGTAAGCAAAGCAGACTGGCTGGCGGTTGAGGTCCAAGACGCGCGGTTGCAGGTCTGGGCGATGCAGGGCGGATCGGCGCTTGAGACCGCCACGGCGGAGTGCGACCCGGCGGGCCTGACCAGCGCCTCGGCCTTTGACGCCGCGCTCAAGACACTCACCGCGCCGTGGCAATTACCGCGTTTGCCGGTCTTCGTGGCGGGCCTGCCCGTAGGCTGGACCGCCGCCGCGCCCCGCATGGTGCCCTGCACCGCCACTGCCGAAGGTGCGACGCCTCTCCGCACAGAAAACTTCGACCTTCAGGTCATCCCCGCCCTGCGGCAGCAAAGCCCCAGCGGGCTGCTACGAGGGGCCGAGACACGGATCGCGGGCTTTCTGAGCCTCAACAAAGACTGGGACGGGGTGATCTGCTTGCCAGGCGCGACTTCGATCTGGGCGCAGATCAGCGCGGGCGAAGTGGTGAGCTTTCAGACTTTCCTGACCGGGGAATTGCTGGACCTTTTGGGCGACGGCACCCCAGCCGAGGGCACGGCGCTGGACGACACGGCCTTTGACGATGCGCTGAGCGATGGGCTGTCGCGGCCCGAGCGGCTGGCGGGGCGTTTGGCCTCCATCCGGGCTGATCTGGCTTTGAAGGATATCCCGCCGCCCACGGCAGAGGCGCGGTTGGCTGGCACGCTGATCGGCGCGGAACTTGCGGCGGCGCGGGCCTATTGGCTGGGGCAAACGCTGGCGGTGATCGGCACGGGCGGCGCGGCGCAGCTTTACTTGCGGGCTCTGACCCAGCAGGGCGCCCCGGCGACAGAGGCCGAGGGCAGCCGCATGGCGCTGGCCGGAATTTGCGCGGTGCGGCGGGCAGTAAAGGGGGGCTGACCCCCCTACGCGTCAGTCTTTCTTTGGCCCGTCAGTCTTTTTCTGCATGTCCAGATTAACGAGGTCTTCGAGCATATCCAGCAGGTCTTCCATTCGCTGCTTGCCGAAACGGGCTTCGAAATCCGAAAACAACGCGGCGGCGTCGCCCGCGTGGTCTTGCAGCACCTGCTGGCCCTGATCGGTGATCGTGACGATAGATTTGCGCCCGTCGTCGGGGTCACTGGCACGGCTTAGCAGCCCTTCTTGCTCCATCGCGCGCAGCATGCGGGTCAGGCTCGGCAGCAACAAACAGGCTTGCTGCGCCAGCGCTGTCTGCTCCATCGGGCCGGATTCCTCGACCACGCGCAGAACGCGAAACTTCTGTTCCGAGATGCCGCTTTCGTTCAGGATTTCCCGGATCGGCCCCATCACCCTTTCCCGCGCGCGCAACAGCGCAATCGGAAGGGAGCGGGCAGTGCGGCGCAGGGGGGGCATTGTGGCCATTCTTGACGGTTTCCTGATCGCTACTTACCAAGTCAAAGAGCGCCCAAAAGGGCGTGACGATCACCATAACCGCTGCGGCATCATTCTTGAAGAGGGCAAGCCGCGCGGAACAACAGTGAGACAATACAACAACATGGGGCAGGAAATACGGATGACAACCAGAATTAAAACCGACAGGAGCCGCGCATGAACTGGGAGGATTTCCGACAGTGGGGCCGCCGTGCGGCCGATTGGGCCGCAGACTACCACGCGGGCCTGCGCAATGAACCCGTCCGCGCACAGGTCGCCCCCGGTGCCGTGCTCTCTGCCCTGCCCGACGCCCCGCCCGAAGGGGCCGAGGCGATGCAGGCGATTTTCGACGATTTTGAGCAGACCATCATGCCCGGCATGACCCATTGGCAGCACCCCCGGTTCTTTGCGTATTTCCCGGCCAATGCCGCGCCTGTCTCGGTGCTGGCGGAATATTTCGTCTCTGCCATCGCGGCGCAGTGTATGCTGTGGCAGACCTCTCCGGCGGCGACAGAGCTGGAAACCCGCGTCTGCGATTGGATGCGCCAAGCGATCGGTCTGCCCGATGGGTTCACCGGCGTGATCCAAGACAGCGCCAGTTCCGCCACGCTTTGCGCCGTGCTGACGATGCGTGAGCGGGCATTGGATTGGCAGGGCAACAAGGCAGGTCTGTCGGGCCAGCCGCGCCTGCGGGTCTATTGCTCGGCAGAGGTGCACACCTCGGTCGACCGCGCCATTTGGATTGCGGGGCTGGGCGAAGAGAACCTTGTGCGTATCCCTACCCACGGCCCAACCCGCGCGATGGATGCCGATGCCTTGCGCGCCGCCATCGCCGCCGACCGCGCGGCGGGGCATCAGCCCGCGGGCATCATCGCCTGCACCGGCGGCACCAGCGCGGGGGCCAGCGATGATATCGCCGCCGTGATGGATGTGGCCGAGGCCGAGGGGCTTTATACCCATGTTGATGCCGCTTGGGCCGGATCGGCGATGATCTGCCCTGAGTTCCGCAGCCTCTGGGCCGGGGTCGTGCGGGCCGATTCCGTGGTCATGAACCCGCATAAATGGCTCGGCGCGCAGTTTGATTGCACCACGCATTTCCTGCGCAATCCCGACGATTTGGTCCGCACATTGGCGATCCAGCCGGAATATCTGAAAACCCACGGCGCGGATGGGATCGTGAACTATTCCGAATGGTCGGTCCCACTGGGCCGCCGTTTTCGCGCCCTGAAACTATGGTTCCTGATCCGTGCCCATGGGCTGGGAGGGCTGCGCGAAATGATCCGAAACCATGTGACATGGGCACAGGATTTGGCCGCGCGGCTGGAGGCGACTGAGGGTTTTGAGGTCGTGACCCAGCCGATGCTCTCGCTCTTCACCTTTCGCCACCTCGCGACCGCAGACCTTGATGCGCATAACCAAGACCTGCTCAATCGCATCAACGACGATGGTCGCATTTACTTGACTCAGACCCGTATCGACGGAGCTTTGGTGATCCGCTTTCAGGCAGGTGCCTTCACCGCCACGGCCGAGGATGTGGCCATGGCCTATGATGTGATCACCGAATTGGCCGCCGCTGGCACTTAAGGCGCGATCAGGCTGACGCCCGGCATGGCGCGGATGATTTCGACATCCGCGTCATAAAGCGCCGTCATCCGCTCGACCAATTCCTCGGTCCAGCCGGGCATGTCGAGTTCTTCTTCGATCTCTTCTTCCAGCGCGTATTTGTCGAGAAACGCCGTGATCACACGCCGTTTCTGCGCCTCGGACATCTCTGGATGGGTGTCGAGATAGCTGCGGAACCGTCGCATCCCTTCTTCGGACATGATGGCGTGCAGAAGATCAAAGCCGCCTTTGATCTTGGTCTCCGGCTCCAATCCGGCCATCTCGCGGATGATCTGCGCCCAGATCAGCGGCGTGTCTTCGTTGCACCAGACCGTGATCGGAATGCCCGGCGCCGCTTCGCGCAATTGGGCAATCGTCTCAGACCACCGCAGGTCTTCCGGCCCCCGCTCCCCCCAGAAGGCCGCCGAAGTCTTGTCCGCCGCTTTGTCATAGAGCACCGGCACCAGCGACGCGGGGTTTCGGATCGCCATAAAGATGCGAATCTCGTCCTCGGGAAACAGCTGCGCCATGCGTAACATCCGAACGGCGGCCGCGGGATAGAGCACCCCTTCTTGCAGGGCCGTGGCGGGCGAGCGAAAGAAGTTCGCATCCGACAGGATCACCCGGCTGGCTGCGTCCTCATCGAGAATCGCATCAAGCAAAACATCCCGCGCCACCTCAGAGGGCTCTGCCTTGTGCATCGCGTTGAGCGTATCGCGAAACAGATTGCGATAGGTGCTGGGCCCGGGCACTTTGACGCCGGTTTTGGCAAAGTCATCCTGATTGCGCAGCAGGCATTTCAGCAGCCGCTCGTCTTCCGTGAAATGAACACCTGTGTGCAAAACGAGCTGCATGATACTCCGCTCAACCTTGAAAATCTTGGCGATGAATAGCCCGTCCCGCGCCGCGTGTAAAATCCGAAAGAAACTCTCATTTCCCCTCTTGCACCCCCCGCGCCATTTCTCTAAATGAGCCCTCAGTGCCCCTATAGCTCAGCTGGTAGAGCAACTGATTTGTAATCAGTAGGTCCGCGGTTCGAGTCCGTGTGGGGGCACCATTAATTTTCCAACCCGTTGTAAATGCTTCCAAAATAGCGAAGTTGGACCACACTGAAACTGCGCGTGGTCCACATCACCACTCAAATCCATTAATTGCACGCATCGCCTCGGCCGCCAAAACGCGGCGTTCGGCGTCCTTTGTGTAGATCGCGGATGTGCTTGGCTGAGTGTGTGAAAGCACGGCCATGATCTGGTGTTCGCTACACCCCTCCTCCGCGAGCAACTCGGCCAGCGCTTTGCGAATTCCGTGAGAGGACCTACCCGAAAGGCCGGCTTCATCACATCGCTTGCGCAACCAGTTTCGATAACTGTCGGCGTTTTTGAATGGCTTGCCGTACTCGTTCAAAATGAACGCTTCACCGATCCGGGCGACGGCTGCGACCGCCTCGCTCAATGGAGGTGCGACGGGAATCTCAACATAGGCCGCGCCCCGCTTTCTGGGCTGCCAGCCAAGCCAACGCATGCCATGGCTCTCGAACTCCTGACCGCGTCCAAGCCAGATCGCATCGCCTGATCGAGCGCCGGTAAACATGTGCAATGTGAGTGCGAGATGCGCCATGCTTCCTTTGGGGTGGCGCTCTTTGAATTTTCTAAGGTCATCCACGGTCCAGGGCGTCGCTCCGCCCTGGCCGCGATGGATCTTGCCAACTCCGGTGAGCGGATTGACCTCTGCATGGCCAACATCGCAGGCCCACTTGTACATCGATCGGGCGGCCTTGATAATGTTGTCGGCCTCAGCTGGCGTGGCGGCGCGCGCATCCCTTGCGCGAACGAATGCCGCGCTCGGGGCACTTAGGCTCATCTCGCCGTAAGCATCTCCATCCTCGGTCGCGAAACTGCACAGCCAATTCAGCTGGCTCTTCCGCTTCCGGAGCGTTGTGGGGGACGCCTGCCGTGCATCGACCATTCGCTGCAAATGCGCCAAATACTTGTCGGTCAACCATTGTATCGAGTGGCGCACGGCCGTGGTTTCTGGCTCGAAGGGAAGCTGGATGCCAGCCCGGGCACTCCAATAGTGCTCTGAAAACTTAGGATGATCCAGATCGACGTTGAGGCGAATTTTCCTGTTCGGTTTGCCTTCAACGCGAACGCGCAGCCGCTCTTTGCCGGAAGGTAGCCGCTCCACGGTTAGGCCTGGGTAGTTTTTGCGCACATCGGTCACCATTCTTTTGGCCCCCGACCTTTGCTCTTTTCGGGCTTGGCGTCTACCGGGCAGAGAATCTTGATGGTCCCATCCGGCCCGATCTCAACGGCGCTGATGATGAGATCGCAAGCTTTGGCTGCGTCCACGGCGCGCGTTATCTCTGCCTTTGTGAAGCGTGTCGCAACCATCAGAGCAGCTCCGAAAATTTGAGCCAAACAAGCTCGGCATTGATGTTCTTAGGCATCTGCGCGCTCCGGCTTCTTATCCTTTACCGCCGGGCCCCAAAGGAATGCACTGATTAGCTGCCCGGGCCCAATTCCATGAACGTAGACGCGGAACTCATCCTCGCCTTCACCGTAGTTCTCGTCGACGTGCACGATCTCCCAATCGATGGACGCCCAATCTTCATCAGGCGGCTGTTTTCGGGGCGCAACAAGCTTGGCCCAGTAGTATCCGGTTTCCCGTGGTTCGAGGTCTGTTGAGTTGGTGTCGGGTGGTGACTTACAGACGGCGTCAAGCATCAGGCGGACTCCTTTGCTGGTTCGAGAAACCATGGCTTTCGCCATGCCAGTTTCAGATGCCCGACAATCGCTCGACCATTGGTCTTTACCCCAAAGTCGCGATCTGTTTCGGGTCCACCTACCATTGCGCTCAGGATCGTATGTCCTCCCGGAAAGCGAATTGGTCGCACCTGCCCGCGACCGATGGTCGGGCACGCCGCCTGAGCAATTTCTGCGCACCGGAAATGCACAGGGCTTTCGGTGCTGACCCACCATCCATCGCGGAAGTCGCCAAACGGAAACCACCAACGATCACCATCTGATGTCCTTTCACCACATACGGTGCAACGCATTTCAGCGATGCTTCTGCGCTGTCTGACGTGGTGCGGCTTCGCGAAGATTGGCCTTCCCTCGCCGGGGTTGAACGGGGACCAAAGCGCAAGTTTGTTGCCTGCATATTTGCACGGCCGGATTTCGTTGCGATCCTCGCCAGACCACATCGCGTTCCATGGAACGTCTTTTCCGATAACCAGCGTCATGCCGCTGCCTCCTTGGGTGCGTCAGGATTGAGGGGTACCAGCCATCTGATCATCTGGCCGGTGAATGGCAGGCCATGCACCTTCTCGAACCAAGCACGCATGTCCGCCCAGCATGCAAAGCCATCTGATTGCGCGAAACGTTCAAGGTCTTCGCCCACGAAGAGCTCCTGCGGCCCAAAGGTCCACGCCTTGTCCCACTCAAGTAGGATGGCGCATGAATCGTGACACACTGCATCACGCAGCTTGCGACAGGACTTCGTGCGCATGCCGGTGTATAGCTGCAGCTTGTCGCCCGGCTTGGCGTGGCGGTCGTCCTTGCGCGGCGCTCGGATCGTCTGTCGTTTCTGGCCGCTCGCGACGGCTTCAGCGAACCGGGTTTGGAAATTATAGGCAACCATATGGCACCTCGTTCAAAAGTTGGCCGTCAAGCGATCGCCCGGCCGCGCTCTTCGTCACCCGCTTCATCAGGTGCACGCGGTCGCCATGAAATCCTGTACCGCCTTCGACGTTTAAGATAGCCCATCCGTCGCGCTTGGCTTTCGAGTAGTTTGCCCGCCAGTCCGGGTCATCCTCGTCACGATCGATCTCCGCGGCCCAGCTTCCCCATTGCTTGAAGAAAAAGGCCGCACCTGCTGCGCGGCATTGGTTGCGCAAGCTGCGCGCCCAATCGGGGTGCATCGGGCGGGCGTTTGGGCCGCTCTCGCCACCACAGATGACCCAATCAATTCGCGGGCCGCTGTGGCCGAGGCCATCGACCCCCGTCAATGCACCAAAGCAGATGGTGATGTTCTTGCTGATTTTCTCCTTCGGAACCGCGGCAAAGTCTATGCTTCCCAAAAGCGGCTCTGCGCTGACGAAGCGGACGGCGGCAGGCGCTTTCAGAAGATGCGGAATATTCTGGTCAGCTGACTTCTGCGTCCCGGCGCTGGTGCCAAGCCAAACGTGGGGCCAGCCATTGCCCCAATCCGGCGGCAACATCTTCGCGATGTTCTGTGGGCGTTTGGTCAGCAGTAGCCAGTCCAACTGGTCGCACTCCCGGATGAGAGCCCAAAGATCATCGCGCCAGCTGGCGTCCACCGCATTGTCGAAGACATCAGCAAGCGATGCGCAGAAAACCCGCTGTCGCCGTCCGTGAGCGGCGTGGAAGGCTTGGGCCTGCGCATTCCACCGGCGTGGCTTATTCCAGTTCTGCGCGCTGGTCCTGCGACGTGGAGCCTTTGGGCCCCAATGGGCGCCACCTGTGAAGCGCACGTCGCGCGCCTCCGCGTAGCAGTTGTCGCATTCTGGCGCGACCTTCTGACAACCCTCCCATGGATTGAAAGTGTGGTCGGTCCATTCAATTTTCGACTGCTCAGCCATCGCTCCCGCCTTTCTGGTGTCTATCGCTGCCCCCTGTCGCCAAGGGGCAGAAAAAGAAATCAGAGGTCGGCCGTCGCTGCGGCAACGCCAAACATGCTGGCCTCTTGAAGCTTTGTGATCGCGATTGACGCCTCCCGAGCACCTTTTCCCCCTTCATCTCGAAGCGCCTCGCACTCCGAGATCAGTGCGGCCGCAAGACCCTTGATGGCGTCCACTTTTGGCAGACTGGATGGGTTGAACCCCATGCGGACGATCTCTGCGGCCGAATTGCTGATCGGCGTTTCGTGGCCATCTGGCAGCGCGCCTGTGATTAAATTTGTGTGCATTTCAGTTCCTCACTTTGATTTTGGGGTGCAGGCCCCGCCCATTGAGCGGGCCTGCCTGGAATTAGCTTTCAGGCTCGCCTTTGAAGATCGGCAGTTCGGTCTTTTCGGTGGCCTCAGCGACAGCCTCCTTGAACGCCGCCTCGAACGCCTTCTCCGGGTTATAGATGGATAAGATGAAGCGAACCGCGCCGCCCATCTTGCGATAGCGAAACCGCACTGGCATCCGGTACGGGGCACCGCCCATGAAGACCGGGATGGCGATGATAATAAGGTTGGGGATCTGAAGCGGCTTCCCGTCAGCGCCCTTGTGTTCGTTCAGGAACTGGATTTCGCTTTCGCCAGTGTCGCGATTGCTGGTCACCTTCAGATTGCTGGTTTCGTACACCTGAAACTGGCGCGACATCTGCAGCAGTTGGGTCAGCTGGCCATAACGGCCTTCGATCTGATGAGCCGTCTGAATAAGGCGGTTTTCCCACGGCTGGTTCTTGTCACTTTCCTTCGCGGCGAGAATGGCTGCCGTCGGGTCCATGATGTCCTTGGCGTTGGCCTCGATGAACTCGCCCAGGTCATCCTTTTCCAGCGGCTGGCCAGCAACACCTATCCACGCCTTCCATTCTTCCGACAAAGGGAAATTGTAGATTGCTCGATGATGGCAATGGCGGGCGGTGGGGTCACCGGTGGCGGTGTCTTGATCGGCAGGGCCTTCGGCATGATAGTCCGCAATGCAAGTGATCGTCGGGGCGTTCAGGTCTGGCTTGGCAAAAAGCGCCGATGTCGGCCCTTTGAAGCGGTTCGCCCAGTCGATCAGGCTTTGCAGGTCATCCAATCGGGCGGTGCCCCTACGGCGGGCTGGCTTCAGAAACTCCGCCGCTTCTCGGTATCTGGCGGTCAGGTCTTCAACCTTGCGATGACTTGGCACTGTAATCAGATGGGCGCTTTTCAGGTCGAAATCATCCGGCTGCTCGATG
Source organism: Sulfitobacter sp. OXR-159 (assembly GCF_034377145.1). Taxonomy (NCBI): domain Bacteria; kingdom Pseudomonadati; phylum Pseudomonadota; class Alphaproteobacteria; order Rhodobacterales; family Roseobacteraceae; genus Sulfitobacter; species Sulfitobacter sp. OXR-159. The sequence continues at coordinate 2,113,294 of NZ_CP139707.1, forward strand.
GATTCCGATCCGCCAATCTTCTCCATGACGTCGCGCATCGTCGCGGCGGTGTTTTCGGTGCTGAATTGTGTGAGTTCTTCGGTCACGTCGTTGTTCCTTGCTTGCTGCTGGTGGCGTTATTCGATGTCTCGGATTTCGCCGGTGGTGGGGTCATAGTTGTAGTCATCGACATCCCGCACGGGCTGGTGCATCCGCTTCATCATCGGGCTGTAGAGGGTGAGTTCGCCCGCATCGTTGATGTATGCACCCGCGCTGGACGGCGGCTTTTTCGGCGCCTTGAAGGTAACGGTCGCGCCCATGCCGACATCGCCGGCATTGCCGACTGCGTAGGAGAGCTGAAGGGTCATTGTCCCGCTGCACCCTTTGGTCCCGTGCTCAGCGTTATGCTCTAAAAGCTCATGCATCAGCTTCTGGTGCCCTGACATGACCTCGCCCATAAAGTCGCCGCCATCGAACAGCATCAAAATCTGCTCCAGCGTGCGCATCTTGTAGGGGTCGTGGTTATCCGCAACGGGCGCGGCGGGCGGTTCTTTGCGCTTGGTCATCAAGATCGCACTCCTTTTCGTTTGATCGGTTTAATTACGCGGCGGCGTTTGCCTCTGCTTCGCGACCGATGTCATCGCGAAGTGTGTCCAGGTCGACAAAGACATCGACCTGGCGCCGAAGATCGTCGGAAATCATTGCTGGTTGGGTGCGGATGCTGGAAATCAAAGTGACCCGTACTCCGCGCTCTTGCAGGAACTTCACCACCGGGGCGAAATCTCGGTTTCCGGAGACGATTACCGCGTGCTCGATCGCAGGCGCCAATCTCATCACCTCGACCGCCATCTCCATGTCGGTGCTGCCCTTGGTCCGCTTCCGGCCGTACTCATCCTCGTAGACCTTGGCCGGCTTAGTCACCACGTTCCAACCGTTGTACTGCATCCAATCAACGAGAGGGCGGATCGAGACATGATCTTCGGTGTCTGCCAGTGGCGTGAAGTAGTTTGCCCGCACCATCCGACCCTTGGACTGAAAGAACTCCAGTAGCCGCTTGTAGTCTACATCGAGGTTTAGGGCGCGGGCCGTCGAGTAGAAATTCGGGCCGTCGATGAAGAGCGCAAATCTTTCGTTTTCGTAAAACATATTCGTTTATCCTTAGCAGTTTTGGTTTGCGTGAATTTTGATGCGGGCCTCTCGAAGGTCGATCGGCTCGAAGGGCCAAGGTTGCCCTTCCGCCTGCGCCACCGTTTCCAGTGCGGCAGCTTGCGCCTTGGTGCCTATCCAGGCATGGGCCGTGCCTTCAGTCCGCCCGGCCCCCGACAAGTGCAGGTATTGCCCGCTACAGCGGTCAATGAGCCGGACCTGCCCTCTTCCGGGCTGCGCGCATTGTGTCTTTATCGCGGGGTTACCTGAAACGATCTGGGTCACTTCGCGCCCCCAGCCAAAGAGAGCGTTGCGAGCAGCTGGCATGACGCCAGTGATCGGTTGATCCGGATCGCCGACAGCGTCCCGCGCATTTCCTCCAACCGGTCTGCAAGCTGCGCCATCAGGTCATCATCTGTCGCACGATCGCGGGCAGCTTTAATGAGGTCCTGATCACGCATCGCGCGCACCCCTCTCTTGGCCTTGCGTCAGCACGCTCTGAGCGGCGGTGAAGTGAGCAGTGCCTGCGCAGGGGTCCACCTGGGCAGCGCGGTTGGTTGCAGGTAGGTCTGTCAGTATCTGTTCGATCAGATGTTGGGGCGTGTAATGCGAAGGTCTCATTTTGCCCCCTCACCGCCACCGGAACTCGTGATCTCACGCGCAGCATGCTCCAACTGCGCCACGGCCAAGATGGTGGGACGAAGTTCAGGTTCGTATTGATCGAAGGGCTTGTACCAGCGTCCGCCGCTCAGGCGAGGCAAGAGGGCCCGCGGGATGGCCTTCCAGTTCGAGGGGTCGGTATTGGCTTTATCGCCATCGATGCTCTTAAGCACGTGGCCCTCAGGCACCGGCCCGTTCTTCTTCTCCCAAAGATAGCGATGCTTCGCCACGTAGCGGCGCTCATACCCAGTATGTGGATTCACCTGATCGACGCTGATCTCGACGTATCCGTCCGTGCCGACCCTTTCGTGACCGAGATGCTTTGTGTTGTGAGGCAAGTTTCCCTTCTTAAAGCGACCCTTTTCGCTTCCAGGCGGGTTGAAGGGCTTGCCCTTATTGTGGGGCGTCTGTCCTTTCTCGAACCCGCCAGTCCGACCCGTCAGCCACCCTTTTCTGGAGCAGAGCGATTTGAGATTCTCAAGGTTGACGTCAGACCGGTCGAAGTGTTCGACAAATTTGGCGTGCAGCTCTTTCCGAGGGAGCTTTCTGCGCCGCTTGATCCATGCGAGCTCGCCCTCACTGTATTGGATGCTGTAACCCTTCATTTTGAGGGCCCGCCGATCTGTGGCAAGTGCTTCAGGACCGGCTCGCCATACTCGGCGTAGAGCTTCGCGGCCTTCAGCTGCAAGTCCGCATTGCCGGTGATCCTGTCTGCAACAGAGACCATCGCATTGGCGCGCTGAACCTCTTTTGCGATCTGCTCTTCGCTCAAATCCTCCGAGGTAAGGCGCTCCATTTGGGCGAAAAGGTGATTGTTCAGGTCGGACAATTTATTGTTCATGGCATCAATACCTTGAGGTTAGCCGCACTCAGCTTCGAAGCGGAGGCGGGCGCTGTAATTCCGGGTGATCCGATCAAGCATCTCGACGCGAGCTGGTGTCGCCCGGTAATCGATGCTGATCCGAATGATGATGGCGCGGTCTATGTCGCACTGATCGCGCAATGCCATCCGGGCCAACGTGTAGATATCGACCAGCAGACTGGCCCCATTGATCAGCACCGTTGAGGTGGCGACATCGCCATTTGGGCGCTCATAGGTCACCAGCCATTTCTGGTCGGGGAACGGCGTCTGCGGGCGCACGGGCTTGGCCGTGTCACCTGTGGTGCAATTGCGAAACCGGCGGAAAAAAGCGCCGGAAGCGGCGAGCAGTCCGCCCCCGGCAGTGGTGCCGGTTTCATGCGGCAAAGGTGCGGGGTGAGCGTGCTTGGTCATCACGCGACCCCCAATTTCTTGATGGGCGGATGGATGGTGATGAACCCGTCATCCTCAGCATCATCCAGAGGGCAGACTAGTCGCGCTTCGCGCGTCCAACTGTCGATCACTTCCTGCTCGGTCGCACCGTGGGCTGAGATGCCGTGCAAACTCAGCTTCCATAGCCCGACGCCGCCATCAGGCGCCGTGTCAAAGCAACCGGAGGTCTCCATGATTTCATTCACGAAGGCGTCAAAATGGTCATCGGCAGGCAAACGATCCAAATTCATCAGGAAGGCTGGCAGGCGGCTGTGTGCGGTGACCATTACAGCTCTCCCCCGCGCGTCGCTCTTGCGGCGCTTGCCCCATCGGCGGGCCGCTCCAACGACTGCCCAGTCCTCCACCACACTTCCCATGCCGCGACCCGACGCTCGAAGCGCAGTTCGCACAGAAATAGCTTTCGAACGACCGAGCGAATGGCCCGACGCATTTGATCGACTAATTTCGCAATAGCCATCACGCGGCCTCCCGCATCTCGGCCAAAACAGCGGACGCGGCCGCGCGCTCATCGGCGTCGATCGAGTGACGCATCAGGGATTGGCAGGCGGCACCTAAAGCGTCGGGGTCAATCGCGCCTGCCGTACTGACAACGCGGCGCGCATCGCTCAGGCGGCTCTCGATGGAATCTGACCGGAGCGCCATCGCCAGCGCGGCAGGTTTGCTGGCGGCCATCTGGCGCCACAGCAAAAGCTCGGTGCAAATTTCAGGAAGGGCAGTGGCAAGCAGTGCGCAGGTCTCAACGTCGAAATCGCCGCACTGCTGCCGATATGTCGGATTGGCCAATTCGGTCAGCAGTTCGTCGCTAACCAGCGGCTGGTTTTCTGTCGCACGCATCGTTGCCTCCATCTGTTGATGAAGACACTTTTAGTAGTCTAAAAACACTACGTCAAGACGAGTTAGTTTAAAAACACTATACAGGTGGGCCCGGCTTGATTCTGCGACCTTGGTTTTCTTACTCCACCCCCCAAACCTCAATCATAGTTTCCCCCATCATGTCAGCTGCTTCTCTCGCCGCTGCGTCGCACCCCACCTCGACCACTCGCGCCTGAAGGGCATCCCGGTTCTTCAGAACTTGAGCTTGCGCAAGGTCATAGTCGCGGCCACTCAGGTGATTACCCATCACGGCGTCTGTGAGAGATGCATAGCTAGCGCATTGATCCTCAATAGTCAGAACGTACCCCCAAAACTTAGAGAACGTCTGCCAATCGCCCGCAAAACCGGTGACTGGCACTACCGCGAGGAAGGCGGAGAAAAAAAATCGGTTCATCTGGTCCATCTCTCAATCATTGATTCTTCACTTTATCTAAGATTGCTTCGCCCCTTGGGCATTCAAGCATTTGAAAGTGAACTACATGTGGTGTGCTTGCAAAAACGCGGGATGTTCCGTTAATGTTCTACTTAACGGAGTTTATTACATGACAGATCGGGAAATCATTGATCGCCTTCGCCAGATTTTGGCGACCCCGTGTGTGAAGTCGCAACAAGCGCTTCTCCATAGCCTAAAAGCTGACGGCGGAGATCTTCGGGTAACTGAGATACTAGGCGAACAATCTGCTGCTCTTCTTCGGTCTGAGCGTCAGACAAAAACTCCTCCAAGGTAGTGCCGAGCGCTTCACAGACCCTCCTTGCGGACTCGATACGGGGGCTTTGGTTTGTTCCTGCAAACCAGGCGCGAATAGCGCTGTTACCCAAGCCTGCCTTTACCGACAGCCCCGCTGCTGTCAGGCTCGGGTCCGCATCGATCACGGCCTTCAGTTTCAATAAAAATGGTTCAGTTATGCGTTTGTCTGCCATGCCAACAATGTGCGCCTAGCGCCCTCGCTCTGCCATGGTTTAAAAAGACGTTGACCTAAGTAGTTTAAAAAGACTATCCAAGAGCCATGGAACAGTTCATGGAAGAAGTGCGCGCCTATGCGGACGCGCTTGGGGTTCAGCCTTCGACAGTTGTGCAGCGCGCAGCGAAGCTCGGCGGTGCGGCGTGGGCAAAGTGGGAAGCGGGCGACGGATCGCCCACCCTGCGCACGGCGGATAAGATTTTGAAGTTCATCCGAGAGAACCCCGCCCCTACAGAACCCCTTAAGGAGGCCAGCTGATGCGCGCCCTGATAAACTCACTTCGCCACCACATCCGCTATGCGTTCGACGCGGATTACCGGATCGAGCGTATCGCGGACGCGGTAGAGCGGCGGCTTCAGCCCCAGATTGGAGCTGAAGTTCGTGGTGAACTCGATCGCGTCGCTGGTCGGGTCTCGGCCACCATCTCGGCAAGCTTTGCGAATTGACCGTCAGGGGGATGTTATGATGCGAACCAACCGTGCAAATTCCTCGGCCCGCACCGGTGTCGACGTGTCGCCACTTCCGATTGCATCTAGCCTTTCGACAAGTCGGTCTACCGTTCCGGGCGCTGCCGTTTCGAGCTCTCTTGCAATCATGCCGATTGCCTTCGAGTTTGCTTCCGCCCGCGCAGCGGTACGTTCCACGACTTCCCACAGCTTCATCGTCTCGGCCATCGTTCTTTCCTTTCAAGTGGTGGCTGAATTGGCGGAGCGGGCCGTGCTGGGCCTGTTCCGCCACCTTAATTGCGGCGTTGTTGCCAAACATGCAATCTGGGAGGCCAGCTGATGCAGGGATATGCGCTTTGCGTTTCATGCCATAACCCTGCGCCGCTTTCCCGCGCGCGCACAGGAAACGAGGTTTCCCATGGTGTCGCGCAGTGACTGAATATCCAGCAGGCATACGTCCAGATGATGGAAGCCGTGCCTTGTGGCTGTTGTTTAGCCATTTGCTAAATGGTTCGCCGATGACCAACGCAGAGTGGTTTCAATTTTCTCAGCGATGGGAGGCCCTTTGCGCGCTTCGCTGCAATGCGTGCAGTGGTGCCGTGAACTGCTGCCCAAAGTGTTCTGATCAAGCTACATATATGCGCGGCATTCTTCGATCGGAAGTGGAAGCTGCAATCCAGCGCGGCCCGTCACCTGACTTGGTGGAGCTTTGATATGCGCGATATGAGTTCATTTAACGCCACTTCGGTTGCATCATCCATATGGACTTGGCTTTGTGTCGCAATTCTGCGGCAGAGAGTGTCGAAGCTACCTGGCTTGATCTCATCCAGCAAGTCGCACGCGGTTCCAAAGGCGATAGCTAGTGCTGACATGTCCGATGGGATGAATTCCAGCACTTCAGATTGTATCTGCAGCTTTTTCTCCAACGCGGAAATGCGGCCTTCAAGCGTTTTATCCATCATGTTGATTCCTTTGTTTTCGCAAGTTTCGAAAACCCTATTCGCTTCGCCTTCAGAAGGAGAGACTGGTAATGCCTGACTTCCGCAAAATCGTCCGCGCGAACATGAAGTCTCTCGTGGATTGGTTTGGTTGCTATGACGCGGTTGCCGAAACCTTCAATGCCCGGTGGGGCGGCGGCGCAAGCAAGGGCACGATCAGCAAGAAGATTAGCGGCAATCTGGACTGGACGGTGGCCGACGTCATCGCGCTGGAAGACGCGGCAGGCCGCTATCCCGTCACCCGCATGATGGCGCGGCGGCTGGAAAATCGGCCCGCTGCCGAAGGTGGTAGCTTGCTGATGGATGGATCCAGCATCGCCAAGGAAAGCGGGGAAGCGATATCGGCCATTCTGGCCGCAGAGCAGTCGACCTGCGCCGATGAATGCGCGCAAGCCATCAAGGAAGTCGATGACGCCATGTTCGCCCTGCGCCAAGCACGGGCGCGGCTGGAAAAGTCGATGGGGAACGGGGGTGCAGCGTGACTACACCGAGCTTGCCCGCGGCTGGTCTCCTTACGGCGAAACAGAAGAGCGTGCACCATGGGGCATGACTTCCAGTTTCCCCGCGACCCTGACTGGGAATGGTTGAAGGCCAGCTATCCGAGCAACGTGCTGCTGCGGGCAGATTGTCAGTTTGTCGAGGCTGTAAGTCACCTCATCGGACGAATGGCCTACCTATCAACGCCCTACACCAAGGCCGTGGTCAACGATCAGATGGAGTGGGATCGCGGCATGTCGTGTGACATCGAAGTGCGCACCGCTCGTTGGGTGCGTGCCTTTGCGATCGAAGGCATCACGGCCGTCTCGCCGATTCTACTTTCCTGCGCAGCCTGCCACGCGGACATCGAGGACCGGCTTGACCCTTTGGATGACGTGTTTTGGGCACGCTGGCGCCGCCCGCTGCTATCGGCCTCTGGCGCCGTGGTCATCCCGGCAATGGACGGCTGGGACGTGTCCCAGGGCGTTTGGCGAGACGCCTGTTGGGCGCTGCTGCACAACGTTCCCGTGCACCTCATCGCCAAAGGCTCTGAGTTTGGAGCTGATTTGTGAGTAGCGCGACGAGAGACGTGACGATCGGCAGATGCCGGTTGATCCTCGGTGATGCCCTGGATGTTCTGCCGAACCTTTCGGGGCAGGCAGACTTGGTGGTCACAGACCCGCCATACCGCTTGACGTCCGGAGGCAATCGCCCCGGAGCCATGGGCGGCAAGATGGCGGCAACCGTCTATGACAACAGCGGGCTGCTTATGGATGTCGTGGACTGGGCCGATATCGGCGGCCCAATTTACCGCGCCCTCAAATCCGACGCGGACGCGTATGTCATGGCGGACGATAAAAATCTGTTCGCAGCCCACGGGGGTTTCCTTGGCGCAGGGTTCAAATTCCACAGCCTGCTGACTTGGGACAAGATCACCCCCTCGCGCACCCGGTACTATATGAAGGACAGTGAGTTCACGCTCTACCTCTGGAAGGGGGCGGCGCGCGACATCACGAACGGTGGTGACAAGCGCATCACGCGAATGGCGCGTCCGAAAGATGCAGTGCACCCAACACAAAAGCCGGTCGACCTGATGGCGCAGTACATCGGCAATTCCAGCCGCGAGGGCGATCTCGTACTCGATCCGTTCATGGGGTCCGGAACCACGCTGGTTGCTGCGGCTATGCTGGGTCGACGGGCCATCGGTATCGAAAAGAGCCCCGTGCACTTTGAGGCCGCATGCGCCCGCGTTTCGGCTGCTGTGAGGGAGGCTGCGTGATGGACGCCCAAATGCCCTCCAGCGCTCTGTTATGGCCCCGCATACTCAAGCCGCCTGCTCGACCTCCATGAGCTGAGTAAGAGGCGAAAAACAGGCCGCATAAGGCCTGAATAACACACGATTGGCGCGGCGTTTTGCCGTGCCAACAGGCATGCGAGGGCGAAACGAGTGGATCCAATGCGCAAATACGACATCGAGCGGCCCCCCTTTGAGGGTGAACCGCGCGTGATCGCCCCTGAGGAGTGGCGACAGCAACGATGGGGTTGGATGGAAAGCGTGCGCCGCGACAGCAGCCTGAGCCCCATGGCGCGGCTTGTCGCCGACACCTTGGTGTTGGAGTTCGCCAACCGCGAAACCCATCGCTGCGATCCATCGCGCCGCCAGCTGGCCGACATACACGGCTGCTCGGAAGACACCATCAAGCGGGCCATCAGGGAACTGATTAAGGCTGAGTGGATCGTGATTCTGGCAGGCGTCGGCCGGGGGAAAAGCACCCAATACGGGTTCCTCACACGGGCCAAAATCGTGCACCTAAAAGGGGGTAAAAATGCACCCCTAAAAGGGGGTAGGAATGCCCCCTTTTGCGATTCCGAAAAGGGGGCAGATTTGCCCGGAAAAGGGGGTAAATCTGCATTGGTGCATAATATAGATAAACCACAGAAGAACCAAAGGGCGAAAGCGGGGAAGTTTTCCCCCAATCCGATGGTTCAGCGAGAGGCGAAAAACGCCGTCGCCAGACTGCGGGAGGGCCGCCCTGATGCCCTCGCCGATCTGCAGCCTTGGGTCATCGATCACATCATCGCTGCGAACCTGCTCACCGATGCCGAACAGGCAGCGGCGGGGCTGGGCTGAGAATAGGGGGATGGGGCGAATGGATCAGATCAAAACCACCGATGCGGCAACTGAAGGTGCCGCGCCGCAAGAGACCAACCGAGCGCGGGTACGCCGTCTGTTCATCGATCCGCTGGTCAAGGATGGCATGCGCTTCCGCCGACAGACCTCGGCTGACGATCAGCGGCGCAAGCTTGACCAGATGGCCGATGATCTCGGGTATCTCTCGGATGAATCGCTGCGCGTCCTCGCCGCCTGCATGCGAACGAAGGGCGAAGGGTCGAGCAAGGTCTTTTGGCCCAGCCGGGTGAGCATCCTCGGATTTGCCGAAGCGCGTGAGCGCATGCCGTTGCAGGACGTGCCGGGCCTGCGATCTTGGTTCGTGTCGGCCGCAGGCCGAAAGGCGGCAGCCGTTCCGGGCCGGTTGATCTCCGAGTATGTTTTTTGGAAGAACCACAAGCGCCCTCCGCGTGGGGATCGGGAATGGTCGATCGTCACCAGCCGCGCCGAGGATTACGCGCGCCGGGTCGAGCTGATCGAAGACCGCCTGCATCGCGGCGTGACCGTCACCGAAGAGGAAAATAGCTGGCTGCAGCGATACCACGAAACTGAAGAAATGCTGCGCGGCTGGCTGACCGGAGAGGGTGCGTGATGAAAATGGCGAAGATCGACACCCCCGAAATCCAGTGGTTCGCATGCCGAGTGAAACGCAAGCAGCTTGGCGGCATTCGGTCGGTCACCGTGGGCGGGGACTTCGAGGCATACCGCGATCGATCAGGCCGGATGCGCAAGCGCCGCGTCAATGGAACCGGAAGCCAGGTGTTCCTGCCGGAACACCTGCTGCGCCGAGCTGGCTTCGAGGTATTCCTGCCCGTAAAAAAAGTGCTGCGCCGGAAGAACCGTTTTACGCCTGAGAAAACACACGTGACGCAGCCGCTCTTGGCCGATTGGCTTTTCGTGGGATGGCGGGCGGATGTCGATAGGTGGCGCGAGCTGATGGAGTTGGAGGTGATCTCAGGTGTCATGGGGACTGGCGGGCGCCCGGCGGCAATCCCTTCGTACAGAGTTGCCCGACTGATGCGACAGTGGGGCGGAGGTCGTTTATCCCGTGAGTGCAAAAAAATGGCCGAACAGCCACAGCCTTACAGCCCGGGCGAGATCGTGAAAGTTCCTGATGGGCCTTTTGTCGACTTCGATTTTAGAATTGTGGATGTGACGGCAAAGGCTGCCCGGGGGGTCATCAACATCTTCGGGCGCGAAACCCCTCTTGAGGTTCCGATCGAAAAACTTCCAGAGCGCATCACCGAGGAACGCCCATCTCTGCTGTCTGATCTAAGCTTGAGCGACCCATTCGATCCCGCGCTTTCTGCATGCCCATGCGGCCATCGGGCAGCTCAAGTATTGCCTGACGATTCGGGGTATTGCGTGGCTTGCGGCAACTGCGGCGGCCGCGCTGCACGATGGTCTCGGGATGAGGACGACGCGAAAAAGCGCTGGAATGCCTGGGTGGACAGCATGACGTTAAGTTTTCCTCACAGCGTTAAGGGGGCTTGACTGCGGGGGCGCATGTCTCTTAACAGTTGGGCATAGACGAAGGTTTGTTGGCCACTGTTGAAAGATACATGCCAGCGCTCCGGGCGGTCGAAGTCGCATGTGTTGCACCCGATTTCGACTGTATGCCGTCAAGTCCGGGCTACCACGCGAAAGCGCCGCCGCCTGTGACACTGCTACTGCAATGGAGAGAATGGCCCGGCTGAAAAGCTCGGGCTTTTTTCATGTCTAAAGGGTACTTGCACCAATGCTTGGTGGGTATTGAGATGGAGGTTGCCATGTAAATGAAATCTATTTCCTCCCTGTTGAACTAAGGCCGGTCACCGTTTGGAGGTGCCGGCCTTTTTTGTGAGCGGCGCTCATATGGAGGAATGCCAATGTTCAGCGTGGGCGAAATCGATGTGAAGGGCCTTCAGCAATTCGAGAACATGCTGGGGGCTTTGGGAGCCGAAGCGCCGAAAGCCGTGAACCGGGCTATCAACCGCACTGGCGATATGGCCCGCACACAGGTGGTCAGGACGTTGGCGCGGCAAACCGGCCTGCCGCAGAAGACGATCCGCAAGTCGGTGAAGGTCAAGCGGTCATCCTGGGCCAGCTTGGAATACCAGCTCAAGTCTGCGGGGGGTGACGTTTCGCTCAAGTACTTCAAGAAGCGCGAGACCGATGACGGCGTCCGGGCTTACCTCGGCGATGCGCGGGGCTGGGATTGGTTCGCTGAATCATTCTTCCGAGGTGGCCGGTGGCCGCGCCCACGGAAGGCGATCATTTGGAGCCATGGGCACGTTTTCGTTCGCGTTGGCGGGCGCACCGACTTGGAAAAGGTCAAGTCCGGCGTGTTCATCCCCGAAGAGATGGTGGATGGCGCAACGGCTGAGGCGTTCGAGAAGTCGGTTGAGAAGAACCTCCCGCGCCGACTGGACCATGAGATCAGCCGCCTTTTGGGCCTGTAGCGCGGGCATATGAGTATAAGCTTATGCCCCCGAAAAAAAGGGACCGTACAGCATCTGGCGCGCACGCGGGGCGGAAGCTGCCCGAGGGTTCGGCAGTCTGACCGTTTTTTCAAAGCCTTAACACAAGGGGATATGCTTAACGCTGGCTGATCGGCTTACCAAATTGAGCAGCCAGAAACTGAATGGGGCGATCAATGGAAACCGCACAAGAGGCAGTATCGCAGGCGCAACTGGCGAGGCACTTTGGCGTGAGCCGAGCGGCCGTAAGTCAGTGGAAGTCAAAGGACATCCTGCAAGAGGATGCATTCACTGAGCCGGGTAAAACGGGAAAGGTCTATCTCCACAAAGCCATGGAGCAGGTCCGCCGCAATCGCGACATCGGCCAGTCTCTTGGCAACGGGATTGCGACCCGGACAACCGGCACCCCGGCCTTGCAGGAGGAACCCCCAGAAAAAGCCGGTGAGGAAGCGGCGGAGTTGCCCTTGGAGGCGGATTTATCCGAGCAGGTCCCGTCGAACAAACCGGTTTCCGTGGAGGACCAGCTCAAGCGCGCCAAGCTGGAGCAGCAGCTGCGGACGAACCGCATGCAGGCCTCGGAGGAGGCGCTTCGGCAAGGCAAGTTGATGGCGGCGGAGGATGCGCGAGAGCAGATGGGGCGCATTGCCGGGATGATGTTACAGATCTTCGAGGGAGCGCTGCCAGACTTCGCAGCCGCAACGGCAGCGCGCTTCGATCTGCCCCAAAGGGATGTGCTTCACCTGCTGAGAGCGGAATTCAAAAAGGTTCGCAAAACGGCGGCGATGAAGGAGCGGACCCGCGCGGAGGCCGCTCAGAAGGACGTGCAAACCTCGGTTGATATGGAGGCGTAATGCTGGATGTTGCGGTCACTAGCGCCGAATGGATGGCGCACGATGTCTTGGCAGATGTGATCGACCCACCGCCCCCCGTGGATTATCTGACCTGGGCGGAGGAGAATATCGTTTTCTCCTCACGGGAAAGCCCCCTGCCCGGCCCGTACAACCGCGAACGGTTCAGCTACTTCGATGAAGTTCTAACCGCACTGTCTCCGGACGATCCATGCCGGATCGTAACGCTTTCAAAGTCGGCGCAGCTCGGCGGCACGGTGCTGGCCAACATTTTCACCGGCGGCTCTATGGACATGGACCCCGGTGACTTCCTGTATGTCCACCCGACCGACGAAAACGCACGGCGGTGGTCGAAGATGAAGCTGGCCCCGATGCTGAAAGGCACCACGGCGCTGCGAAAAATTTTCCCGATGAAGGCCCGCGATGGGTTGGATTCGGTTTTCTACAAAGAGCGCCGCGATGGTCGCGGGGCAATCCAGATTTCAGGGGCGAACTCGCCCGCCTCGCTCTCGCAAGTATCGATGTCCCGTCAGGTGCAAGATGACCTTGCCAAATGGGATATGAACAGCGCGGGCGACCCTGAGACACAAGCGGACAGCCGCAGTCAGGGGTATGAGTTCGCAAAGATATTCAAGATTTCGACACCCATGGTCGTTCCGGGGTGCCGGATCACCAAAAACTTTGAGGCGGGAAGTCAGGAACTTCTGCATGTGCCTTGCCCCCATGATGAGTGCGGGCACATGCAGGTTTTGGAGTGGGAGAACATGCTCGCGAGCTTGGATGAAGATCATCCAGAGCGCGCGCACTTCACCTGCGAAAGCTGCGGCTCAGCGATCGAGGAGCACCATCGACCGAAGATGCTACGTGGCGCGAAATGGGTCGCGGGAAACCCGAAGATGAAAAGGGTGCACCGATCGTTCTACATCTGGTCAGCCTATTCGCTGCTTCAATCCTTCGAGCGCATTGCGCGCTCGTGGCTGTCGGCGAAGGGTGACCCGCCAAAGGAGCAGACCTTCTGGAATGACGTTGTAGGGAAGGCCTATCGCGTCCTCGGTGAAGCCCCTCCATGGGAGGATATCCGGGATCGGGCGGCAGAGTCGGACTACGCTCACGGCAACATTCCGGCCGGGTATCCAATACTAACCTGCGGCGTCGACTGCCAAGGGGACCGGGTGGAATGGCAGGTTGTTGCGTGGGGTCAAAACAAACGCCGCGCGGTCATCGAGTACGGCGTGTTCAATGGGCACATCTCAGAGGATCAGTGCCAGTCAAAGCTCAACGATTTGCTGCGGCAGGGCTTTCGGAATGCCTACGGCCGCAAGATTGAAATCGATATGCTTGCGATCGACGGCAACGCCTACACTGAGGATGTGTGGGACTGGGCGCGCAAGCATCCAGCGTCACGGGTCATCATGGTGCGAGGCGTCCACCCTGAAAGCGCCCCATTGCTGGCGCAGGTGAAGAAGGAACGGAATCGGCGCGGGAAAATCGTCCGCTACTCGAAGCGCTTTTACAACTTCGCCTCCTCGGTTTTGAAGATGGGTCTCTACCGGAATCTGAAAAAGGATGATCCGGAAGAGCGCGGATTTGTCGCTGTGCCGAAAGGCTTGGAGGATGAGTTTTATCGCCAGCTTACTGCGGAAACGCGAAAGGCGCAGAAAGCGAAATCCGGGTTCACCCGGTATCTCTGGGTTAAGGACCCCAACCAGGCAAACGAAGGTTTGGATACTCACCTCCAGGCTGAGGCTGCCTGGGTTAGATTGGCTGGCCCGCAGCGCGACCTGCCCGAAACCGAGTGGGACCGATTCATGGCCGATCGAGAGCGCCCCCCGGAAGACGTCCAGGGGGATTTTGAAGATCTTCTGATGGCGGCGCAGCCGCAGGCCGAACCGGCGCCATCAGGGACGGCAACCGAAGACGAAACTGAAGCGCGAGCCAAAGAGCGCGCGCGGTCGAAGTGGAGAAACAGAACGCGATGAGCGGTCTTATCAAGCCAGACGGAACGCCCTTGATGGCGACTGGACGGTCCTCGCGCCCGACCGCCCGCTATATGCGCGACACCAAGAGCGGCGTCATTGCATCGCGGGCGACGTCATTGACCAGCCACCGCGACGACGTGCGCCAATCATGGTCACGTGCCGCAGGGCTTGCCATGGACCTGATCCAGAACAGCGGCAGGCTAAAGGGGGCGACAGACCAGGTACTTGCGGACACCGTTGGCGTGGGACTCACCCTGACGCCGGACCCTGATCTGCTCGCCGCGGGGTACGACGAAAAGGAAAAGACCGACTGGATTCGTTTGGTGAAGAAGCGCTGGCGGTCCTATTGGCACAACGCGCGCGAATGCGACATGCGTGGCAAGCTCACCGGTGCGCAGATGGTCGACATCGGGCTGCGCTGGCATATTGCTTACGGGGAGGCCACAGGCGTTTTTGACTTCTTCTCCGGCAGCGACCGCAGCCGGTATGGGATCACTTCCGGCACAAAGCTTTGTCTCGTACCCCCATCGCGGCTCGTTCAGGACACAAGCCCGATGGAAGGCCTCTTTCAGGGCGTGCGCCACGACGGCAAGGGGCGGCCAGTGTCCTATCGCTTTGAAGCTAACGCGGCCGGGTTCAAGACAAAGCGAGACTACGCCGCCTTTGATGCAGATGGCCGGCCGCTGGTTATGCATGTCTTTGACCCGATGGATGCAACGGACGTTCGCGGCATCTCGCTCCTCGCTCCCGCCTTCCGGAAGCACATACAGGCCGAGATGTTGGACGATGCGACTCTGCAGATGGCCATCTTGCAAACCGTGTTTGCGATTACTTTGACCAGTGAGTCTCCCAGCCAAGACGCCTATGAGGCGCTCGAAGTGCTTAAAGAAAGCGAAGGCGGTACGGGCTACGCGCAGGAATACCTCGGATATTTGGGCTCACAGCTTGAGCGCGCTGCGGACAGTAGAATTTCCGTGGGTTCGGACCCGCAGGTGTCCCATCTCGGCCCGGGCGAAAAGCTTGGGATGGAAACCGCAAAAATACCGGGGCAAGATTTCCTGCCATTCTCGAACAGCCTCGCGCGCGACATGGCTCGCACCATCGGAATCACCTATGGCGGCCTGACGATGGATCACACCTCTGCGACGTATTCCAGTGTGCGGATGGAGAATGCGTCGATCTGGGCCGTGGTAATGCGGCGTCGTGAGCGGATCGCAGCACCGATGTGTCAGATGGTCTATGAAAATTGGCTTGACGAAGAAGTCGGCGAGGGCCGTATCCCCTTCAGGGGCGGCTATGCCGCGTTCCGCGCCAACCGCAACCGCGTGAGCGCCGCGAATTGGCAGGGCCCGGCAAAACCGACGGCAGACGATCACAAATCAGCAAGAGCATCGACCGAAAGGCTGCAGAACGGCACCAGCTCCATTGCTCAGGAGACCGGTGATCTGGGCGTCGATCCGGATACGCTATTCGAGCAACGCCAGCGTGAGCATCAGCGGTATATCGACGCTGGCATGGAATCACCCTATGCGCCGCGCGAGTTGCAGCCGATCATTGAGACGGAGCCAG
The DNA here is from genome assembly GCF_034377145.1 of Sulfitobacter sp. OXR-159. NCBI lineage: Bacteria > Pseudomonadati > Pseudomonadota > Alphaproteobacteria > Rhodobacterales > Roseobacteraceae > Sulfitobacter > Sulfitobacter sp. OXR-159. The sequence continues at coordinate 2,129,172 of NZ_CP139707.1, forward strand.
CGACATGAGCGCCTCGACCATGGTCCGCATTGGCGGTGAGCTGATCGATATCAGTAAGCCTTGCGATGTGCATACGGCGCTGCTCAAGGTGCAGCTAAAGCTGGCGACCGGCAGCTTGCGGGAAACCGTCCGCATCGACGGTGAAGAGGTGACCTTTTCCCGGGCAAATGACCGCCGCCTCGCGGCTTTGATTTTGCAGTACCGCGAGCTCTGCCCAGAGGCGCGCCAGAGCAAGCCTCGAACAAGGTATGCGAAGCGCTTTCGCTTCAACTAATCGACAAGGAGAAAGATATGCCCGTCTTGGTAGACGGCGAGCTCGTGCTTTACGGGTTCGTCGGTGATGACTTTTGGGATGAGGGCTTCACGTCCACTCAGGTGCTTGATGCCTTAGCGGAAGTGGGCGCTGAAGCGGATATCACAGTGCGCATCAATTCCGGCGGCGGCTTTAGCCACGAAGGTATTGCGATCTACAACGCGCTGACGCGGCACAAAGGCAATGTCCGTGTGGAAATCGACGCCATTGCTGCGAGCGCCGCCTCGATCATCGCAATGGCCGGCGATCAAATCTTGATGCGCCGTGGCGCTGACATGATGATCCACGATCCGTCTGGCGTCACATTCGGAACCGCAGCTGATCATGAGCAAGCGGTCACCCGCCTCAATCATCACGCCAGCAGCATGGTCAGCATCTACGCTGAGCAATCCGGCGAAGACCCTGAGGCTATCCGCGCGGATATGAAGGCGGAAATCTGGCTGAACGGCGAAGAGGCTGTGGCGCGCGGCTATGCAACCGAAACGGACGATACCGAAGCGACTGATGTCGCCGCATTCCCATATCAAATTTACTCACACGCTCCGAAGCGACTGACCTCACAGGCAAAGCAAGAGGGTTGGCGCATCGAGAGCTTCTTTCGACCAACGGCGTCTGCCGCAAAACCCAAGGCCCATGAAAAGGAGAAACCCAACATGGCACAAAAACCTGAAGCGGCGGACAACCAAGCCGCCGACACGGCAAACAGCCAGCAGCCCGGGAGCACCACTGCCCCCACTGCGGCTGACGTTAAAGCCCGCATCAAAGCCATCACCGAAGATGATGCCGCCCAAGGCTTTCAAGCCCTCGCCAAGCATCTGGCTTTCGATACCGACATGCCTGCCGATGAGGCCATCGCGACACTGAAAGCGGCGGCATCCGATGCCCCGACCGATCAAGGTGACCCGGCCCCGGACCCCGCGCAGTACCAAGCAAGCCGCAGCGCCGCTGCGGACTTGGCCCAGCCCGCTCAGCGCGACGCTGCCAAGCCGAAGGCTGCCATCAATACCGGGGGCATCTACGCCGCCCGCCGCATCGCAAAGGAGGCATAAGCCATGGAAAATGTAACTATGCAGACCCGCAATCTGTCCTTTCTGCTTTCTGAGGCGGCAGGGCAGCGCTCGCGCAACGCCGGCACGATTGCCTCTGGCGCGGGCAAGCTCGCGCCCGGCACGGTGCTGGGCAAAGTCACCGCCTCCGGCGAGTATATTCCCTCAACTGCGGCGTCAGTTGCAGGCAAAGAGGGTGCAGAAACCGCCGTGGCCATTCTTGCCTATGGCGTAGATGCGACCAACGAGGCCGTTGAGGTGGCCATCATCGATCGCGATGCCGAAGCCAAGCTGCCGATGCTGTCTTTTGACGCCTCGGTGGATGATCAGACAAAAACCGATGCGAAGGTGGCGCAGCTGGACGCTGTCGGCATCCGCGTGCGCTAAGGAGACAGCCACTATGGAACAATTCAACGACCCGCAGTTCAGCGTTATCGCCCTCACGGCCGCGCTCAACAACCAACCCTTCGTCCCGGGCCAGATCGGCGATCTCGGGATCTTCGAAGAAGATGGGGTGAATGTCACGACCGTCGAAGTCGAAGAAGAGAACGGCGTCCTCGATCTCATCGAGCCCACCCCGCGCGGCGCGCCTGGGGTGACCATTGGTGACAGTGAGCGCAACAAAATTCCGTTCAATATGGATCACTTCGAGATCAATGACGCGGTCTATGCCGATGAAGTGCAAGGGGTGCGAGCGCTTGGCAGCGATGATGCTCTGGAGACAATCCAATCGCGCATCGATTCAAAGCAAGAGCGTCATGCCCGCGCCATGGACAACACTTTGGAGCATTACCGGGTCGGCGCCATCAAAGGGTTGATCGTCTCGAAGTCAGGCCGGGTGCTCCACAACCTCTATGATCGCTTCGGCATCGCTGTGCCGAATGCGGTGAACCTCGGCATCGGCGCGGGCGAAGTGGCAAATCTCGGCGAACTCCTCGATGGCGTGACGCATTCCGTCGAAGACGATCTCGATGCTAATTACGATCACCTACACGTTTTGACCGGCCGCACCTTCCACACAAAGATGTGGACCCAAAAGGTTGTCCGCGAAACGTTCCTGAACACAAATGCGGCCGAAGTTCTGCGGCGTGGCATCCCGCGCGTCTTTGAATTTGGCGATATGGTGTTCGAGCGCTACCGCACGGGCCGCAAGGCCAAGACGGCAAACAACAACGCCGCCTATATCGCAGATGACGAGGCCCGGCTGTTCCCGGTGGGCGTTCCCGAGATGTATCTGACCCGCTTTGGTCCGGCGGATTACGAGGAAACTGTCAACACGATCGGCCTGCCCCGCTACGCACGTCAGTACGCGATGCCAAATGGCAAGGGGCGGCACCTCGATGCGCAGATGAACGTCATCAACCTGTGCACCCGTCCAGGCGCGCTGCGCCGCCTGACCATCGCCTGATATCCGAGAAGATCGCTGCAAGATTGGGCCCGCCGGGAAGTCGGCGGGCCTATGGCTGCATTCCCGAGCGCCACGGGGGCGTTTCGGAATTTAGCCCCAAGAGGAGACGATCATGGCCAAGAGTAAAAAGAAATGGGTGGCGTTCCGGACGAATGCCACGGTTCCTGCTGAGGTGATCGGCACAGAAAAGGATCAGAAGATGCAGGTTGGTGAGCCGGTCTTGCTTCCGGCTGATTATGCCGACCACGTTGTTCACGAGGGTTTTGCTGAAAAAAGTCAGGCACCAAAGAAATCTGAGCCAAAAGCGTCCGGCGGGCAGTCAGAAGAGGAGAAGGCCGAGGCCGCAAAGCTCAAAGCCGCCCAAGACCGCGTTGATGAGCTGAATGCCGAAAAGACCGAAATGTCAGAAGGCGACGATGGCTGGGATGATATGATCAAGAAGTTGGAAGAAGCGGAAGCCGATCTGGCCGCGCTGAAACCGGCGTCGTAATGGACCGCAGTCTGCGCCAAGACCTGATGGCCGAGGTGGATGATGTGTGGGCGGAAGTGGTCCGCCATCTTCCACTGGCCGATGGTCGCCAAGACCATGATCGCGATGCCGTGGAGTTTGTCGCGGTCTTGCGGACCGGGGATCGCAACGTGGAGCGCATGAACTTCGGCCGTGGAAATAGCGCGCGCTCGGGTGTTGCAGCGGACGGCGGCTATCTGCGGGTCGACCGGTCGCTCTATGCGACGATCTCAATCCGCAAGGGCGACAAGATTGTTGCGATGGAGCGTGACGGGCAGCCGATTTTCGAGGTGCTGTCAGTCGACGATCGATCACACCTCAGACTAATTTGTGAACTGGGAGATGCGAGCTGATGTCCTTGACGATGATGGCATTGCGCATTGCGGCCGTGCAGGCCCTAAAGGCTGGCGGGACGTTGGTCGGTGACAATGTTCTGGACAGTCAGATTTCCGCCATCGATCAGACGGCAGATGGAAAGCTGAAAAGCGACCAGAGCCGACCCTTCATTGCCGTCTATACCGACGCCGCCAAATCACAAGACTTGAGCCAGAGTGGCCTGCGCTCGAATGGACGCATCGACGTCATGTTCAATTGTGGCGTCTCGGTCACCATGGCGGAAACCAATCGAGAGACCGGCGAGACGCAAATCGTGGACCTCTTCCCGGCCACTGACGCCAATCTTGAGGCGACGATCGACATGCTGGATTTGCAGATCACGCGCACGCTGACAGACCCGGACAACCCGTGGGCTCAGGTGTTTGGGGATTTCGTACAGTCCTATGTGGCGAAGGAACATGTTCGATCGAGTAGTGCGGCGGAAAACGTGCGCCTCGCCGCAGGGCAAACCAAGATAACCGTCGATGTCTTCGCAGACCCGCGCCACGGTCAGCCTTTGGCCGAGGGCGGCCCCTGGCCTCGCTTTCTGGCCTTGATGGCCGAGCACGGCGCGCCGCAGTTGCCGCTATTCCAGCAGATGCTCGGCGATCCGACGTCTGGCCCCTATGAGGAATTTGAGCGCTTGACCGGCATGTCGACCCGCGACGCGCATTCGCTCCGGCTCTACACTTATGGCGGCGTGTCGCGTGATGTCGTGGTGACCGAGGCCATCAGTGACGCGGTGCCAAGCTAATGCGGGGCCTGCCAGAAATTATCGATGATCACCGACGCCGCATCGCTGAATTGGAGCGGCGGCTACGGTCTCAATCCCGCATCGGTGTCGTGACAGAGGTGGATGCAGGCAACGGCACGGCGCGGGTGAAGCTGCAAGACGGCGACCAACCGTTTCTGACGGGGTGGATACCTTGGGTGGAGCCATCCGCGGGCGCCAACAAAACACACAACCCGCCTTCAGTGGGGCAGCAAGTGCAGATCGCATCTGAATCTGGCGACCTGCATGACGCGGTTATTCAGGGCAGCTTGAACTCGGATGCCAATGGCCGCCCCTCCGGCGCGGGAGATGAGTATGTGATGCTGTCCGTTGGGGCTGCCAAGATAACGGTGACCGGCGGAGGGACTGCAATCGTCTTTTCGGTCGGCGGCTACTCACTGACCCTATCCAGCGGGGGCGCGACCAATTCGGGCGGCGCGTTGACCCACGATGGCAAGAACATCGGCAAAACTCACACCCATGGCGGCGTCCTAAGCGGGCCCGCTGACACCAAACCACCAAACTAATGGAGAGAGCCATGGCGGACCTCAAGAAAATCGAACCGGTTGACTACGAAGTAACCAAAGCTCGTGAAATCCAAGGCGTGCATCGCGCCGTTGGCGAGACCGTGTCCATGACGCCTAAGCAGGCGAAGTACTATTTGCCCCCGCACGGCGCAGGCTTGAAGCTGGCTGGGGATAAGCTTCCCAAGCAGAAGGTGCATGCGGAGAAGCCCCTCAAGGCAGATAAGACTGAGGTCTGATCGCCATGGATCTGAACCATGAGACCGGGGCCGCGGTGGAGGGGTGGGATCATGTGGTGCAAAGCATCCAGACCATCCTCACCACACGGCTGAATTCGCGCGTGTTTCGCCGGGAATTTGGCTCCGAGGTCCCGGCTCTGGTCGATGCGCCTATGAACGACGCGAACGTCTTGGCGCTTTACGTGGCTGTTGCCGACGCTTTGGAGCGGTGGGAGCCACGATTTGAACTGACCGACGTCGCAGTCGAGGCCGCTGAAAGCGGCGTCATGACCATGACATTGGTCGGAAGCTACCGCCCAAATGCGCACAAAGGCGATCTGGCGGCTGTGGTGGATGACATTCAAACCGTCCGCGTCGTTCGCGATCGCGTGGAAAACTGGAGGCTTGTTGCATGAGCCGTTTTGCCGCACTCGATTTAACCACCCTGCCAGACCCAACCGCCATCGGCGTCCTGGACTTCGATGCCATTCTGGAGGCGCGCCTGGCTGAGCTGGAGGCGCAGCTATCTGAGGTGTTCGACGCACCGAAGGTGGCCGAGGTTATGGCGCTCGCACGAAACATCGCTGCCAGCCCGATACGATACCTCAACGAGGCGGGTGCCGCACGAGAGCTGTATATGGAAAACCGCATCAATGAGGCGGTGCGGTCTGTATTTCTGTCGACGGCACGCGGTAATGATCTCGATCAGATCGGGGCCAACCGCGGTGTCCTGCGAAAAATCTTGGATGATAGCGATCCGGACAATCCGGTGATGGAAACAGATGAGGCCCTTCGTGCCCGCATCCAACTGGTCATCGAGGCTTGGTCCCCCCACGGCACTGAAGGCTCTTACGTTTATTGGGCGCTGGATGCCGATGACCGCGTGGTCGATGTTGCCGTCTACGGGCCAAACCATGGCTTGGAGCCACCCATTCCGCCTGCCGAGCCAAAGATGGTCATCCTGTCCAGCGAAGGTGATGGTACAGCAGATGCGGCGCTTTTAGAGGCAGTGTTTCTGCACTGCACAACAGATAAGCGCCGTCCGGTAGCAGATAAGCTTTCAGTGATATCCGCATCGCCCGCCCCCTATGCGATCGAAGCGGTGCTGCACGTCACCACCCCCGAAACCGCCTCGGCGGTCCAGGAGGCGGCGCAGGCGGCAGCAACGGCGTTCGTGAATAGCCGGATACGTATTGGCCGAAAGCTTTACCGTACCTCTTTGGCAGCTGCGCTGACTGTGCAGGGCGTGGTCGATGTCGAGCTGATATCGCCCGCTGCTGATCTGGATATCGGCCCGTTTGAGGCGCCGTACTGCACCGGTGTCAACCTGACCCTTAAATCGATCACCGGGGGCTGGCGCGATGTTTGACGCAAGGGACACGCTGCTGCCACCGACCGCGACCCCGCTCGCGAAGGCGCTGGATATTTTGGAGGAGCGGCTATTCCAGCTTCCGGTCGAGATGGTGTCGAAAAACCCGCGCACTGTGGATGTGCGACTGCTCGACCATCTCGCTTGGGAGGAGTCTGTCGATGTTTGGGATTTCGACTGGCCAGAAGAGGTAAAGAGAAACGTTATCGCAGCCTCTGCGGAGGTTCATCGCCATAAGGGGACCCCGTACGCCCTAAAGTTGGCGCTCGCTGCCTTCGACGTTGATTCAGAGCTTCTTGAGTGGTTCGAGCCCGAGGGCGTGACGGACGGCTTGGAGGCCGGCAGTTTCAGGGTCACGGCATACGCAGGTCGGTCGCTATATGGCGACAGTGAAAACACGCTGAACAATCGCATGGTGGCTGCGATGAACGCCGTTCTGCAGCGTGTCGCGCCAGTGTCTCGCAAACTTATATTCCGGTTGGGCGAGAAGTTTCAGACGGAGACGTATGTTCGCGCTCACGCGCAGGGGTCGCAGTCACTGGAGGACGGGTCAGACCCAGCCCCCCGCCCCGAGCTTGCAAGTCCTGATATTTCTGTGCGCACAGGCTTTCGCCTTACGCAATCCAAGGTGGGCAGCCTTGAGTTGCTACCGCCATCAACCCCGGCGCCGACAGACCTTTCGGCCAGAACCCAGCTCCGGATTTATCTACAGCACCCGGGTCACGAGAGTCCGGACGTACGGCCGGCCATGACCTCAACGGCGTTCACCCTGCGGTTTGCTGCCATGGCTACGGCCCTGAGCAGTGAATTCCATGACATCCAAAGGAGGGCATAGACCCAATGCCAACAACACTTCTAACAGACATTGCGGAAACAAAGATCACCGCTGCAGCAGGCACGGGATCGGCGGTCGCAATCACGCACGTTGCCCTGGGCGACGGGAATGGCTCGAATTATGCCCCGGGGCACGCCCAAACAGGCTTGCGCCGAGAAATGGCTCGGCAGCCGATTGCAACGCGACACATCGAAGGCGGGAATGCTTGGCGTGTTCGGGCTGAGTTCGGTCCCGAAACACCTGCCTTCGCTGTCCGTGAGATGGGGTTCTTTGATGCTGACGGAGACCTCATTGCGGTTTGGGCAGGCAATGACGTGGAGCCCCGCCAGACTGGGGCCATAAGCTATCTGATCGATCACGTCCTCAGCTTCACACGTGTTGCGGACGGCCTCGTGATTGTGGAGGCTCCTGATGATGAGCTGGCGGAGGCTCGGGGCGACTTCAATCGTCTTGGGGCGCGGCTGGATGCGATGGATCAATACAGCCCTGCCGACCAGGTCGCTATGGCGGCAGGGGTGCAGCAGGCCATGAACCTCGGCGGAGTCTTGCTGCGAGAAATGGATGTCATGCGGCGGCGCGTGCTGGCTCAGGGTGTCGCCCTTATTCGCCTCAAGCACGTCATTGCAGGCATGCAGCTGACCAAGAGCGAGGTCCGCACCCTGCACCTCTCCCAAACCGGCACAGTTGGCGCAGGCCTGTCCAAGGCAAAGCTAGACGGCCTTATCGTGGCCCTTCCCGATGATGACTATCACGTCTCGGTGCCCACAAATGAAACGGGATCGCCGGTTCAGTATTTTGCCTACCTAGTGAAGTCGGGTGGCGTGTATGGCGTCGATATTGGAGCTTCCGTTCCGGATGAGGCGCTCGCGCTCTATCGGATCGATATCCCGGCTGGGGATACCGCGAGCAACCTGAACGCTGTGACGCTCGTAGATTTGCGGGTCATTCAGGCGGAAAACGCATGGACATCCGTCATTGAGCCATTCGCGGCCGTGGCATTTGCCGATGCGCTGCCATCGGCTGACTACATGGTGTCGGTCGAAATCGAAGATGCAACTAACATCGCAGCGGTCGGTGATGTGGTCATCTACGACAAGGCCAATAACGGCTTCAAAATTGGCCAAACCGGAAGCGCAGATAACGTGCGCATTCGCTGGACCGCGATCAACCCAAACTATCAATAAGAGGGGGTGGCTAAGTGAACGTCACGCACATGAACAAGGGCCCGAAGGTCGCCCATAGCCTCGAAGGCAGCATTCTGACCATCGGCCAGAATATCGTTCTCGACCTCAATGAGGAGCAAGAGGACGTCGAGCGGGTGATCAGCCTGTTTGTCGACGATGAGGGTCAATTGCAGGAAAGCGGAAAGCGCTACGCCGCGGTGATCGTTGTCCCGCCCCGCCGCTACCTCGATGAGGAGGTCGACGATGTCGTGGACGGCGAAGAAGTCGTCCAAATCATTCCGGTTGCCCAGCCCTGCCAGGTCGCCGCCGTAACCCTTCAGCTTTGGTCGATCGACGAAACTGCTGACCCTACCGAAAACGAGGAGTGACCTAGATGTCCATTACAATTTCCACACCAGATGCGCTGCGGCAGTCCGTTGAGGCTGCCTCGGGTGGTGCCAACACGGTGCTGTATGATGCCAAGGGGTATCCTTCCGTCATGTGCATCGTGCCGCGCTTCAATATCGAGGACATCGATCCTGCCTTGGGGTCCGGAACTCACCCCGCGTTTGTCGTGAACGGCGTCCCAAAATCTGAAATCTTCGTCGGCAAATTCCTGTCCCGCATTCACGATGGTCACGCCCTGTCATTGCCTGGGCAAGATCCATCTGCTGCAATCAACTTCGATACCGCCGACGCCCGCTGTACAGCTAAGGGCCCAGGCTGGCACATGATGACCAATGCAGAATGGTCGGCCGTCGCGCTCTGGTGCTGGAAGAACGGGTTCATGCCGCGTGGCAATACACAGTATGGCCGCGATCACGTTCAGCAATACGAAACCGGTCGGCGCCAAGACGGCGCAGCGCCGGGAGAAGCCTCGGGCACAGCGCGGACATTGACCGGCTCAGGCCCGGCTAGCTGGTTCCATGACAATACCCCGGCAGGCATCGCCGATCTGACGGGTAACGTATGGGAATGGCAGCGCGGCATGCGGATGGTTGATGGCGAAATCCAGATCATCCCTGACAACGATGCCGCAGCAACCGATGCCGACCACTCGCCTGCGAGCGCGCTTTGGAAGGCGATCATGCCCAACGGATCGCTGGTTGCGCCGGGCACAGCGGGGAGCTTGAAGTGGAATGCCACCGGCGCGGATGGCACCGGAAGCCCCGAGCTTGACACAGCTGTCACCAGCCAATCGGACGGCACCACGAGCGCGTCCGCGATGTACAAGGATGTCGCAGCCGCGGCAGGCGTGACAGTTCCGAACCTTCTCAAGCTTCTCGGCCTGTTCCCGTACGACGCGACCATTGAGCGCGGGCGGTTCTACATGCGCAACGAGGGGGAGCGTCTGCCGTTCCGTGGGGGCAACTGGCTCTACGGTGGCGGTGCCGGCTTGTTCGCCCTCAGCCTGAACGACCCGCGTTCGTACGTGCACACGAGCCTCGGTTTTCGGCCCGCTTTCGTAATCTGAAATCGGACCACCTGAGTTCTGTTGGGTGCGGGCGATAGCCCGCGCCTCGCTTTTGATCGCTGAAGGAGTTTGCGGTGGAAGACTTAAAAATCCGACGCAAATGCGAAGACATGATTGCGTATGGCTATGTCGTGTTGCCGCAATTTCCAAAATCAGAACGGCACGTTCTGAATCAGGAAATCCGCAACTCAATGTGGTCACTCCTTCGGTTAATCATCATCTGCAACAAGCGGTACTTTAAAAAGACCACGATGCAGGACTTGGACGCGGAGCTTGACCTGCTCCGCAGTCAGGTCCGGATGGCGCAAAGGCTCGGCTACTTGTCGTTTAAAAGCTACGAGGTGTGGAGCCGCCATCTTGATGAGATTGGCCGCATGGTTGGCGGTTGGTTCAAGAGCCTTCAGGAAAGGGGTGCAGGTAATGTGGCTTGAGCGTCTGCCGTTCCGTGGGGGCAACTGGAACAACGGTAGCAATGCCGGCTTGTTCGCCCTCAACCTGAACAACCCGCGTTCGAACGTGAACACGAACATCGGTTTTCGGCCCGCTCTCGGGAAATGCCAGAAGTTGCAGCCCTAACGGGGCTTCATCCAGAGCACCCTCGAAAGGACCCGCACTCCTCGGCCAAGTGCCGAAAGATATAAACAGGCCGGGGTGGGATAGTATCCAATCCTAGGTGGAGACCCCTCGCCCTGGCCGACTTTGGAAATACAAGAAATGGCAAAAACGTACTCCGGCCTGTTCGAAGGCTTCACCACCTTCGAAGCGCTGCATCGGGCATATGGGAGGGTCGTGAAAGGACGCAGGCATCAGCTGGATGTCATCCGGTTCGAGACTGACTTGGAAGCAAACCTCATCAACATCCAGAACAGCCTACTATGGAAGACCTATAAGACCGGCCCCTACAGAAACTTTAAGGTCTTTGAGCCGAAGGAGCGGGATATTTCAGCCCTTCCGATAAAGGACCGCATTGTTCAACACGCGCTGGTGGAGGCGATCGACCCGATTTGGTCCAGTCGGTTTATTCATGACACCTACGCATGCAGGCCTGGCAAAGGCGCGCACGCCGGTGCAGATCGGGCGCAGTTGTTTTTGCGTCAAACCCTGCAGGAAAGTGATGTGATCTATGTTTTGAAAGCTGACATCGCCAAATACTTCCCATCGATTTGCCATGATGTGCTGAAGCGCCTGCTGCGCAAGCGCATCGCCTGCAAGGATACCCTGTGGGTCATCGACAATATCATCGACAGCACCCTTGAGCCGGGCGATCCCTTGCCTCGGGGCATCCCGATCGGCAACCTGACGTCGCAGCTCTTCGCGAACATCTACCTTCATGAACTCGATGAGTTTGTGAAGTTCGACCTTCGAGAAAGCCGCTATCTGCGGTACATGGATGACTTTGCGATTGTTGGAAGCAACAAGGCCCATCTGCACGCGGTGCGGCAGGACATCGAGAATTTCCTGCATGCGCGTCTCGGCCTGCGCTGCAATCACAAGACACAGATTTTTCCGGTGTCACTCACGAATGGCCGCGCCCTAGACTTCCTCGGGTACCGTATCTGGCCGACGCATCGCAAAATCCGAAAGGATAGCGCGTGTAGGATGCGCAAAAAGATGAAGCGCATGGCGCGGCATTATCACGAAGGCAAGATCAGCCTGAAAGATGTCGACAAGGTCATCATGAGTTGGATCGGCCACGCGGGACACGCAAACACTTATCGCCTGCGGACACGCGTCCTTGGCGATGTCCCATTCATCCCACCCCCGCTTCTGCGCGACAGGAAGTAAAGGGGTGGCCCCAGTCGCCGGCGCGGCTGCGACACCGAACACACGATGGCACCAGCATACGGGCGCAGCGACTGCGGCGCTCGCATGCTGATGGCTGCCGACGGCACCCCCGCGTGTTGACGGCAAACGGCTTGGCGGCACCGGCAAGCTACTGAACGGGCCTTTCGGCTCACAATCCAAATCCGGCTGATGCCGGGCTTTCTTTTGTCAGAGGAGACGAAGATGAGCTTTCTTAGCTTCCACCACGGCACCCGCCTTCAGGAGTCCAATGAGACCCCGGTTTTGGTGCAGGTGGCACAAACTGCTGTTGTAGGCCTCATGGGCACCGCCCCTGATGCTGACCCGGCGAAATTCCCGATCAACACTCCCGTGCTGCTAAAAGGCAACCCCGCGGCGGCGGCTGACCTTGGCACGGCGGGCACGCTCAAAGACGCCGTCGACGATGTGTTCGACCAGATCGGTGCTTACACCATCGTGATCCGTGTCGAGGAGGGTCTCGATGAGGCCGCGACGATGACCAACTTGGTGGGCGATGCAACGCAGCTTACCGGCGTCCACGCACTGAAAAAGGCGGAAGCTCAGCTGGGCATCAAGCCGCGGCTGATCGCTATCCCGGGCTTCACCAGTGGCGACGGCGTGACCGCAAACCCCGTGGTAGCCGAGCTGGTCGGCGTCCTGGACCAGCTGAAGGCTGTCGCGTTCGTCGATGGGCCCGACACCACTGATGAGGATGCTCTCGCCTATCGCGAACTGATTGGCTCGCAGCGGGTCTATGTGGTCGATCCGAAAGTTCTCGTTTGGGATGCAGAGGCCGACGCATATGCGGCGCGGCCTGCGTCTGCGCGGTTTGCCGGTGTCCAGGCGCGCGTGGATACCAATCTTGGCTTCTGGCACTCGCTGTCGAACAAGAACATCAACGGGATCGGCGGTGCATCTCGCACAGTGACCTACGGCCTGCAGGCTGACTACCTCAACGAAAACCATGTCGGCACCATCATCAATATGGGGTCGGGCTTCATCACTTGGGGCAACCGCGCGGCGACGGAAGATGATCTGTGGGTATTCCTGTCGGTGCGCCGGACAGCGGACTTCATCAATGAGGCCATCGAGAAGGCGTATCTGGAATTCGTGGACAAGCCGTTCTCGGCCGCGAACCTGAAGTTCATGCTGGAAAGCGGCAACGCCGCCATGCGGACCTTCAAGGCTTCGGGCGCCATTCTGGGGGGTCGCGTTTGGATTGACGAAACCCTGAACGAGCCAACTGAAATGGCGGCGGGTAAAATCACGCTCTCCATGGAGTTCGAGCCGCCCGCGCCGATGGAGGACATCCGCTTCATCGCTCACCGCAACATCCAGTATTACCTGGAACTGACCAAAGAGGCGCTGAAGGCGGCAGCATAAAGGCACCGCCCACTGCGATCTGAAAGCCAAGCGCGCACCCCGCGCGCTTGGTCTGCAACATTGCGCTGACAAGGAGAAACAGCCATGAAATCCACCCCAGCCCTCATCCTGCGCAACTGCGCGCTTTGGGTGAACGAAGACGTCAAGGTCGGGCAGATGTCCGAAGTGACCATCCCGGCCTTCAAGGTGAAAACCGAGGGGCTTCGCAACGCCGGTATGGTGAAGGAACGTCAGGTTTCGCTCGGCTATGAGACCGATGACCTGAAATTCAAAATGACCGCCATGGATCCCGCCACGGTGACCGAGCTGACCGGCAAACCCGGCTATGAGCTGCCCTTCATGATCACCGGCGCGCTGGCTGATGAAGACGGCACCATGACGAACGCAACGCTTTATCTGCGGGGCTTCATGAAGTCCTTTGATTTCGGCACATGGAAGCCCGGCGATAAGGCCGAATCCGAGTACGAATTCGTCTGGCACTACTTCAAGCTGGACATCGGCGGCCAAACCCGCGTCGAAGCCGATGACTTCGACGTCAGCATCAACGGCGTTAGCCAAACCGGCGATATCCGCGCCGCACTGCTGCTGTAAGGGGGCATCATGGAATATCCTATCGAAGTGCCGCTGAAGCGCCCTGTTGAGGTTGATGGAAAGACGATCGACAAGCTCTCATTCGACGAGCCCGATCTTGCGACCAGCATTGCTGTTGAGGAGGCGCAATCCCCCGCCCTCCAGACTGCCACACTCCTAGCGGGCATGGCGGGCGTAGACCGTTCGGTGATGCTGAAGGTGAAGGAAAGCGACTTCCGAGAGATCGGAAAGCTCGTTTTGCGCCCCTATCAAGCGCATGTGGCCGCGCAGCAGGGGTCTGACGCGGGAAACGACCAACCGGCAAAGTAGCGAAAGACCTGCGCTTTGCCGCGGGGTTTGTTGCGAAGGCGCTTTCAACCCCGCTCCCGCAGGTGCTGGCCATGAAGGTCAGTGAGTTCGACATCTGGCAAGACACTGCCCGCGATGTATGGGACGCAACCCGTTTGAAATTCGAATAGGTTCAGTCGTCAGACAGAGGGCGCTGAAAGGCGTTCAGCTCGTCTCGTCTCAAAGGGCGCGATGGCCCGCTTTGGTGCGTCATCGCGCGATAGATCACGATCAGCAAAGCGGCGAATGCGAGCGCTCCCCACACCCCACCTGCAAACATGCCCACAAAGATTGTCGCCGCAACAGCGGCGGCAATCATGAAGATGGCAAAGATCATCGCGAAGATTTCCATGCCTTATACATAGGCTCCCCCCTCAATCACTTCAATGTGAGTACTGACTTATGGCCACCAAGCGCATCGAGACCCTCCTTAGCATTAAAGCGATCGACCAGTATTCGAACACCTTGCGCAATATGCGAACCGCTACCGGTCGGTTTGCAGATGGTGTCCGTACTGAGTTGAGCAGCTTGCAAGGCATTCGCGGGCCTCTGCGGCTGATCGAGGACTTCCGTAAGCAGCAAGATGTGGTGCGCAAGTCAGGCGCCGCCATGGAGCAGGCGCGCGAAAAGCAGCGCCGCTTGCTGGCTGAAATCCGCGCGACAAATAATCCGACAGCGCAGATGCGACGTGAGTTCGACCGCGCTCGAACTGCGGCTGACAGACTTGAGCAGCAGCACCATCAGAACCGCCGCACACTGTCCGGGCTTCGGGGTCAAATGCGTAGTGCCGATATCAATACGGCAGACCTTGCGGGCGAACAGCGGCGGCTTGCGGGGTCGGTCGATCGCGTCACCACATCGATCGGCAACCAAATCGATCGCCTGCGTCGGTTGGAGACGATGCAAACCCGCATCGCTGAAGGCCGTGAGCGGATGGATAGGTCGCTGGCAACCGCCAGCAATGTCGCAATCACCGGCTTTGCGTCGATACATTCCGGCAAGCGCATCCTGACCGCGCTCTCGGGCCCGGTGCAGCAGGCGGTCGAATTTGAAAGCGCGATGTCTGATGTTCGGAAGGTTGTGGATTTTGACACGCCGGAGGCATTTTCCGAGATGTCGGAGGATATTCTGGAACTGTCGACCCGTATCCCAATGGCGGCGGACGGTTTGGCGCAAATCGTTGCTGCTGGTGGTCAGTCGGGTATTGCCCGCGATGAACTGCTGAAATTCACTGAAATGGCAGCGAAGGTTGGGGTGGCTTTCGACATCTCGGCAGATCATGCTGGCTCATCCATGGCTGATATTAAAACAGCGATGCGGCTGACGCTGGATGAGACGGGTTCCCTGTTCGACGCGATGAACCATCTGTCGAATAACTCCAATGCTCGAGCCGACAAGACATTGGACTTTATGAATCGCGCTGGTGCATCCGGCGCGACGTTCGGTTTCGATAACACCGAAACTCTTGCGATCGGTGCGTCTATGATCGCGGCGGGGGCTGGCGCGGATACCGCAGCGACATCCTTTCGCAATATGGGACGTTCGCTGACGCGCGGCGCGAGCGCGACCAAACGGCAGTCTGGGGCGATGCGCATCCTCGGTCTAGATGCTGAGCAAGTCGCCCGAGGCATGCAGCGTGATGCAGTCGCTACGACATCTGACGTGCTTCAGCGTCTCCGCGAATTGCCGGAGCATATGCAGGCGTCGGTGATGTCAGACCTTTTTGGCGATGAGGCGCGAGAACTGACCAAGCTGATTAACAATGCGGAGCTTTTGCCGCAGCTTCTGTCGTTGGTCGCCGAAGAGCGCCAGTATTTGGGTAGTTCCGAAGCTGAGTATGCCGAACGTGCAAAAACCACGGCGAATAACCTTCAGCTGATGCGAAACCAGATGTCCCGCCTTGGTATCAGTATTGGTGAAGTAGTTTTGCCGCCTCTGAATGACCTGCTCGAAATGTCGCAGGGCGTCATTGAGCGGCTGGTTGAGTGGACGAAAGAGAACCCCAAACTAACCAAAGGTCTCGTTATTGGCGCCACTGCCTTTGGCGCTCTGGCAGTGGCAGGGGGTGCTGTGTTGACCGTTGCAGGTGGCCTGATCGGGACGATGGCGGTTCTGCGCTTCGGTTTGGTTGGGTTGGGCGCTCGCGCGGTATTCGCGGGTGGCGAGGTCGCAACGTTGGCTTCCAGTATCGTTCGCGCTGGCCGTAGCGGGTCAGGGCTGGCCCGTCTCAGCACTGGGTTGACCGCGTTTACCACTAGCCGTGCGGGCGCGATGCGGGCGGTCAGCGGCGCTTTGCGTGGGTTTGCCGGGATCACTGGGCTACGCGTAGTGGCAACGGCCCTGACAGGCCTCGTTGGCGTCGTGGGCACCATCAGCGCCCCTGTATGGGCGGCAGTCGCCGCCGCTGTTGCCACGGTCGGGGCTGCTTGGAAGTACTGGGATCGGATTTCCTCGATCGTCAGTGGCGTTGCTTCGGCGATCGGAGATCGGCTTCAGCCCGTTCTGGAAAGCATCAAGCCGGTGCTGGAATTCTTGTCGCCTGTTGTCGACGGGGTGAAAACCGCATTCTCTGGGATCGGGGATGTCATCAGTGACGTTGTGTCGGCCATTCGCGAATTCTTTTCCGGTGACCTTTTCTCGCGTGAGGTGCTAACCGATGAGGAAAAATCTCGTCTAGAGAATAGCGCATCAGAAATGACCGATAAGATCATCGACGGTATTGCGTCGGGGGTTTCTGGTGTCTTCCAGGTTGGCCGCGACATCATCGTCAGTCTTTGGGATGGCGCCCGCGCTGAATTCGCTGAGTTTATCGAGTGGGTGAAGGACATGCCTGCGCGCATCGTTGAATCAATTGGCGTGATAGAGATGTCCGATGTGTTTAATTGGGGCGGACCGCCGAGCTGGTGGACATCCATCTTTGGAGGGGATGAGGCTGAAATTGCTGCGCCGACCATTATTGACGCCCCGAATTTTTCCCAGCTACCCGAGGCGCAACAGTCAGCTGCGGAGACCGTTGTCTCCGTGGCGCAGGCCGGGCCGTTACCGACACCCAGACGTCTGCAAGATTTGCGCGAACATTCCATCAGTCTTCGTGAGGAGATCACACGAATTCAGGGTGAGATTGATGATCTTGGCCAGGGCCCGATGGCTGACAGTATGGCAGCCTCGCTACGACAAGCCATGGGTGTCCGCAGTAGAGAGCTGCGGGAAGTCGAGGCGGAATTGTCGAATGCTGAAGTGCGCGCAGACGAGTTGTCTGCCGCGTTGAAAGTGATCCACGGCACTGATGCCGCGCCGGAAATCAGCACGGCATCAATTGAGCGCGCAGACGGCCTGATCTCCGAGATGTTAGCGAAGTTGCAAGCAGCGCCTTTGTCCGAAGTGGTGGAGCTGGATAGCTTTCGCATGCTGCCGCCAGCTCCCCGTGCGGCGGCGGAAACGGTCGTGTCCATAACCCAGTCTGGGCCATTGCCAACACCTGCACGACTTCAGGAGCTTCGCGATCACGCGGCCAGTCTGCGCGAGGAAATCGCCAATATCCAAGGTGAGATTGACAACCTCGGTCAGGGTCCGATGGCCGATACCATGGCGATCCCGCTGCGGCAGGATATGGACGCCCGCCGCCGAGAGCTTCAAGAGGTCGAAACGGAACTGTCCAGCGCTGAGAAGCGGGCGGACGATCTGACCTCGGCGCTTCAGGTTCTGGATGGAACGGAGGCGGCACCTGAGATCAGCACGGCATCCATCGATCGCGCGAATGAAAAAGTGGCACGCCTGCTGGCTCAATTGCGCTCAATCCCATCTGCGGGCACTGGCGCGGTTGCAAGCCCGAAGCCCGCGGGGGCGCGTGCGCTCGGGGGGCCGGTCCGCACGGGGCTTCCCTATCTGGTGAATGAGAACACCCCTCGGTCTGAGTGGTTTGTCCCGTCTCAGTCAGGGGGGATTCTGAATGTGTCTCAGGCGCAATCCGCACTTCGAGCTCACATGACCTCGATGTCCTTCCGCCCGATCCCCACGAACCCGTCTCTGACGCGGCTTCACCGGGGCGCGCAGGGGCTGCGTGCGGCGAGCCTGGCGGTTCTGACCAGCTCGGCCGTTGCGATGCCAGCCGCGGCGCAGTCTGCCCCGCCGGTCAAGCCCGGCAGCAGTTCCGTCACGGTGCAGATCGAAAACTTCACCGTGCAGGTCCCGTCTGGGGTTTCTGACCCTGAGGCTATCGCAGACCTCGTGTCTGAACGCATTGGGCAGCGGGTATCCGCCACACTCACGGCAAGCTTTTCAGATTAAGGAGGTGGCATGGCTGGACCTGTGACCATGGCCCTCGGGCCATTCATGTTTCGCGCCCATGGCTTCGGCTATAGCGGGCTGGGTCGGAAACTGGATACCACATGGGCTGAAATTGAGACGGCGGGGCGGTTGAACGCCCTGCAATGGACAGGCCCGCGCAGTGAGGTCGTGACGATCAACGGCGTTCTGTTCCCGCAAGAGTTCGGGGGCATCGGCACGCTTGAGGGGGCACGCCTTGCGGCTAAGTCCGGTCTGCCTCTGATGCTGGTTTCGCTTGGGGGCAAGGTATTCGGCAGCCACGCAATTCAGAAGATCGATGAGGATCGAGGGTTCCACGATCGCTACGGTACCCCCGGCCGGAACGCCTACACCATCGAGGTAAAGCGGATCGGCGCGGGGTTCTCTCTCCTTTCCTTGCTGGGGGCATTCTAATGGCAGGCACCTACGTCACCCGCGCAGGGGATGCGCTCGACCTCATTTGCTTGCGCGAATACAGCGCGCAGTCGGGTGCTGTTGAGCGCGTCCTGGAAGCAAACCCCCACATCAAGAAGGTAGCACATCGGCTCCCAGGGGGCATTGAAATCACGCTGCCCGACATCGCGATCCAAGAGAGGTCCGGCCAACCGTTGAGGTTATGGGACTGATGACACACCCTCAAATCGTTGTCACCGTCGATGGGGTGCCGGTGTCTGGGCCCTTCTTTGAGCGGCTCGTGAGCCTGACCATCACTGATCGTGAAGGCATCCAGACAGACACTTTGGAGATGACCTTTAACGACGCGCCGCCGCATTTCCAATCACCGCGGCGCGGTGCTGTTGTATCTGCCACGATATTAAGCGGCGCAAGTGGGGCGTTTGTCGGCTCCTACATCGTCGATCGAGTGGAATTCGCCTGCTTGCCCTACACGATCACGGTCAGGGGGCACTCTGCTGATCTTCGCTCAGCGATGAAGGCCAGTAAAACCAAACACTGGGATGACGCTTCAGTAAAAGACATCGTCGAAGAAAAGGCCGGCGACTACGACCTAGAGGCCAAGGTATCCGATGCTGTTTCAGGTCACGTCTATGAGTGGATTGCCCAGCAAGATGAATCGGACCTGAACTTTCTGGAGCGCCTCGCGCGCCGTCATCGCGCCCTGTTCACAATTAAGAACGGCACCCTCCTTTGGCTGGAGCGCGGCGCGGGAAAAACGGCAGATGGAACCGCCATCCCGCCGTCGATCGTTCTTGCGCCGGCGGTGATCGAAGGTTCGTGCCGCGTGTCGGAAACTGATGTCGATCGGTTCAAGACGGTCAAGGCTTATTGGCAAGACCGGAAGGGCGCAAAACGTCAGGAGATCACCGTCGATGCAGACCCCGAGGCAAGTGGAGAGCACGTGCTCCGCGACCCCTACAGCTCGAAAGAAGAGGCGACATCAGCGGCCAAGGCGGCCGCACGCGAAATGATGCGCGGGCTTATCGAAACACAGTGCTCGATCGTCGGCCGTCCCGCCCTCATGGCGGGGCAGCCACTCATCTACGCCGGGGTGCGCCCTCTGGTCGATGGTCGAGAATTCATTCTCGATCGCGTCACGCACTCCTTCACGAAGTCCGGCGGTTTGCGCACCGCATTTACGGGGAAAGCTAAAGTATGAATGAAAAGACGAAGACGAAGGCGCGCGAACGTGCAGAGTCAGCGTTTCTTTGGTGGCGCATCATCGCCACCGCCTGTGGCGTAGCAGCTGCGCTATGGGTTCAGTTGATCGGCCCCGGGGTGCAGGAGTGGATCCGTGAGTTCTCCGGTCAGAATGAGCTGCGCCGAGACTTCAATGACCAAATCAGCGGGGTGTCTGAGCGCCTAGAGTATATCGAGCGCGTCCTGCCAGCACCGCCGGTCGTCGACTGGATACCCGAAGCATCATTCCAGGTTGGCGCCTGCACATCTCAGCGTTGCGTTTATCGGCTGGTTGGTTCCCGGACTGAGTTTGGTGAGAATTGCGGCCGCCCCCGCGAGGTAGAGGTGTTCCTCAGGCTGTCCAGCGGCCGCCAGCTGCGGATCGGGTATAGCAGAGGGTTCCGCCCTGTTGAGCTCGGGCGCACCCCGCAGGAGTTCGACGTGCCGCTCGATCTCCCCCCGTTGATAGCTGAGGGGGAATACTATTGGCGCAGCCGGGTTGTTTATCCCGAGTGCACCGGCCCACGGGAGCCAATCCCGCGCTTCTCTCCCTGGTGGCCTTTGAACGTAAGCCGCGGCTAAAGGCCAGATCACCGCAAACTCAACTACCACACCCCGTCTGCGGGGCTTCTAAACATGGAAGGATCGAACATGAACCTCATAGACAACTGGCGACGGATCGCCTTTCGAAGCTATTCGATGTGGAGCCTGTACCTCGGCCTCCTCGCCCTTTTAGGCAGCGAAATCCTCTACGGGTTTTTCGGCATCGAGGCGGACCCCTACCCGCTCGGCAAGGCCGCTCTCGCGTTCTTCATTATCGGTATTTTTGGGCGCTTGATTCGGCAGGATGCGCAAAGCGTTGTTTTCCGCCGGGGCCTGTTCCTCACGGCTTTCGCCTACGGCTTGGTGATGCTGTTTCAATCGCTGGGCGGTGCGGTCATCGAGGGCCGACAGGCGCCGGAGTATCGCCATGATGTCCGCATTGAGCAGCATGCCCGCATCATCCCGGCGATGGCGGAGGTGCCCGTGGAGCTGGTCAAGGCCGGGGGTGTCGCGACCGAAGGCGAGTTCTTGGCGATCGCCGTGCCGTTCATTGGCGAGTGGGAGGGCTTGCGGCTGGTGGCCTACAAGGATGTTGTCGGCGTCTGGACCGTCTGTTTTGGAGAGACGAAAGGCGTGCGGCCTGGTGACCGCTATACCGTGGCGGAATGCGAAGCCATGCTCGCCCGCGAGATATTGAGCTACCGGCAAGGCCTGCACCGCTACTTCACCCCATCGACCTTATCCGATCGGCTGCCCGTCAAGCGCGATGTGGCCTATGTCAGCCTTGCGTACAATGTCGGCGTGTCGCGGGCCGGGACAGCAACCGCGACCAAGCGCCTGAACGCGGGTGATGTGCCGGGCGGCTGCGAAGCGCTGACCTGGTACAATAAGGCGGGCGGCCGCGTGTGGCGCGGTCTTGTTCGTCGGCGCTCTGCTGAGAAAGGTTTCTGCATGGCCGGGGTGATCGCATGATGTACGAGCTCGTAACCATTCTCGCCCTGTTCGCGGTCCAAATCGCGGACGTGTGGACAACCAATCAGATTCTCGCCCGCGGCGGCCGTGAGCTGAACCCGATCATGAAATGGATCATGGATAAGACAGGTGATCAGTGGTCAGTGGTGAAGGTCGCGGCCGCGCTGATCGTAGCCGCTTTTCTCTGGACCAATGGGAATATCTCGGCCGTCTGGATCATCACCGCGATCACGGGGCTCGTTGCCTTGAATAACTATCGGGTCTTGCGAGGCATGAGATGATCGGGGCGGCCCTGATTTCTCGCCTCGCGCCCTACCTGATCGCCGCCGCACTAGCAGGTGGCGGCGTCTGGTGGGTCATGGGGCTCAGAGAGGAGAACGCGGCCCTGCGGTCCGATGTTGACCGACTGACAAGAGTGCTGGCCGGATGCACGGCCCGCGCAAGCAACCTCATAGAGGACAATGAAAGCGATGCCAAAGTCGACAACATGCCTGATCTTCGCGCCGTTCCTGATGAGTGGCTGTTCGTGGTTCCAGACACCCCCGGCCCCTCCACCGTCTACTGAGGTGGCATTCTGCGATGTCGAAGAGAAGCGCCGGTTCACGCGCGAGGAGATCGATTGGCGGGCGAAAAATGCGCCGTGGAATCTGAGGCGGGATTATAAGACCAACCTGACCTTCGAGCGTGAGTGTGAAGCTTGAGCGGCCAATAGGCGCCTTGGTGCTCACCTAGTATGGACTATGTCTGGTTTGCAGAATCACCGCCAATGATGAAGGCTCCACCGGCGAGCGTTGGAAAATTGAAAAACTACGCAATCATGTTATATATTTCCTATGTGTAAGAATGATCGAAACAATCATGAAGCTAACGACCGCACCCGGTCGGACGACGCCTGCGACGCGGCGAACAAGTTTTTTGATGCTATTTTTCAGGACGATACGTTGGAAGAATCAGTAAAAAGAGATCATTCAGATGGCGCATTCCGAGGAAAAAAACCTTTCCGTTTATGAATTTATCTATGTCGACTGGCGACGCGTTGCCAGTCTGATCGCTCAAATGGATCCGAACGGGGTCATGACGGCGTTAGAGACTTCTTCAACTCGCGACAAAGCTGTCTCACTAGACGTGGAAACCGCAGGCGAAGCGGGGATACCTCTTGTTAAAAAGGGCTCGCTAGGAGCAGCCTTACAAGGCCAAGCTGGCTATGCGGCCTCAGTTAATAAGAGCTTTGACGCATCTGATATTGCTCCGCAGACGCTACTCTCCCTACTTGATCATAGAGGAATGATCTTCCGAGATGCCAGTAAGGCAACATTTGGGTCAATTGCACTGATGCGAGGCAACTTGCATATATTGGATTTGGGCTTGATTTCCGAAAGCTGGCACCAATTCGAAGGCGAGGGCGAGCAAGGATTTGGCGCAGTGGCAAGCAAGCTCTTCGACGATCCAGTCGCACTCCTATTTGGGGCTGGGAAAAAGACCTGGTCTCCCTTCAAGAGAGAGTATTGGCAGCTGGGCGCTTCTAGCATCCTGACACACGGCCACCATATTTCTGGGAAATGGAGTATCTTAGGGGTGATTTCGAAAATGCCCGAAACCAAGCCCTCCAACTCAAAAGCTAATAGCTTCCCCGACGGGCACCGCATCCCCACCATGCTTGAGGGAATGAATGAAATTAAACAGGAAACGGGGTGTCCAGATGATTTCTACGCTGTCACCCCTCTTCTTTGCTTCCGGGCGATAGGGGTAAATGCGGGCTGATAGAGCCATCTCCACTTCTTTCGGCTGCTAGAGGTGCTGCATTTTGCAGCGCATCCAGTGGTTTTTCAATGAATTCCAGCTGCCTCGGCTGAGCTGGATTTCACCCACAGTATTTCCGTCGACATCCAACAAGTCGGCCCAGAACCGTGTCCTGGGGCACGTCGCTCTCGAAAGCAAGAACCATACTGATTTCCTCCGGCAGCTAGTCGGGTTTACGGTTGGTGATCTCAATTGATGTCCTATCGCCGTGCAGGCTAACGCGCACCTCAGCTCGATCATCGGTCGAGCCTTGAGCCTGGCTGCGCGCCATATTCAGAAGCGCCTGAATTGGCCTCCACGCTTCCCAATCTTTCTGGGTCAAGAGGTTTGCCCCACATTTAGGGCAGGCTGCGCCGACATGCTCCGGTGTGATCGTACCGACATGTTCAACATGACCGCATCCGCCTGCATCGCAATTTAATACTTCGCTCATTACCGCCTCCTTTCGTGTACTTAAGCGCGATGGCTTGGCAGACCATCACCTTCCCATCCATGTGGCATCAGGAAGCCAGCCGCGCGGCGGTGGCCGCCCCCGCCATAGGCTGCGGCGATCTGCGAAACGTCTAGGCCGTCGCCGCGCGATCGAAGTGAGAACGCCCGGCCCTTCGGCCCGTCGACATAAGTCGCAGCGAAGGGCTCACCCTCGGCCATTGTGCCGGCCGTGTCCGATGCGAGAGCGTATGGCGCGGCGGCGACAGGAACCTCATGGCCGCCGATCACCATACGGCGTTTCGAGACATCGATTACCTGACGCACCAGTTTGTCGTGCGCGCGCAGAATGGCCCCGCCCTCAGCAGCAACGCGGCCGATGTCGGCGTCTGCCTGGAGCCGCGCCGCTAGATCGTGCCATGTATCCCATGTCATCTCGTGCGATCCGATGACCGCGTTTATCTCTCGCGACTGGTCTATGCTCCAGCGCCACAGATCGCGGTCGGCCACGACATCGACCAGGAAGGGGCGCGCGCCCTGGTGGAAGTAGTCCCACGCCATCTGCGCACCGCTCCGATCCATATCGAAGAGCGCGGCGGGGTTTCCGGCAGCCGCCCGATGTGCGTCCCATCCCCCGGCTGGGCGCGGCAGGTTGATCAGGTCATCCCTCGCAGTCTTGTGGTGGTCGAGAACGATAATTGAACGAGCTGTGTGGGCCATGCGCTCAAGGACAGGGCGCTTATAGCTAAAGTCGACGATTATGACGTCAGCGCCTGTCACGCCTGGCGGCTCATCGCCATATCCAGCGGGGATATACTCCACCGTTTCGCCAAGGGCCTCACGTACCGCCCATGCGGCGGTGAACCCGTCGGCGCAGTTTGCGTGGTAGATACAGATAGTTCGGGTCATCTCAATCCCTCCCAGATGTAGTTGGATTACGCGCCGTTTTCGACAGCGGCGGGCGAGTGCGTGGGTGCTCGCAGCATGTCTTGAACCATTCTGATGTCGTGCTCTGACGGCTCTTGTTTCAAAGTGACCCGCAAGGCTTTCCGATTATCGGCATCGCGCCCCACCCCGAGCACCCGAATTGCACTGTCGAATAAAGCGCATGGCCATTTTATCAGGTGATGCTTGACTGCATTCCCGGCGCGCGCCGCCGCCTCACAATGAGCCGCGTCCCTTCCATAGGTGATCACATGTTCATATCCATCATCTCCCACCTTCCTTGCGATGACGATCACCTGATCCCACCCATGAGTAACTGCGATGTCTTTTGCTGCTTTGATTGGCAGGCGTGACTGTTTGGTCATTTAGGTCTCCCTTGAATTATTTCGGTTGGCGCTTGTTCGCAAAAAGCATGATCCGTTCTTCTACGCTGGGGATGACCCCCTCATTGAGCATGGCGATCGCCTTCTTCGGGTCATTTCCCATCGCGGCAATTGGGACCGTGGCGATCACATGATCGAGAGTGATCAGGATGGTTGCCCGGTCCTCCATCGGGTGGCGTCCATCGCAAATCTCTTTGGCCGCGGCGAGCGCGCGATAGGTGTCTTTTTGAGCATTATTCATGGGGTCTCCTGCGGCCGAAAAGCGTGTATTTTCCTGTGGGGAGTCCTGATTTTTCGTGGTCCACCCTCATTGTAAGTGATTGAAATATATAAGGCCCGACAGGCTTCGCGCGTG
The DNA here is from genome assembly GCF_034377145.1 of Sulfitobacter sp. OXR-159. NCBI lineage: Bacteria > Pseudomonadati > Pseudomonadota > Alphaproteobacteria > Rhodobacterales > Roseobacteraceae > Sulfitobacter > Sulfitobacter sp. OXR-159. The sequence goes on from NZ_CP139707.1 coordinate 2,154,648, forward strand.
GTCCACATGCCCTATAAAAATAAGAGAAAAACGGCGCTAATTGTTGACCGTGTGGGGGCACCACTTTTCCCGCCAGATGAAACACTTATCCTCACGCTGATCCGATACCTGCCGCCCGCGGTTTACGGATGCCTGTGCGCATTGCTCGCCCCCAAGGCCCCGCGATCACACCAGTTTCGGCGAACGCGGGGCCGTGGCGCTTACCCCATCAGCTTGGAACTATAGCTGCCCGGCGATGCCGGAAAGACCACGGTTTTATTCCCGTTCAGAAAGACCCGTTGATGGGCATGGGCGTGGATCGCCCGCGCCAGGACGCTGGCCTCAACGTCACGGCCCAGCGACACATAGTCAGAGGCGCTTTGCGCATGGGTGACCCGCACGGTGTCCTGTTCGATAATCGGTCCTTCGTCCAAATCGGCGGTGACGTAATGCGACGTGGCACCGATCAATTTCACGCCCCGCTCATAGGCCTGTTTATAGGGGTTCGCCCCCTTGAAAGACGGCAGGAAAGAGTGGTGGATGTTGATGATCCGACCCGACATTTTCTGACACATGGCATCCGAGAGGATCTGCATGTAGCGCGCCAGCACGACCAGTTCCGCGCCGGTATCCTCTACCACCTCCATGATCCGCGCCTCTGCCTGCGGCTTGTTATTCTTGGTTACCTTGATGCAATGAAACGGAATGTCATGGTTCGCCACCACCTTTTGATAGTCCATGTGGTTCGAAATCACGGCGACGATCTCAATCGGGAGGGCTCCGATCCGCACCCGGTAGAGCAGATCGTTCAGACAATGGCCAAAGCGAGAGACCATGACCACGACCTTCATCGTGGTGTCTTGGTCATGGAAATCATAGGTCATGCCAAAGGGTTCTGCGACCGCATCAAACCCGTCGCGCAGGCTCTCAAGCGTGGCCCCGGTTTCCGCCTCTGCGCTGATGCGCATGAAAAACTGGCCGTTCTCCGTGTCGTCGAACTGCGCGCTGTCGGTGATATTGCACCCGGTTTCGGCGATGTAATTGGCGATGGCGGCGACGATCCCCCGTTTCGAGGGGCAAGTCACGGTCAGGCAGAACTGGGTCATGGGGTGGTCCTTTGGGCGGTTGTACGTGGCGGCAGGGGGCCTGTTTTGCTTACGCAACGGATTGCAGGCTCCACGCGGGAAGGCAAGCGATAGCGGGCTCACGGCGCCGCCAAAGCGGCCCATACCAAATGGTGAGCATCTGTTATCGCTTGAAATCTACGCGGCGGCCTTAAATTTGCCCATAGTGGACCCTGTCTGCGGACCACCAAAGGAGCGCCCGAAATGAACGCCAAACCCCAGCCGATGTCCCCTGATGAGGCCTTGAGCCTTTTCGCCACCACCCGCAGCCGGACGCAGGCTTTGGCAGCGCCGCTTTGTCCCGAAGACATGATGCTGCAAAGCATGGAGGATGCCTCTCCGGTGAAATGGCATCTGGCCCATACGACGTGGTTCTTTGAGGAGTTCATCATCAAACCCCGGGTCGCTGACTATCGCTCGCCCGATGACCGTTTCGCGGTGCTGTTCAACTCCTACTATGTGCAGGCTGGACCGCGTCATGCGCGTGACAAACGCGGATTGGTCTCGCGCCCCGATGGCGCTGCGGTGGGGGCCTATCGCGATCATGTGGAGAACAGCCTGAACGATCTGATGAACGCCAGCCGCGACGATGCCGATGAGATCGCTCAACTGGTTGAACTGGGCTGCCACCATGAGATGCAGCATCAAGAGCTGTTGATCACCGACCTGCTCCACGGGCTGAGTTTTAACCCTTTGCTGCCCACCTACAAAGACCCCGAGCCGCTGGCGGTCACCGACGAAATGCCACTCAACTTCAGCCGCCACAGGGGCGGTCTTGTTGAGATTGGCCATGAGGGGGGCGGCTTTGCCTATGATTGCGAAGGGCCGCGCCACAGGGTCTGGCTCGACCCCTTTGAGATTGCCGACCGTCCGGTGACCAACCGCGAATGGATCGCTTTCATGGAGGACGGCGGGTACAGCGACGCGCGGCTATGGCTGATGGAAGGCCATGCCGTAGCGCAGCGCGAAGCATGGGCGCATCCGCTCTACTGGTGGCAGCAGGATGGCACATGGTGGACCTTTTCCCTGCGCGGGCCGCAGCCTGTCGCGCTTGATGCGCCGGTGGTCCACGTCAGCTATTATGAGGCCGAAGCCTTTGCCCGTTGGGCCGGGGGCCGTTTGCCCACCGAAGCCGAGCATGAAGTTGCCTTTCGCGATGTGCCGATCAACGGCAACCTGATGGGCGATGCCGATGCGATCGGTGCCCTACGCCCCCTGCCCGGCAAGGGCATTTGGGGCGATGTCTGGGAGTGGACCGCCTCTGACTTTGCACCCTACCCCGGTTTCCGCCCGCCTGAGGGTGCTTTGGGCGAATACAATGGCAAGTTCATGG